>NZ_JAFLNA010000020.1:0-114735 GCF_017313405.1 Agrobacterium burrii
GGTGGGCAGGGGCTTGCCCGTTATGTGCTGGATCACCCTGACAGCGTGTGCGGCAAGCGTGTACTGGATTTCGCCAGCGGCTCCGGACTGGTCGCCATCGCCGCCGCAAAGTCGGGCGCCACCAGCGTTCTGGCTGCCGATATCGATCCGTGGACGGAGACGGCCATTCGGCTGAATGCGGCGCTTAATGGCGTGGCTGTCGATTTTACCGGGATCAACTTGGTGGGCAAGCCGGTTGAGGCGGATGTTCTGCTGGCGGGCGACGTGTTTTACGACCGCGCCTTTGCCGAACTTCTCGTTCCATGGTTTCTGGAACTGACTGAGAAGGGCGTGAGCGTTCTTGTGGGCGATCCGGGGCGTGCCTACCTGCCCAGACAGCGTCTTCGTGCCGAGGCGACCTATGAGGTGCCGGTGACACGGGCGCTGGAAGACAGCGAAGTGAAAAAGACTACCGTCTGGCGTTTCGTCTGATTAAGGCCGGATGATGCACACACCATGCTCATAAGCACAGGCGTCGCCGGCGGTTTCGGCGCGGACATTGATGATTTTAGCTTTCGGTGCAAGCCGGGCACCGATTGTTGCGTTTGCGCCGTTTCGCGCAAGCCGACCGCCTACCGCGAAATAATTGCCGTTGCCGCGAACGCGCAGCGCCGATATCGCGCCGACATAGGTGCCGCCGGAGAGGGTGGATGGCAGCCCATCGGTGGAGAAACTGACCTGTGATTGACGGTGCTGATAAAGATGGCGGCCCTGAAAATCCTCTGCCATTACAGGAGGCATCACGGCGAAAACGACGCCCGTGGCGACCATGGCGAAAGCGGCGATTCGACGCTGTAACATGAGCCTCATTCTCCGGATTTTCTTGGTTAATCAAAGGTAAATTACACGATTCCTGAATTACGTAAAGGTAAATATTTTGAGAGTGTAAATCTTGGAAACACTCGATTTTTTATTTTCAGGCAAAAAAAACCCAAAAAAATTCGTGAACCAATCGATTAAATTCGAATCGGTCATGAAATATGCTTGTCGTGACGCCCCCATGTGATTAAACGTCGCGGTTGGTGCAATGCACATTCTTTCGTCATGTGCAGTTGCTTGGGGGCGTCCTGTCTGATGGGCGCACGGGAAAACGCCGCGAGGTTCTGATGGCGAATTTGACAAATACCCGGCCTTTGTCGCCGCATCTTCAAATTTACAAGCCGATTCCGACGATGGTCGCGTCCATCGTGCACCGCATCACGGGTTCCGCCCTTTATTTCGGAACGCTGCTGGTCGCCTGGTGGCTTATCGCGCTTGCTTCCGGCCCGGCCTATTACGACTGGGTCAGCTGGGCGATGGGTACGATTATCGGCAAGATTATTCTGATCGGCTATACTTGGGCTCTCGTTCACCACATGCTAGGCGGCCTTCGCCATTTCATGTGGGATCTCGGGCACGGCTTTGAGAAGAACTTCAACACGAAACTCGCCAAGGCGACCTTTGTAGCGTCGATCTGTCTGACCGCGCTCATCTGGGTCATCGCCCTGATCGTGCGCTAAGGAGAAGCCTGTCATGGATATGCGTACACCTCTCGGAAAGGTTCGCGGCCTCGGCTCCGCCAAGGAAGGCACCGACCATTTCTGGCGTCAGCGCCTGACGGCGGTCGCCAACGTTCCCCTGCTGATCTTCTTCGTGGTCTTCCTCATCAAATATGCCGGCGCGCCCTATCCGGAAGTTGCAGCCGCGCTGTCCAACCCGCTCGTCGCGGTCATCATGGCTCTGGTGCTGGTTTCCGGCCTCGTCCACATGAAGCTCGGCATGCAGGTCATCATCGAAGATTACATTCACGCCGAGGTTTTGAAGCTCGTTCTTCTGATGCTCAACACGTTTTTCGCGATTCTGATTGGCGGTCTTTGCATCTTCGCCATTCTGAAAATCGCATTCGCAGGATAAGTCCGCCATGGCATCGATCAGTTCACCTTCCCAGAATGGCAAGGCCTACACCTATGTCGATCACTCCTATGACGTGATCGTGGTGGGTGCCGGCGGCGCGGGTCTTCGCGCCACGCTCGGCATGGCCGAACAGGGTTTCAAGACCGCCTGCATCACCAAGGTTTTCCCGACGCGCTCGCACACGGTGGCGGCGCAGGGCGGTATCGCCGCTTCGCTCACCAACATGACGCCTGACTGTTGGCAGTGGCACCTTTACGACACCGTAAAGGGCTCCGACTGGCTCGGCGACGTCGACGCGATGCAATATCTCGCCATGGAAGCGCCAAAGGCGGTCTATGAGCTGGAGCATTACGGCGTGCCCTTCTCGCGCAATGCCGAGGGCAAGATCTACCAGCGCCCGTTTGGCGGCCATATGCAGAATTACGGTGAAGGCCCGCCGGTGCAGCGCACCTGCGCCGCCGCCGACCGTACCGGCCACGCCATTCTACACACGCTTTATGGTCAGTCGCTGCGCCACAACGCTGAATTCTTCATCGAATATTTCGCGCTCGACCTCATAATGTCTGCGGATGGTCGCTGCACCGGCGTCGTCGCCTGGAACCTCGATGACGGTACGATCCATCGCTTCTCCGCCAAGATGGTGGTGCTGGCGACCGGCGGTTACGGCCGCGCCTATTTCTCGGCAACGTCTGCCCACACCTGCACTGGCGACGGCGGCGGCATGATCGCCCGTGCCGGCCTCCCGCTTCAGGACATGGAATTCGTGCAGTTCCACCCAACCGGCATTTATGGCGCAGGTTGCCTGATTACCGAAGGCGCACGCGGCGAAGGCGGTTATCTCGTCAACTCCGAAGGCGAGCGCTTCATGGAGCGTTATGCGCCATCCGCGAAGGACCTTGCTTCGCGTGACGTGGTGTCCCGCTGCATGACGATGGAAATCCGCGAGGGCCGTGGCGTTGGCAAGAACAAGGACCATATCTTCCTGCATCTCGATCACCTCGATCCGGCAATCCTGCACGAGCGTCTTCCGGGCATTTCCGAAAGCGCCAAGATTTTCGCTGGCGTCGACGTGACGCGCGAGCCGATCCCGGTTCTGCCGACGGTTCACTACAATATGGGCGGCATTCCGACCAATTATTGGGGTGAAGTGCTGAACGCCGATGCCGAAAACCCGGAACGCGTCGCGCCTGGCCTGATGGCCGTTGGCGAAGCCGGTTGCGCCTCGGTTCACGGTGCTAACCGTCTCGGCTCGAACTCGCTGATCGACCTCGTGGTCTTCGGTCGTGCTGCGGCCATCCGCGCCGCACAGGTCATCGATCGCGACTCGGCCGTTCCCGCTTTGGATATCGCGGCCTGCGACCGGATCATGGAGCGTTTCGACAGCTTGCGTTTTGCCAATGGCTCGACGCCGACGGCGGTGCTGCGCGACAAGATGCAGCGCGCCATGCAGGACGATGCGGCCGTGTTCCGCACGCAGGAATCGCTGGAAAGCGGTTGCCAGCGCCTGTCCGCCATCTGGAAAGAGCTGCCTGACATCAAGGTCACCGACCGTTCGATGGTCTGGAACTCCGATCTGGTCGAGACGCTTGAGCTGCACAATCTGATGGCCAATGCGATTACCACGGTCTATGGCGCGGAAGCGCGCAAGGAAAGCCGTGGTTCGCACGCCCGCGAGGATTTCGTCGATGGCCCGTTCGCCGGTCGCGACGATGTGAACTGGCGCAAGCATACGCTTGCCTGGCTCAGCCCCGAAGGCGACGTCAAGCTCGACTACCGCCCGGTTCACACCGACCTGATTGCCGACGGCATCGATCCCAAAAAGATCGAGCCGAAGGCGCGCGTCTACTGATTTGAGGAACTGGACATGGTTGAACTCGCTCTCCCCAAGAATTCCCAGATCAGCGAAGGCAAGGTCTGGCCGAAGCCGGATAGTGCCAAGAATGTGCGCGAATACCGCATTTATCGCTGGAACCCGGATGACGGCCAGAACCCGCGTATCGATACCTATTATATCGATGTCGATGATTGCGGCCCGATGGTTCTCGATGCGCTTCTCTACATCAAGAACAATATCGATCCGACACTGACGCTGCGCCGCTCCTGCCGTGAAGGTATTTGCGGTTCCTGCGCGATGAACATTGACGGCACCAATACGCTTGCCTGCACCAAGGGCATGGAAGAGATCAAGGGTACGGTTAAGGTCTATCCGCTGCCGCATATGCCGGTCGTGAAGGACCTGGTTCCTGACCTGTCGAACTTCTACGCCCAGCACCGTTCCATCGAGCCATGGCTGAAGACGGTTTCGCCGGCGCCTGCCAAGGAATGGAAACAGAGCCATGAGGACCGCCTGAAGCTGGATGGCCTCTATGAGTGCATTCTGTGCGCCTGCTGCTCGACCTCCTGTCCCAGCTACTGGTGGAATGGCGACCGTTACCTTGGTCCCGCTGTTCTGCTGCAGGCCTATCGCTGGCTGATCGACAGCCGCGATGAGGCAACGGGCGAGCGTCTCGACGATCTCGAAGATCCGTTCCGTCTTTATCGCTGCCACACCATCATGAACTGCGCGCAGGCTTGCCCGAAGGGTCTGAACCCGGCCAAGGCGATCGCGGAAATCAAGAAGATGATGGTCGAGCGCCGCGTCTAAGGGCGATTCGCTGGTGACGGCAATTTATCCGGGCCGCGGTCTCCACCGCGGCTCTTTTTACAACCGGGTCTGGGAAATTTCGGTAAAAATTGACCGAAATGGTAATTATCCCGGCCATCGCTTGTGCAAGGTAAGGCTTTAGTAATAATTCAGCCTTCTTGTTCGATCATGGTCTTTCCGGAAGCGAGAGAATCGGGAGCTTGATATGCAATTCAGATATGTGGTGACGGGCCTTGCGGTTGTGATGAGCCTTGCCGGTTGCCAACGTACCTCCTACGATTACAACAACAACGGCAGCAATAACCCCGGTTATACGCCGCCGTTGCAGGCACAGCCGGTCCCCTCCGTTCAGTCCGGTGCCCTGCCGCCACCCGGTGGCGCTTCGGGCAGCCAGTTCCCTTCGGCACCCGCATCCGCGGCGCCTGGCGGCGTGAATGTCGCTTCTGCCGCCCCGCCGGCGACGGCGCTCGACGTCACCAAGGAATCCATGGTCGGCAACTGGCGCATCTCCAATGGCGGCGCAAATTGCGACATGTTCTTGACGCTCACCAATCTCGGCAGCGGCTCGCGTGGCGGCACCCGTGGTTGCTCCGGTGAGCTGACGGCGATGGGTTCCTGGGAAGTGTCCGGCAAGATGGTTCTCTTCAAGAACCGTTCGGGTGATACGATCGGCCGTGTCTACAAGAGCGCCGACGCCCGCTTTGATGGGACGACCAATAGCGGCCAGCCGCTCAGCCTCAGCCGATGAGCATTTCCGGTGCATCCGGATTGCTTTCCTCGTTCTGAGCCATTCCATTCGTCGCGGGTGCTTTGCTGCGTCCGCGACCGGGGCGCTTTTCCATGAAGCCATTGCCTGATTACAATCATAGTGTCGTTGAACAACTCAACGCATTGACGGCAGCTGGCACTTTGCAGGCCGATGCCGCCCAGCTTGGTGTGGCCACGCATCTCGATCGTATTCTCGCTGATCTGAAGGCGCGCAAGCCCGCCAGGAAAAAAAGCGCGCTCGGCTGGATGTTCGCGCGCAAGGCGGGACCAGCCACTTTTGTCAAGGGATTGTATGTCCATGGCAGCGTCGGTCGCGGCAAGACGATGCTGATGGACATGTTCTACGAGATGGCCCCCGTCTCTTCCAAACGGCGTTGCCATTTTCACGAATTCATGGCGGACGTGCACAATCGCGTGCACGCACATCGGCAGAAGCTGAAGAATGGTGAAACCAAACAGGCCGATCCCATACCGCCCGTCGCGGCGCAGCTTCTGGCGGAAGCCGAGCTGTTATGCTTCGATGAGTTTACCGTCACGGATATCGCCGATGCGATGATCCTCGCCCGGCTGTTCAGCGAGCTGTTTGCCAATGGCTGCACCTTGGTGACAACCTCCAACGTCGTGCCCGATATTCTTTATAAGGACGGCCTTAATCGCGGTCTGTTCCTGCCCTTCGTCGATTTGCTTAAAAAGTATGTGGATGTGGTGACGCTGGACAGCCCGACTGATTACCGGATGGAAAAGCTGGAAAGCCTGCCGGTCTATGTCACGCCGCTTGATGGTACGGCGGATCAGGCAATGGATATGGCCTGGCGGCACATGACTGCCGGTCATCTTGTTGCGCCGACGGAAATACCAATGAAGGGCCGCTCCATTCTGGTGCCGCGTGCCAGCGGTCGGGTCGCCCGTTTCTCGTTTTCCGACCTTTGCGAAAAGCCGCTCGGGGCTTCCGACTTCCTCGCCATCGCCAATCGGTTCGATACGGTCTTCATCGATCATATCCCGTTCCTCAATGCGGACAAGCGGAACGAGACCAAACGTTTCATCATCCTCATCGATGCGCTTTACGACCACAGCGTCAGGCTTTTCGCCTCCGCCGCGGCTATGCCGGAGGATTTGCTCGGCAAGCGCAAGGGCACCGAAGGTTTTGAGTTCGATCGCACGGCCTCGCGGCTGTTTGAGATGCGCAGCGCTGATTATCTCGTGCTTCACCATGAAAAGCGGCGGAAAGTTTGACACTTTCGTGACGCATTTTCTTACGTTTACGTAAGAAAATAATGATCTAAACGATTGAAAATATTCATCACAAAAGAATCTGTTGCCAATTTTGGCCAATGGGGCTAATCGAAGTGCGACAATTTGGCTGCCGGTTTGGCGCGGTGAAATTGAATTGAAGCTCAAGAGGAAGCATTCGATGGCTCGCAAAAAAATTGCACTTATTGGTTCTGGCATGATCGGCGGCACGCTGGCACACCTCGCCAGCCTGAAGGAACTGGGCGATATCGTCCTCTTCGACATCGCCGACGGCATTCCGCAGGGCAAGGGTCTGGATATTGCCCAGTCCGGCCCGGTTGAAGGTTTCAATGCGAAGCTTACCGGCGCTTCCGATTATGCCGCCATCGAAGGCGCAGACGTCTGCATCGTCACCGCTGGCGTTGCCCGCAAGCCCGGCATGAGCCGCGACGATCTTCTCGGCATCAACCTCAAGGTCATGGAACAGGTCGGCGCCGGCATCAAGAAATATGCCCCGAACGCTTTCGTCATCTGCATCACCAACCCGCTCGACGCCATGGTCTGGGCGCTGCAGAAGTTCTCCGGCTTGCCGAAGAACAAGGTCGTCGGCATGGCCGGCGTTCTCGACAGCGCGCGTTTCCGCCTGTTCCTGGCTGAAGAATTCAACGTTTCGGTTCAGGACGTCACGGCTTTCGTTCTTGGCGGCCACGGCGATACGATGGTGCCGCTCGCCCGTTACTCCACCGTTGGCGGTGTTCCGCTGACCGATCTCGTCAAGATGGGCTGGCTGACCGCCGAGCGCCTTGAGCAGATCATTCAGCGCACCCGCGACGGCGGTGCGGAAATCGTCGGCCTGCTGAAGACCGGCTCGGCCTATTATGCACCGGCTGCTTCGGCAATCGAAATGGCTGAATCCTACCTCAAGGACAAGAAGCGCGTTCTGCCAGCCGCTGCCCACCTCTCGGGCCAGTATGGCGTTGACGATATGTATGTCGGCGTGCCCACCATCATCGGTGCTGGCGGTATCGAGCGCATCATCGAGATCGAACTGAACAAGGAAGAAGAAGCAGCTTTCCAGAAGTCCGTCGGCGCTGTCGCTGGTCTTTGCGAAGCCTGCATCAACATCGCTCCGTCGCTGAAGTCATAACTTCAAGCGGCTCCAAACAGGGATTATTCCATGAATATTCACGAATATCAGGCCAAGGCTCTTCTGAAGGGCTACGGTGCGCCGGTTGCTGAAGGCGTTGCCATCCTCAAGGTCGAAGAAGCTGAAGCTGCTGCAAAGCAGCTTCCCGGCCCGCTCTACGTCGTCAAGAGCCAGATCCATGCTGGCGGCCGCGGCAAGGGCAAGTTTAGGGAACTCGGCCCGGACGCCAAGGGCGGCGTTCGCCTCGCAAAGTCGATCGAAGAAGTCGTTTCCCATTCGCGCGACATGCTCGGCAACACGCTGGTAACGGCCCAGACGGGCGATGCCGGCAAGCAGGTCAACCGCCTCTACATCGAAGACGGTGCGGACATTGCCCGCGAACTCTATTGCTCGCTTCTGGTTGATCGTTCCGTCGGCCAGGTTGCCTTCGTGGTTTCCACCGAAGGCGGCATGGATATCGAAGCTGTCGCCCACGACACGCCCGAGAAGATCCACACCATCGCCATCAACCCGGAAAAGGGTGTGAGCGATGCGGACATTGCTGCGATCTCCAAGGCTCTCGAGCTTGACGGTGCCGCTGCAGAAGACGCCAAGGCGCTGTTCCCGATCCTCTACAAGGCCTTCAACGAGAAGGACATGGCCCTCCTTGAGATCAACCCGCTGATCGTCATGGAAAATGGCCATCTGCGCGTTCTCGACGCCAAGATGTCCTTCGACGGCAATGCGCTGTTCCGCCATGACGACGTCAAGGCGCTGCGCGACGAGACCGAAGAAGACGCCAAGGAAATCGAAGCCTCCAAGTGGGATCTCGCTTACGTGGCGCTCGACGGCAACATCGGCTGCATGGTCAATGGCGCAGGTCTTGCCATGGCGACGATGGACATCATCAAGCTGTACGGCAAAGAGCCGGCTAACTTCTGCGACGTCGGCGGTGGCGCCGGTAAGGAGAAGGTTGCGGCAGCTTTCAAGATCATCACGGCCGATCCGAAGGTCGAGGGCATCCTCGTCAACATCTTCGGCGGCATCATGAAGTGCGACGTCATCGCCGAAGGCGTGATTGCCGCGGTGAAGGAAGTCGGTCTGCAGGTTCCGCTCGTTGTTCGCCTCGAAGGCACCAACGTCGAACTTGGCAAGAAGCTTCTGAACGAATCGGGCCTTGCGATTACGGCTGCTGACGACCTGGACGACGCAGCCAAGAAGATCGTCGCGGCGATCAACGGCTAATTGAGGGACCGGAAATAATGTCTATTCTCGTTAATAAAGACACGAAGATCCTCGTTCAGGGTCTGACCGGCAAGACCGGCACCTTCCACACCGAACAGGCGCTTGCCTATTACGGCACGCAGATGGTCGGCGGTATTCACCCCAAGAAGGGTGGCGAAACCTGGACCGGTTCCAAGGGCGAAAGCCTGCCGATCTTCGCAACGGTTGCCGAAGCCAAGGAAAAGACCGGTGCAGACGCATCCGTGATCTACGTTCCGCCGGCAGGCGCCGCTGACGCCATCATCGAAGCCATCGAAGCGGAAATCCCGTTCATCACCTGCATCACCGAAGGCATTCCGGTCATGGACATGGTGCGCGTCAAGGCTCGCCTCGACCGTTCGAAGTCGCGCCTGCTCGGCCCGAACTGCCCCGGCATCATGACGCCGGAAGAATGCAAGATCGGCATCATGCCGGGCTCCATCTTCCGCAAGGGTTCCGTCGGTATCGTTTCCCGTTCGGGCACGCTCACCTATGAAGCCGTGTTCCAGACATCCAACGAAGGCCTTGGCCAGACGACGGCTGTCGGCATCGGCGGCGACCCGGTCAAGGGCACCGAGTTCATCGACATCCTGGAAATGTTCCTCGCTGACGACGCCACGCAGTCGATCATCATGATCGGCGAAATCGGCGGTTCGGCTGAAGAAGATGCGGCGCAGTTCCTGATCGACGAAGCCAAGAAGGGCCGCAAGAAGCCGATGGCTGGCTTCATCGCGGGCCGTACGGCTCCGAAGGGCCGCACCATGGGCCACGCCGGCGCTGTCGTTTCCGGCGGCAAGGGCGATGCAGAGTCCAAGATCGCTGCCATGGAAGCAGCCGGCATCAAGGTATCGCCTTCCCCGGCGCGCCTCGGCAAGACGCTGGTTGAAGTCCTCAAGGGCTGAGACCACATGAGACCGGTAACGGGCGGCGCGGCTTCAACGCTGCGCTGCCCGATGCCGCAAAGACGATAGACAGAACGGCATACCGCCCCGGCGGCAGGCAGCAATAATCAAAGCGGCAGGCCGGTGAAACGGCCCTAACGGCATCGAGGAGGCGGACGGACAAGTCCGCAGGAACGAAAATGGCAAGGCAAGAAGCGAACGAGCAGTTTCAGATCACGTCGTTTCTGGACGGCGCGAATGCAGCCTATATCGAGCAGCTCTATGCCCGGTACGAAGAGGATCCCTCTTCCGTGTCGCCGGAGTGGCAGAGCTTCTTCAAGGCGTTGTCCGATAATCCGGAAGACGTGAAGAAGGCAGCCAAGGGCGCCTCCTGGAAGCGGGCCAACTGGCCGATCCCGGCGAATGGCGAACTGGTTTCCGCACTTGACGGCAACTGGGCCACGGTCGAGAAGGCCATCGAGAAAAAGGTTCAGGCGAAAGCCGATACGAAGAGCGCCGCTACCGGCAAGCCCGTCAGCGAAGCGGAAGTGCTGCAAGCGACCCGTGACAGCGTTCGCGCCATCATGATGATCCGCGCTTACCGTATGCGCGGCCACCTGCACGCAAAGCTCGATCCGCTCGGCATCGCCAGCGCCGTTGAAGATTACAATGAGCTCTCACCGAAGTCCTATGGCTTCGAAGACAGCGACTACGACCGCAAGATTTTCATCGATAACGTGCTCGGTCTTGAATATGCGACCGTGCGCGAAATGGTCGAAATTCTCGAGCGCACCTATTGCTCGACGCTCGGCGTCGAATTCATGCACATGTCCAACCCGGAGGAAAAGGGCTGGATTCAGGAGCGCATCGAAGGCCCGGACAAGGGTGTGGACTTCACGCCTGAGGGCAAGAAGGCCATTCTTTCCAAGCTGGTCGAAGCCGAAGGTTACGAGCAGTTCCTCGACGTGCGTTTCAAGGGCACCAAGCGTTTCGGCCTCGATGGCGGTGAATCGCTGATCCCGGCGCTGGAGCAGATTATCAAGCGCGGCGGCCAGGATGGTCTTCAGGAAGTCGTTCTCGGCATGGCCCACCGTGGTCGTCTGAACGTTCTGACCAACGTCATGGGCAAGCCGCACCGCGCTGTGTTCCATGAGTTCAAGGGCGGTTCGTTCAAGCCTGATGACGTCGAGGGTTCCGGCGACGTGAAGTACCATCTTGGTGCCTCCTCCGACCGCGAATTCGACGGCAACAAGGTTCACCTGTCGCTGACGGCCAACCCCTCGCACCTTGAAATCGTCAACCCTGTTGTCATGGGTAAGGCCCGTGCCAAGCAGGACCAGCTGGCCAAGCAGTGGGACGGCGACATCATTCCGCTGTCTGAACGCGCCAAGGTGCTGCCGCTGCTTCTGCATGGCGATGCTGCTTTTGCGGGTCAGGGCGTCGTTGCTGAAATTCTCGGCCTGTCCGGCCTGCGCGGTCACCGCGTTGCCGGCACGATGCATTTCATCATCAACAACCAGATCGGTTTCACCACCAATCCGGCCTTCTCGCGCTCCTCGCCCTATCCGTCTGATGTCGCCAAGATGATCGAAGCGCCGATCTTCCACGTCAACGGTGACGATCCGGAAGCTGTGGTCTATGCGGCGAAGGTTGCGACCGAATACCGCATGAAGTTCCACAAGCCTGTCGTCATCGACATGTTCTGTTACCGCCGCTTCGGCCATAACGAAGGCGATGAGCCGGCGTTCACGCAGCCGAAGATGTACAAGGTCATCCGTGGCCACAAGACTGTTGCCCGCATCTATGCCGACCGCCTGATCGCGGAAGGTCTGATCACCGAAGGCGATTTCGAGAAGGTCAAGGCCGATTGGCGCGCCCATCTCGAGCAGGAATTCGAGGCAGGTCAGTCCTACAAGCCGAACAAGGCCGACTGGCTTGATGGTCAGTGGTCCGGCCTGCGCGCCGCCGACAATGCCGATGAGCAGCGTCGTGGCAAGACCGGCGTGCCGATGAAGCAGCTGAAGGAAATCGGCAAGAAACTGTCGACCATTCCGGAAGGCTTCACCGCGCATCGCACGATCCAGCGCTTCATGGAAAACCGCTCACAGATGATCGAGACGGGTGAGGGCATCGACTGGGCGATGGCGGAAGCGCTGGCTTTCGGTTCGCTTGTCGTCGATGGCCACAAGATCCGTCTTTCCGGTCAGGATTGCGAACGCGGCACCTTCTCGCAGCGCCACTCGGTTCTCTACGATCAGGAGACCGAAGAGCGTTACATTCCGCTCGCCAATCTCGCCCCTACGCAGGCCCGTTACGAAGTCATCAACTCGATGCTTTCGGAAGAAGCCGTTCTCGGCTTCGAATATGGCTACTCGCTTGCTCGCCCGAATGCGCTGACGCTCTGGGAAGCCCAGTTCGGCGACTTCGCCAACGGCGCACAGGTTGTGTTCGACCAGTTCATCTCGTCGGGTGAACGCAAGTGGCTGCGCATGTCCGGTCTCGTTTGCCTTCTGCCGCATGGTTATGAAGGTCAGGGTCCGGAACATTCCTCCGCCCGTCTGGAACGCTGGTTGCAGATGTGCGCCGAAGACAACATGCAGGTTGCCAACGTCACGACGCCGGCTAACTACTTCCACATCCTGCGCCGTCAGATGAGACGCGACTTCCGCAAGCCGCTGATCCTGATGACGCCGAAGTCCTTGCTGCGTCACAAGCGTGCCACCTCGTCGCTGGCGGAGCTGGCCGGCGAGTCCTCCTTCCACCGTCTCCTGTGGGACGATGCCGAAGTCATCAAGGACGGCCCGATCAAGCTACAGAAGGACGCGAAGATCCGTCGTGTGGTCATGTGTTCCGGCAAGGTTTATTACGACCTGCTGGAGGAGCGTGAAAAGCGCGGCATCGACGACATCTATCTGCTGCGCGTCGAACAGCTCTATCCGTTCCCGGCCAAGGCGCTCATCAACGAGCTTTCCCGTTTCCGCCACGCGGAGATGGTCTGGTGCCAGGAAGAGCCGAAGAACATGGGTTCGTGGTCGTTCATCGATCCTTACCTGGAATGGGTGCTGGCGCATATCGACGCCAAGTACCAGAAGGTCCGTTACACGGGCCGTCCGGCTGCCGCCTCTCCGGCGACCGGCCTGATGTCCAAGCATCTGGCGCAGCTTGCTGCGTTCCTGGAAGACGCGCTGGGAGAGTGAGAACTCTCCCGCATCGCCCCGTATAAAAGACACCCGAATAACGGAACTAGATCATGGCCACTGAAATCCGCGTACCTACCCTCGGCGAATCCGTCAGCGAAGCGACCGTCGGCACCTGGTTCAAGAAGGTCGGCGATACCGTCAAGGCCGACGAACCGCTCGTTGAACTGGAAACCGACAAGGTTACCGTCGAAGTCCCGGCGCCCGCCTCCGGCGTGCTGACCGAAATCGTTGCGCAGAATGGCGAAACCGTCGGTCTCGACGCGCTTCTCGGCCAGATCGCCGAAGGCGCCGCCGGCGCTGCAACCGCCGCACCGGCTGCAAAGCCTGCCGCCGCTGCCGCACCGGCAACAGCCGCTGCACCTGCCGCCAGCGCCATGCCGCCTGCACCTGCCGCCGGCAAGCTGCTTGCCGAAAACAACCTGTCTGCCGATCAGGTTGACGGTTCCGGCAAGCGTGGCCAGGTTCTGAAGGGCGACGTTCTCGCCGCCGTTGCCAAGGGTGTTTCGGCACCTGCCGCCGCTCCGGCTCCGGTTGCTGCTCCCCGTCCGGTGTCTGCCGAGCAGGATCAGGTTCGCGAAGAGCGCGTGAAGATGACGCGTCTGCGTCAGACGATTGCCCGTCGCCTGAAGGATGCGCAGAACACCGCCGCCATGCTCACCACCTATAACGAGGTGGACATGAGCGCGGTTATGGACCTGCGTAACCGTTACAAGGACGTGTTCGAGAAGAAGCATGGCGTCAAGCTCGGCTTCATGGGCTTCTTCACCAAGGCCGTGACCCACGCGCTGAAGGAACTGCCGGCCGTTAACGCTGAAATCGACGGCACGGACATCATCTACAAGAACTATTGTCACGTCGGCATGGCTGTCGGCACCGACAAGGGTCTCGTCGTTCCCGTTATCCGCGATGCCGACCAGCTGTCCATCGCTGGCGTCGAAAAAGAACTCGGCCGCCTCGCCAAGGCTGCACGTGACGGTTCGCTTGGCATGGCCGACATGCAGGGCGGCACCTTCACCATCACCAATGGTGGCGTTTACGGCTCGCTGATGTCTTCGCCGATCCTCAACGCACCGCAGTCGGGCATTCTCGGCATGCACAAGATCCAGGAGCGTCCGGTCGCCATCGGCGGTCAGGTCGTCATCCGCCCGATGATGTATCTGGCGCTCTCCTACGATCACCGCATCGTTGACGGCAAGGAAGCCGTGACCTTCCTCGTTCGCGTCAAGGAAAGCCTCGAAGATCCGGAACGTCTGGTTCTCGATCTTTAATCGGTCTTGCTTTTCCTTTCAGCGGGATTTCAACTGAGGTCCCGCTGAAATTGCATCAGGAGAGCGAAAGTGCAGCCGACATTTCTTGCCGCTTCACCCTTTTTACCGCTGATCGGCCTCAGCGTCCTGCTGCTTGTGGTGCATATCATGCTGCAAGCCATGACGGCGACGCGGGAACTGGGGCTGGACTGGAATGCCGGCCCACGGGATGCGGAGAAGAAACCGGAAGGCAGGCTTGCCGGCCGTGCAGCGCGCGCGTCTGAAAATTTCCGGGAAACCTATCCCGCTTTCATAGCACTCGCCTTCGGCGTCATCATGGCCGGCGATCCGTCCGGACTGGCACTGACCGGCGCGTGGATATGGCTGATCTGCCGAGTGATTTACATACCGCTTTATCTGGCCGGCGTGCTTTATATCCGCTCATTGCTCTGGCTCGGCTCCCTGCTCGGCCTGCTGCTGATGCTTTTCGTGTTGATGTTCTAGAGGCTTGTTTCAGATGCATCAGTATTTAATCGAGCTTGCATCCCTGATGGCGATCTTCTTTTTCGCGATCGTCTCCCCCGGCGCAGATCTCGCGATGGTGATGCGCCAGGCCATGGTGCATGGGCGCAGGCAGGCCATCATCACCAGCTTCGGGGTGGGAACGTCGCTGATGTTCCACGTCACCTATACGATCCTCGGACTTGGTCTCATCATCTCTCAGTCGATCTATCTCTTCAACATCGTCAAGTGGCTGGGTGTCGCCTATCTGATCTATATCGGCATCAAGGCGCTGCGCGCTGGCAAGACGGAATTGCCGTCGGCTGAAGGCGAGGGTGGTGTTCAGGTCAAAAGCTGCCAGACGGCCCTGAAGGCCTTTACCCTCGGTTTCGCCGCCAATGCGCTCAATCCCAAGCCGGTGTTTTTCTTTCTGTCGATCTTTTCGACGGTGGTTCATGCCCATACGCCGGTCGCCATCAAATTCGGATATGGTCTCGTCATGGCGAGCTGCCTTATCCTGTGGTTCGTCGGCGTCAGCCTGTTCATGACGACGCCGCGCATGCGCGCTGCATTTCAGCGCGCCAGCCAATGGATCGACCGCACCAGCGGCGTGGTCTTCATTGCACTCGGTATAAAACTCGCAACGGAAAAAGCGGCCTGAGTTTCAGGTCAAACGCAAGCAGGGCAATGATCCGGTATCTTGCCCGACATCAATCAGGAAAACGAACATGGCATATGATGTAGTTGTAATCGGCACAGGCCCCGGCGGTTATGTTTGCGCGGTCAAGGCGGCACAGCTCGGCCTGAAGGTCGCTGTCATCGAAAAGCGCGCGACTTATGGCGGCACCTGCCTCAATGTCGGCTGCATCCCGTCCAAGGCGCTGCTGCACGCGTCCGAAACCTTTGCGCATGTTGCCCATGGTGTCGATTCGCTTGGTATCGAAGTCGCTGCTCCGAAGCTTAACCTTGAAAAGATGATGGGTCACAAGGACGGCGTGGTGAAGGCCAATGTCGATGGCGTTTCCTTCCTGTTCAAGAAGAACAAGATCGATGCCTTCCAGGGCGCCGGCAAGGTGGTTTCCGCCGGCAAGGTTTCCGTCACCAACGACAAGGGTGAGACGCAGGAGATCGAGGCGAAGAACATCGTCATCGCCACCGGTTCCGATGTTGCCGGCATTCCGGGCGTTCAGGTCGATATCGATGAAAGCGTCATAGTCTCCTCGACCGGTGCGATCGCTCTTTCCAAGGTTCCGGAAAAGCTGATCGTTGTCGGCGGCGGCGTGATCGGCCTCGAGCTTGGTTCGGTCTGGTCGCGTCTTGGCGCGAAGGTTACCGTTGTCGAATATCTCGACAATATTCTCGGCGGCATGGACAGCGAAGTTTCCAAGCAGGCTCAGCGTCTGCTCGCCAAGCAGGGCCTCGATTTCAAGCTCGGCGCCAAGGTGACGGGTGTTGAAAAGACCGCCGCCGGCGCGAAGGTGGTGTTTGAGCCGGTGAAGGGCGGCGCTGCCGAGACGCTGGAAGCGAATGTTGTGCTGATCTCCACCGGTCGCAAGCCTTACACCGAAGGTCTGGGCCTTGCTGAAGCAGGCGTCGTGCTCGACAGCCGCGGCCGCGTCGAAATCGACGGCCACTACAAGACCAACGTGGATGGTATCTATGCGATCGGTGACGTCGTGAAGGGCCCGATGCTGGCGCACAAGGCGGAAGATGAGGGCGTTGCGCTCGCGGAAATTCTCGCCGGCCAGCGTGGCCATGTGAACTATGATGTCATCCCGGCCGTTGTTTATACGCAGCCTGAAATCGCGTCCGTCGGCAAGACCGAGGAAGAACTGAAGGCCGCTGGCATCGCCTACAAGGTCGGTAAGTTCCCCTTCACCGCCAATGGCCGCGCCCGCGCCATGCAGGTGACGGATGGTTTCGTGAAGATCCTCGCCGACAAGGAAACCGACCGGGTTCTCGGCGGCCATATCGTCGGTTTCGGCGCTGGCGAAATGATCCACGAGATCACTGTGCTGATGGAATTTGGCGGTTCTTCGGAAGATCTCGGCCGCACCTGCCATGCGCACCCGACCATGTCGGAAGCCGTGAAGGAAGCAGCGCTCGCGACCTTCTTCAAGCCGATCCACATGTGATCGGCGTTTAAGCCCGTCGCTCGAAATATTAAATTTCAGTCATCTGTCGAACCCCGGCTTGCCATGCAGGCCGGGGTTTTTCATACTCGCGCCATAGCCGATCTAACCTTTTGATAAAAGGCAATAAAATGGCGTACTCAACTCAAGTTTCCTTCTCTTTCCCGCAGCGCGTCATTCATTGGATAATGGCGCTTTTGATCTTCTTCAACCTGCTGTTTCCCGACGCCATGGCGCATGCCTACCGGCTGATGCGGCGGGGCGAAACATTGACGCCGGAGCAGATTTCTTCGGCCAATATTCACGCCTATGTCGGTTTCTCCCTCCTGTTGCTTGCAGTTCTGCGCCTCTGTCTGCGCGTCTTCCAGGGCGTGCCGCCGCATCCCGTCGAGGAGCCGCGACCGTTTCAAATCGCTGCCAAAGTCGCGCATTTCACCTTCTACGCGTTGTTCTTTATCCTGCCTTTGTCCGGTATCGCCGCTTATTACTTCGGCGTTCAGGCCGCCGGGCAGTTGCATTCCGGCCCCTTCAAGGCGCTGATGTGGGTGTTGATCGTCGGCCATGTCGTTGCCGTTCTGGTCCACCAGTTTTACTGGCGCACCAACGTTCTGAAGCGCATGACGCACGGCTAGGGCATTTCCGGAGAAAGCCGCTTCGCAATTTTACCGGACATGCTCAAAACGGCGGTTTGTCGCGTTTCTTCTCCGCCAGAAAAAGAAGATGGTCAGCCTTGCCGCATCGGGCGGCTGGGGTTCAGGGATGCGGGATAGCGAAGACATATTGCCGGGCGCTGACTGGTGGGATCGCTTTCAGGGAGAGATGGTGACGCCGGAATCGTCCTCGCTCAATGTGAGCAGGCTTCTTCTCGACCATCCCCCGGCGTGGATCAGCAGCCTGATGGCGCTTCGAAATCGTATTGTATCGTTTTTCGGCCTCAGGACCGTTGAGCTGGCGGCGGGTGCTTCGGCAGGGGGATTTCCGGTATTGTCGTCTACAGCCGACCGAACCGTACTCGGTTTTGACGACAGCCATCTCGATTTCCGCATCGTCGTGGATCTGGAACAGGAAATGGACCGGCAGGTGGTAACCGTCACGACCATCGTCAGACGCAAGAACTTGTTCGGGTGGCTATATCTTTTTATGGTCGTGCCGTTCCATCGGCGCATCGTGCCGGCGACTATGCGGCCGTTCTGCGCCAATGTCCGGCCCGTCTAGGTCTCGGGGAAGAGGATCAGTCGACCCGCGTGAGTGTAAAGCCCTTTGCGCGCAGCAATTCGACCACGCCTTCCTCACCCGGCAGGTGCAATGCGCCGACGGCCATGAAGACATTGCCTTTGGCAAGCTCGGGGGTCGCCCGATCCGCCATGACGTGGTTGCGATCGGTAATGATGCGTTGCTCGAAGGCGGCATAACCCTGATCGCCCTCTGCCGGTTTTTTGGTGTCGAGGCTTTTCAACATGGGCATGGTCAAGCCGATATCGCCCGCGACGTAAAGATCGGTCATGGTCGTCATGATATCGTCCATGCGATCACCGAGTTCCAGCGTTTCGATCAGCGCCTGCAGATGAAATTCCATCGGCAGCTCAGACATGGCCGTCAACTGCTCGACCATGGTTTCCAACCCGACGAGACGTTTTCCGTCCGCGACCGCATCTTCGGCCAGCTTCTTGTCGAGAAAAGACAGGCCGGTGGCCTTGCGGGCGAATTCACAGGCGGGAAGGGCGACGAAGCTCGACAGAATCCACGGCTTCATGCGCGAAACGGCGCTCAGCGGAATGCCGCGCTCCTTGAGGCCCTTTTCCAGTCGCGCGACATTTTCCGGTGCCAGGATGTCGGTGATCGACTTGCCGTCCAGAAACATGGTGAGTTCCGGCTTGGCCAGCAGCGATGCGGCGATCTTCTTGTCATCGACGATTTCGTCCGATTCCACGATGACAGTTGCGGATTTTTCGAAGGCAGGTGCAGCGGCGGCAGGCATGCCGAGAACACGCGGATCGGTGACATGCATGGTGCCGAGAAGAAAGGATGGGGCCGTTCCGGCCTTTTCGATACGCCAGAAATTACCCTTGCCGTTCGGGATCGCGGCGGCTTCCTGTTCGATCTTCGCAAAGCCCTGCGGATCGCTCTTGCGCATCTCCACAAGAATGTCGCTACCCGTGCAGCTAATCTTCTGCTCGGCGGCCTGCGCCTCACCCAGCGATAGCAAGGTGGCGAGCAGGATTGCGATGGCTGCGACATGCATTGCCGCCAGCAACCAGAGCAGGGCGTCACCGGTCTTGCCCATCAGGGTAGCGGTGAAATTTTGTGGTTTCATCAGGCTGTGCATGGGTCTCATCCGGTTCTCGTTCGCTTATAGAACGGCGGCTTGCACGTCTGGTTAATGACTATGGTTAAACAATTCCTGCTTTAGAGCTCGCCCGGTTCGACCGGAATTGTCGGACGTGTTCCATGTTTTGTTTTTACGCATTATCCTGATGTAAAACCGCTGCGCACTTTTACTGGAAATGCTTCATGCACGCGGGTGGGCGTTGTCGTAGATTTCCAGCAATCTTGCGGTGTCGACGCCGGTATAGATCTGCGTGGTGGAAAGGCTGGCATGGCCGAGCAACTCCTGAATGGTCCGCAGATCGCCACCGCCGGCCAGAAGATGGGTGGCGAAGGAATGGCGCAGCGCGTGCGGCGTGGCGTTTTCCGGCAGGCCGAACGCGCTGCGCAGCTTCTGCATTTCCCGCTGGATGATGGCAGGCTGGAGTTTCCCCCCGCGTGCGCCAAGGAACATAGGTTCATTCGCCGCCAGAGCATAGGGGCAAAGCTTCTTGTAGGCATCGACCGCTTCCGTCACCACCGCCAGCAGCGGCACGATACGCGTCTTGTTGCCCTTGCCGGTGATGCGCAGGCTGCGGGCGCCGGGCGGGACATCGGCCAGCGTCAGACCGAGCGCTTCGGAAATACGAAGGCCGCAACCATAAAGCAGCGAAAGGACCGCTGCATTGCGGGCGGCGATCCATGGTTCCTCGTTCAACTGCGCCTCGGCCGTGGTGATTTTCAGCGCCTGCCGGTCGGTCAGCGGCTTCGGCAGCGATTTCGGCTGTTTTGGCGCGCGCATGGCGGTGGCGCCGGCCGCATTGACGAGGCCTTTTTTTTGCAGGTGGTGAAGAAGGGAGCGCAGTCCCGCCAGATGCCGGCCGAGTGAACGCGCGCCAACACCTTCCTTGCGCCGGTTGGCCAGAAAGGCGCGAAGATCGACAGGGCGCAGATCGGCCATATCGGTCATGGCGGCGGGCTTGCCGATGTAACCGGTGAGGAACATCAAAAACTGGCGGGTATCGCGCTCGTAAGCTTCGACGGTATTGTCGGCAAGGCGGCGTTCGCCGGCGAGCGCGGTAAGCCAGGATTGACGTTCGTTCAACAGATCGGCTTCGGCAAAAGTCAGGATTTCGGTCACGCAGCGCTCCATTCCTGTTCCGCAGCCTATGCTCTCATGGTCAGTATTTGGTTAAGGCCTGTGTCTGCGCTTTGCATCCGGCGTGGACTTTGCCGGGGTGAGCCATTACATCCGGGCGGTTTCCTTTTTAATTTCGCCGGGGCATGGTCGCGACATCATGGCAAAAGATTCGTCCGATCTGTTTGGGGCTCTGTTCGACCCACCGTCGCCCACGCGCACGGTGCCCGTTCTGGTGCCCATGCCGGCGCCCGGACCCTATAGTTATGCCGTGCCTGAAGATATGGTGGTGGAGACCGGTTCCGTGGTTCAGGTGCCGCTTGGTCCCCGGCAGGTCTTTGGCGTGGTGTGGGACGAAGCTGGCGAGAAAAGCGTCGATCCGAAGAAGTTGCGGCCGATCACCAAAAGTTTCGAGTGCCCGCCGCTGAAGGCGGAAATGCGCCGTTTCGTCGATTGGGTTGCCGCCTATACGCTTTCTCCGCCCGGTCTGGTGGCGCGCATGGCGCTTCGAGCGCCGGCTGCTTTCGATCCAGAGCCGATGATCGAGGGGCTGCGACTGACCGAAGGCAGGCCGGAGCGCCTTACTCCCGCCCGTGAGCGTGTGATGGCGCTGGCGGACGAGGGGCATGGCTGGACGAAAAGCGGACTTGCCCATGCCGCCGGTGTCTCGACCAGCGTTGTCGACGGTCTCGTCAAGCAGGGCGTGTTCGAGACGGTCTTTCTGCCCGCCCCGCCTGTCGTGGCCGAGCCGGATCCGGACTATACTGAGCCGCGACTGGAAGGCCCGCAGAGACAGGCGGCGTCGGAAATTCTCGAAGATGTGCGCAAGGGCGGGTTTCACGTCTCGCTGATTGACGGTGTGACCGGTTCGGGCAAGACCGAGGTCTATTTCGAGGCCGTGGCCGAGACGCTGCGTCAGGGCAAGCAGGTTTTGATCCTGCTGCCTGAAATCGCGCTGACGGCGGCGTTTCTGGAGCGGTTTCAGGATCGGTTTGGTGCAAAGCCGGCGGAATGGCATTCCGATGTGTCGCCACGAATGCGCGAAAAGGTCTGGCGACAGGCGGTGACAGGTGAGGTGAGGGTGGTTGCCGGCGCGCGTTCGGCGCTTTTTTTACCTTTCGACAATCTCGGTCTCATCATCGTCGATGAAGAGCACGACCCTGCCTACAAGCAGGAAGACCGTGTCTTCTATAATGCGCGCGATATGGCTGTCGTCAGAGCGAGGATCGCGGAGTTCCCGGTGGTGCTGGTGTCCGCCACGCCTTCGGTGGAAAGCCAAGTCAATGGCAGCTCAGGCCGTTACAACACCATCCATCTACATACACGTTTTGGCGATGCGGCGATGCCCGACCTGCATCTTGTCGATATGCGCCGCCATCCGCCGGAAAGGGGAGGGTTTCTTTCGCCGGTTCTGCTGCGCGGCATCGGCAAGACCATCGAGAAGGGCGAACAGTCGCTGTTGTTTCTCAATCGTCGCGGCTACGCGCCGCTGACCCTCTGCCGGGTCTGCGGCCACCGTTTCCAATGCCCGCAATGTTCCAGCTGGCTGGTGGAACACCGCTTTCGCAATCAATTGCAGTGCCACCAGTGCGGTCACAATGAGCCGACCCCGGATCATTGCCCGGAATGTGGAACCTTCGATCATCTGGTGGCCTGCGGGCCGGGGGTGGAGCGGATCGCCGAGGAGGTGGAGAAACATTTCCCCGATGCCCGCACCATCGTGCTCTCCTCCGATCTCATGGGCGTCAAGCGCCTGCGTCTGGAGCTGGAGGCGATCGTCAAGGGTGAGGCGGATATCGTCATCGGCACGCAGCTCGTCGCCAAGGGGCACAATTTTCCCCTGATGACGCTTGTCGGCATCGTGGATGCTGATCTAGGACTTGCCAATGGCGATCCGCGCGCGGCAGAGCGAACGTTCCAGCTTCTCTCACAGGTGACGGGCCGCGCCGGGCGTACGGGGTTGAAAAGCCACGGCCTGCTGCAGACCTACCAGCCGCAGCATCCCGTGATGCAGGCGATCGTTTCGGGCGATGCCTCGGCCTTCTACGAAAGGGAGATCGTGGAGCGGGAAAAGGCCGTTCTGCCGCCCTTCGGACGTCTCGCCTCGATCATCGTCTCCGCCGATACGCGCGGCGAGGCGGAAACCCATGCGCGGGGCTTGAGAGCCGCTGCCCCGCAGGTTACGGGCATCATGCTGCTCGGCCCGGCGGAAGCGCCGCTGGCGCTCATTCGCGGCCGCCATCGTTTCCGCTTGCTGGTGCGCGGTCGACGCAATTCCGACATGCAGTCTTTCCTCCGAACGCTTTTGGCCAACGGCCCGAAGGAACGGGGCAGCGTACATGTGCAGCTTGATATCGATCCGCAAAGTTTCCTTTGAACTTTATCAATCAAGGCGTTTTCCCGCTGTCATGGCCGTGTCATAACGCAGCACACGAAAAGAATGATTTGGGGAACGAGATGGAGTTTTATTTTCCTGCCGAGTTCGGCGAGCAGCTGGCTTTCGGCGCGGCGGCGGTGTCGGCCGTGATTGGCCTGTTTTTCATGTTCGCACCCGGCATGACGCTGCGCGCTTTCGGTCTTCAGCCGGCTGGCGAGCGCAGGGACGGCTATGCGCTTGTGCGTTCATCGCTTGCCGGCCTTTATCTTGGCCTCGGCTCCGCTGCGTTGCTTCTGGCGCAGCCCATGGTCTATCTCGCCTTTGGTGCGGCTTTTGGTCTGAGCGTGTTTGGCGGCATTCTCTCCATTCTCTCGGATGGAGGCGCAACCATGCGGAATTTCATACTCCTGGTTGTACACTTTCTGCTGTCCGCACTGTCGTTGAGCTACGTGTTCGGGTTGGTCTGAAGCGGGGTTTTGGGCTTTTGTGCCGCACCAAACCCGCATCCTGAGCGGAATCGGAAAATTTAAACGCATTCCCCCTTGCCCAAACGGCGCTTTCCGCTATTACGCGTGTTGCGAGTCCCGGCGTCCTATGCTAGACGGACCGCGAAATTGGGAAAAGACAGGGGGGAATTCCGGTCTTTTTCGGGGAAATTGAAACGATTTCAAGAATTTGATGCGGTGGATCTCCATTGCTGATGATCTTGGATGATTAGCAGGGAAAAAGTGCCCGTGGCAGACACCTCCCAGGGAACATCCGGTGTAGCGGAAAGGTATGCGTCGTCGCTTTTCGAGCTTGCTTTGGAAGCGGGTGCGGTTGAAGCGGTTGGAGCCGATCTGGACAAGTTCGGCGCACTTCTTGACGAAAGCGACGATTTGAAGCGTCTGGTTGCGAGCCCGGTGTTTTCCGCCGAGGATCAGTTCAAGGCAATCACCGCGATCTGCGAGAAGGCCGGAATTGCCGGTCTCGCTGTTAATTTCCTCAAGGTCGTTGCCAATAACCGCCGTCTCTTTGCCGTTCCCGGCATGATCCGCGCCTACCGCACCATTGCCGCTGCCCATCGCGGCGAAATCACCGCCGAGGTCACCTCGGCACATGCGCTCGACGAGGCGCAGGAAACTGAACTGAAAGCGGCGCTGAAGAGCGTTACCGGCAAGGATGTGACGATTTCCGTTACCGTCGATCCGTCGATCCTCGGCGGTCTGATCGTCAAGGTCGGTTCCCGCCAGATCGATACGTCTCTTCGCACCAAACTTTCCACCCTTAAGCTTGCACTGAAAGAGGTTGGCTGATGGATATCCGCGCCGCGGAAATTTCCGCAATTCTAAAAGATCAAATCAAAAATTTCGGCAACGAGGCGGAAGTCTCGGAAGTCGGTCAGGTGCTTTCCGTCGGTGACGGTATCGCCCGCGTTTATGGCCTCGACAATGTTCAGGCCGGCGAAATGGTCGAGTTCCCCGGCGGCATCCGCGGCATGGCGCTCAACCTTGAAGCCGACAATGTCGGTGTGGTTATCTTCGGTTCGGACCGTGACATCAAGGAAGGCGACACCGTCAAGCGGACTGGCGCTATCGTTGACGTTCCGGTCGGCCCGGAACTGCTCGGCCGCGTGGTTGACGCTCTCGGCAACCCGATCGACGGCAAAGGCCCGATCAACGCCGCCAAGCGTTCGCGCGTTGACGTCAAGGCTCCCGGCATCATTCCGCGCAAGTCGGTTCATGAGCCGATGTCGACCGGCCTCAAGGCCATCGACGCCCTCATCCCGGTTGGCCGTGGCCAGCGCGAGTTGGTCATCGGTGACCGCCAGACCGGCAAGACCGCGATCATTCTCGACGCGATCCTGAACCAGAAGGCCATTCACGACAATGGTCCTGACGGCGACAAGCTTTATTGCGTCTACGTTGCTATCGGCCAGAAGCGTTCGACTGTTGCCCAGTTCGTCAAGGTTCTGGAAGAGCGCGGCGCGCTGCAGTATTCGATCATCGTTGCTGCGACCGCCTCCGATCCGGCTCCGATGCAGTACCTGGCACCGTTTGCCGGTTGCGCCATGGGCGAATACTTCCGTGACAACGGCAAGCACGCTCTCATCGGTTATGACGATCTTTCCAAGCAGGCCGTTGCCTACCGTCAGATGTCGCTTCTGCTGCGTCGTCCTCCGGGCCGCGAAGCTTATCCGGGCGACGTTTTCTACCTTCACTCCCGTCTTCTGGAGCGCGCCGCAAAGCTCTCCGACGAAATGGGCGCTGGTTCGCTGACGGCTCTGCCTGTTATCGAAACGCAGGGTAACGACGTCTCAGCCTTTATTCCGACCAACGTGATCTCGATCACCGACGGCCAGATCTTCCTTGAAACCGACCTGTTCTACCAGGGCATCCGTCCGGCCGTTAACGTCGGTCTGTCGGTTTCGCGCGTTGGCTCTGCCGCTCAGATCAAGGCGATGAAGCAGGTTGCCGGCTCGATCAAGGGCGAGCTTGCCCAGTATCGTGAAATGGCTGCCTTTGCCCAGTTCGGCTCGGACCTCGACGCTTCCACGCAGCGCCTGCTGAACCGCGGCGCACGCCTGACGGAGCTTCTGAAGCAGCCGCAGTTCTCTCCGCTCAAGACGGAAGAACAGGTTGCGGTGATCTTCGCCGGTGTCAACGGCTATCTCGACAAGGTTCCGGTCGCACAGGTCGGCAAGTTCGAGCAGGGTCTGCTTTCCTACTTCCGCTCGGAAGGCAAAGCGATTCTCGACACCATCCGCACGGAAAAGGCTATCAGCGACGATACCAAGGGCAAGCTCAAGGGCGCTCTCGATACCTTCGCCAAGTCTTTCTCTTAAATCAGGGCTCTTTTACTCGGACGGATAACGGATGCCTTCACTAAAGGATCTGAAAAACCGCATTGCCTCCGTGAAGGCGACGCAGAAGATTACCAAGGCGATGAAAATGGTCGCCGCGGCGAAGCTTCGGCGCGCCCAGGAAGCTGCGGAGGCCGCCCGGCCTTATTCTCAGCGCATGAGCGCCGTTCTCGCCAACATCGCCAAGGCGGTTGAGGCGGACGTTGCTCCGGCGCTGATGACCGGCACCGGCAAGGACGACGTGCATCTGCTCGTCGTCTGCACGGCTGAACGTGGTCTTTGCGGTGGTTTCAACTCGCAGATTTCCCGTTTTGCACGCGATCAGGCCCGCAAGCTGATTTCCGAAGGCAAGACGGTCAAGATCATCACGGTCGGCAAGAAGGGCTATGACAGCCTTCGCCGCGAATTTTCAGCCAATATCATCGAACGCATCGAATTGCGCGAAGTGAAAAAGGTTGCTTTCGAAAACGCCGACCAGATCGCCAAGAAGGTGATCTCGCTGTTCAATGCGGGTGAGTTCGATGTCTGCACGCTGATCTATTCGGAATTCAAGTCCGTCATCAGCCAGATCCCGACCGGCCTGCAGCTCATTCCGGCCGCAACCCCGGTTGTGGAAGAGGATGTGGCGACGCAGAGCGCCGTCTACGAATATGAGCCGGATGCGGCTTCTATTCTGGAAGACCTTATTCCGCGCAACATTTCCGTTCAGGTTTTCCGGGCTCTGCTTGAAAACGTTGCCGGTGAAATGGGCGCCAAGATGAGCGCGATGGATAATGCAACGCGCAATGCCGGTGAGATGATCAACAAGCTGACGCTTTCCTACAACCGTCAGCGTCAGGCTCAGATCACCAAGGAACTCATTGAAATCATTTCGGGCGCGGAAGCGCTCTGAGGTAAGGAAAGAGGGTAAGGATTATGGCTAAGGCAGCTACCCCCAAGAAAACCGCAGCGGTGACCGGCGCGGGCAAGGTTACCCAGGTTATCGGCGCTGTTGTCGACGTGGCGTTCGAAGGCGAACTGCCTTCGATCCTGAACGCGCTTGAAACCGAGAATAACGGCAACCGCCTTATTCTGGAAGTCGCGCAGCATCTCGGCGAAAACGTCGTCCGCACGATCGCGATGGACTCGACCGAAGGTCTGGTCCGCGGTCAGGCCGTTACCAACACCGGTGCACCGATCGAAGTTCCGGTTGGTCCGGAAACGCTCGGCCGCATCATGAACGTCATCGGCGAGCCGGTTGACGAAGCAGGGCCGATCGTTACCGCCAAGAAGCGCGCTATTCACCAGGATGCGCCGTCTTACGTCGAGCAGTCGACGGAAGCACAGATCCTCGTCACCGGTATCAAGGTCGTCGATCTTCTCGCTCCTTACGCCAAGGGCGGCAAGATTGGTCTGTTCGGCGGCGCCGGCGTTGGCAAGACGGTTCTCATCATGGAACTGATCAACAACGTCGCCAAGGCGCATGGTGGTTACTCGGTATTTGCCGGTGTGGGTGAGCGTACCCGCGAAGGCAACGACCTTTATCACGAAATGATCGAGTCGAACGTCAACAAGCTTGGCGGCGGCGAAGGCTCCAAGGCCGCACTCGTTTACGGTCAGATGAACGAACCGCCGGGTGCGCGCGCCCGCGTTGCTCTGACGGGTCTGACGATCGCTGAAAACTTCCGTGACGAAGGCCAGGACGTTCTGTTCTTCGTGGACAACATCTTCCGCTTCACGCAGGCTGGTTCGGAAGTGTCGGCTCTGCTCGGCCGTATTCCTTCGGCCGTGGGCTATCAGCCGACGCTCGCAACTGACATGGGCCAGATGCAGGAACGCATCACCACCACGAACAAGGGTTCGATCACCTCTGTTCAGGCGATTTACGTTCCCGCCGACGACTTGACCGACCCGGCTCCGGCCACCTCGTTCGCGCACTTGGACGCAACGACGGTTCTGTCGCGTTCGATCGCCGAAAAGGGTATTTACCCGGCTGTTGACCCGCTCGACTCCACCTCGCGTATGCTCGACCCGATGATCGTCGGTGAAGAACACTACGAGGTTGCCCGTAAGGTTCAGTCGACCCTGCAGCGTTACAAGTCTCTTCAGGACATCATCGCCATCCTCGGCATGGACGAACTGTCGGAAGAAGACAAGCTGACGGTTACCCGCGCCCGCAAGATCGAGCGCTTCCTGTCGCAGCCGTTCTTCGTCGCCGAAGTCTTCACCGGTTCGCCGGGCAAGCTCGTTGCGCTCGAAGACACGATCAAGGGCTTCAAGGGCCTGGTCAACGGCGAATACGACAACCTGCCGGAAGCTGCTTTCTACATGGTCGGTTCGATGGAAGAAGCCATCGAAAAGGCAAAGAAGCTGGCTGGCGAAGCCGCCTGATGATGAATTGGCAGGCGCGTGGTTCACCCGCGCGCCTTGTCGGCAATGACGGCAAAACCGCAATGGTGATGCCGGTGTTGTAACGAATAAGTCCGTGACGCCCGCGTAATTGAAAAGAAGTGAATAGCCATGGCTGACAGTTTCAAATTCGATCTCGTTTCCCCGGAACGTCTGCTCGTTTCCGAAACGGTTACGGAAGTCGTCATCCCGGCTACGCTGGGTGAGATGACCGTTCTGGCCAATCACGCGCCGACGATGACGACGATCAAGCCGGGTCTGGTAACGGTGAAGTTCGCCTCCGGTGAGACGCATAAATACGTCGTTTTCGGCGGTTTTGCTGATATTCTCCCGACCGGTTGCACGCTTTTGGCTGAATCTGCGGTTTCGGCCGATGATATGTCCCCCGACACGCTGCAGAAGCGCATCGATGCGGCCAAGTCCGAAATCGAAGAAGGCAATCATCACCACGAGCATCTGACCAAGCTTGAAAAGCACCTTTACGAGTTGACGAACCTGCATGAGGTGCTCGTCGCTGCTTGAAAGCACCGGGCGGGTTCGAAAGAATGACTGCCCACAAAATATTACAAACAAACAAGCGGCCTCTTCGGTCGCTTTTTTGTTTTTCGGGTGCCTCTCAACTATCTGATGAGAAAGCCGTCTTTCTTTTTTTAGGCACGTGTTTCGAGCCGCTTGAACCAGTTCCGGGGCATTCCGGTAAGAGGGTTGCGGTTTTTACGGAACGCGCTTCAGGAAGTTGATTCCGGTTTTCAGAGCTATAGGCTAGATTTGGTTTCGAAAAAGGATGCGGCCTCTTGATCGGGAATGAGACGAGGCAGGTGTTCGTTGTAGAAGGAAGATCGCCGTGTCGGCAGAGGCAAGTTACCGAAGGGTTGCAAGAACCGGTCTGCGAGAAGGGGTGGTAACGGAGGGCAGCCGTGCCGTGCCGGAGGAGGTGCCGGTCGCCTTTTCTTATGGTGGCAGCACCCATGCCGTGATGATGGCCAGCCCGGCTGATCTCATCGATTTCGCCGTTGGTTTCAGCCTGACAGAAGGCATCATATCGTCACGCGCCGAAATCCAGGCTGTTGAAGTGGTCGAGGCCGGGCAGGGATTTGATGTTCAGGTGGATTTGCGGGATGCCAATGCCGATGCGTTGCGGGCAAGACGGCGGCATATGGCGGGTCCGGTGGGTTGCGGCCTGTGCGGTATTGAATCCATAGAGCAGGCGGTTCGCCTCGTGCCGGATTTGAGCGGCGTGGAAATTTCCTTTGACGGTCATCACATCGTTGCTGCGATGAAAGCGCTGCACGACGCCCAAAGCCTTAACCGCGAGACGAGGGCCGTTCACGGTGCCGGCTTTTACAGCGCTGAAGGCGGTCTGCTGGTGGTGCGGGAAGACGTCGGCCGCCACAACGCGCTCGACAAGCTGGCAGGTGCGGTCATCAACGCGGGCATATCTTCCAGTGCTGGCATCGTAGCCGTCACCAGCCGCCTGTCGGTGGAGATGGTTCAGAAGACGGCGATCCTCGGCAGTGCCGTTCTGGCGGCCATCTCGGCGCCCACTGCGCTCGCCATCGAAACGGCCGAGGAAGCGGGCATCACACTTGTTGCGCTGGTGCGGGGTGAAGACTTTGAAATCTTCACCCGCGCGGATCGCATTATTTTCTAGCTTTAGAGCATTTCCAATAAAAGTGTGCAGCGGTTTTACGTCCGGAAAATGCGCAAAACAAAGGGTTAGATCGTTTTCGCGTTTCGGAGAAAAGCGGAAATGCTCTAAGGCCGTCGCCTTTTGGTGGCCATCCTGTTTCAGAGGGCTAAAACTCCGCCCATTCGGCTACGGCATTTCCCTGAGACCTCGTTGCGGTGGCATATCGAGGTTGTGGTGTCGGCAGTCTGGTGACCATCGCTGGCTTTTTGTCGGTTGGCCGGGCCGGTGATGCCGATGCCCCGTGCGATATCCTGAATTGCCGCAGCAATTCGTGCAGGGTTTCCGCTTCATTGGCGAGGCCATGGCTGGCGGCCGTGGTTTCCTCGACCATGGCGGCGTTTTTCTGGGTTGCCTGGTCCATGATGTTGACGGCCTGATTGATTTCCCTCAGGCCGTTCGCCTGTTCGCGCGAGGCCTCAACGATGGCGGAGACGTTAGCATCGATTTCGCCCATCTGGGACTGGATATCCCGCAAGGCGCTACCGGTTCTGCCGACCAGATCAACACCATTGGCAACCTGTTCGCGAGAGGTATTGATAAGCGACTTGATTTCCTTGGCCGCGCGGGCGGATCGCTGCGCAAGTTCCCGCACTTCCTGCGCTACGACTGCGAAACCCTTGCCCGCTTCACCGGCGCGGGCGGCTTCGACGCCGGCATTCAGTGCGAGAAGATTGGTCTGGAAGGCAATGTCGTCGATGACGCCGATGATATTGGTGATTTCCCCGGACGAGCGCGAGATTGCGTCCATGGCGGAAATCGCCTGCTGAACGATCTCGCCGGAATGTTCGGCATGGTCTTTCGTCCGCAGCACCAGCTTGCCGGCATCGCCGGCGCGCTGGCTGGCATCGGTAACAGTGGTGGTGATTTCTTCCAATGCGGCTGCCGTCTCTTCCAGTGAGGCGGCCTGCTGTTCGGTGCGCTGCGAGAGCTGATCGGCTGCAATGCGGATCTCGCCCGAACCGGATGCGATGGTGGAGGCGTTGTTGGCGATGGTCTGCATGGTGGACTGAAGCTTGCCGACAACCTCGTTGAAGTCGTGGCGCAATTTTTCCATGCTGGGCACGAAGCTATTGTCGAGGCGCTGCACGAGGTCGCCATCGGCCAGCGCCTGCAGGCCATTGGCTAGAACGGTGATGGCGCTCATACGCGGTGTCACGTCGGTGGCAAATTTCACCACTTTCACCACCTTGCCGGTGTCATCCAGCACCGGATTATAGGCGGCCTGGATCCATATTTCCTTGCCGTTTTTGCCATAACGCACGAATTCATCCGAGATGAATTCCCCCGAGGCCAGCCGTTGCCAGAAATTGCCATAGGCGGGTGACGCCGCATAGGCTGGATCGCAGAACATGCGGTGGTGTTTGCCCTCGATTTCCTTGAGGTCGTAGTTCACCGTGGCGCAGAAATTCGGATTGGCGGTAATGATCGTGCCGTCAGGAAAAAATTCGATGGTGGCCTGCGAGCGGGAGAGTGCTTCCAGTTTGCCGGCGTCTTCCGCAGCCTTGATCTTCTTGGCGGTGATATCGGTGGCGATCTTGATCACCTTGTAGGGCTTGCTCGAACGAAAAACCGGGTTGTAGGAAGCCTCGATCCAGATGACCGCGCCGTCCTTGCGGATACGCCGATATTCCTTGGCCTGAAACTCGCCACGGGCGAGAGATTCCCAGAACTCCTGATAGGCACGCGATGCGGCGAAATCGCCGTCGCAGAAGATGCGATGGTGCTTGCCGGTGATTTCGGCGAGATCATAACCCAGCGCCGCGCAGAAATTGCCGTTTGCCGTGAGAATATTACCTTTGAGATCGAATTCTATGACTGCCTGCGATCTGGAGATCGCATCGAGCATGTTTCGGTTATCTGCGCTTTTCCCTAACCCCAGCATTGGACGTCCCCCGAATATCGGCCACAGCGCGGCCAACCGCATAAGAGGATGCGGTCCGCGCCGTATCATGTTGAACAACGAACAGGTTTGCCGCAGAAAGCGGCAATGCAGGCACTTGCGTCTTATCGGCCTAGGTCAGGTATCGGACCCGCGAGATGGCGTGTCGGTGCGGTACTGATTTTCAGCTTTTAATATTAGATATCTATAATATTAAAATGTTCTTATTTAAAAACACAGGAATAGAAAAAACAAAACCGCCGGGCGATGCTCCGGCGGTCTGGTCTGATTGTCGGTATTTGGAACGAAACAGGCTCGTCTCTTTTGCATGCGTCAGAATGCGGACCGGTAAGGAAAAGCAGGCCAATAGGCGGGCTTAAGCCGCGAGATCTTCCGCTTCGGTTCCCTTGAACATCTTGGCGAGGTTCAGGAAGCAGATCATGCCGTGTTCGTTGGCGATGATGCCTTCGGAATAGGACTTGTCAAAAGAGGCGGAGATTTCCGGAACCGGCTGTACCTGATTTGCCGGGATCGTCAGAATGTCGGACACGCGATCAACCAGCATGCCGATGACCATGTTGTGCACTTCGGCCACCACGATGGCGCTTCTCTCATTGGCGACGGTGCTCTTCATGCCGAGCTTGTGGGCCAGATCGATGATCGGAATGACCGAGCCACGCAGGTTCATGACGCCGATAACGTCTTTCGGCGCGTGGGGAATAGGCGTGGAAGGCGCCCAGCCGCGAATTTCGCGGATAGTCGTCGTCTTCACGCAGAATTCCTGATCGTGCAGGCGGAACGCGATGATTTCCAGCGTCTCACCGCCAAAATTGGTAGAGTTTATCATTGCCATCAGAATTCTTCCCAATGCTCGCTGTGGAGGCCGGCGCAAGTGCACCGACACTTGCATATGCGGATTTGGCGTTCTGCCTGGTGCCTGAACAGCCGGAAACAATATTTCCGTCTTCATTCAATGATTGTTATCATGAGATGGTTTCGCAAACCTAAATGCGCACGGCTCTGGAGCGTTTTCGCTTTTCTTTGAATGCGAAAACGCTCTCTCTTTGATTTACGCATTGTCCGAACGTAAAACCGCTACGCACTTTTACTGGAGTGCTTAGTATTCTTTCTCGTAAAATATACCGGCTGCACCTTCGCCATCGCCGCCCGCCTCACCGCGCAGTTTCACACCGCGCCCGACATCGAGGTTGATGATGGCTTTGGCACCGGATTCACCGCTCTGCTCCAATTCGAGATAGGTTCTCTCATTGAGATATTTGCCGGCGGAAACGCGGGCCTGGCCTTCTGAATCGGTCGAAATATCCAGATCATCGACGCCGAGATTGCTTCTGAGCTTGTCGAACAGCGAGGTTGAGCGACCGCCGGCCAGTTGTGCGGCGGCATCTGCCAGCCGGGCGATCTGCAGAGCGGAGAGTTTCGACATGGACTGGCCAAAGATCAGCTGCGCCATGACTTCATCCTGCGGCAGGGCGGGGGCCGAGGAGAAGGCGAATGTCGGGTCGTTGGCATTGCCGGAAACCGCAACCGTGACGGTGGTTGAACCGACCGTCGAATCCGCCTTCATATCGAGAACCGGGATAAGGCCGCCACCGAAGCTGATGTTGCCGGTGGTGAAATCAAGACGACGGGTGAGGATTTCCAGCCTGCCACGACGCATTTCAAAACCGCCCGAAATGACGGGGACAGCCGCCGTGCCGCGGATCGTCAGATTGCCGATCAGTTCCGCATCGATTCCGCGTCCGCGCACGAAGATGCCGCTCGGTGCATTCACCTGCAGATCGAGATTGATGGTGGAAGAACTGCCGCTGCCGCCCTGATCGCCACCGAGCGCTTTCGCCTGCGCGCGCACCTTTGGCGGGGCGTTCTTGTGCTTGATGTCGATTTCCGTCAACGAGGCCGGGAGTTTTTCCGGAATGGTGATGGCGCTTCTGTCCAGCGTCAGGTTGCCGCCAAGCACGGGGGAATTCAGCAACGGGCCTTTCAGCGTCAATGTGCCGCTTACCACCGTCGTTACCAGTGTGCCGTCATTATAACCGGCACGATCGAGTGTGATCGATATGTCGGCAGGGAAACCCGACCCGCCGGCTATGCCGACGCTGCCGGTTCCCGAGATCGTTCCGCCGCCCGCCAGCTTACCTGTCAGGCGGGAAATGATGGCGCGATCGCGATCGAAGGTGACGGTTGCTCCCAGTCCGTTGACGGTCAGGTTCCGGCGCACGTCTGTCAGGCGTGTGCCATCGGTGGTGATGCTGCCGGTAACAACAGGTGCTGTGGCGCTGCCAGAAATTTTCACGTCGATGGCGGCCGTGCCGTCCACATCGAGACCCTGCGCTGCGGTTTGCGCCGCAACCGCGGAGAAGGGCAACCTGCCGTTAAAGGCCATCGAAAGCGGGCGATTGCCGGCGATGCCGAGAGAACCGCCGCCCGAGAGCGCCATGCCGCCCTGGCCGGTCACATTCGTATCGATCTGTAGCGTGCCGCCGGCGAAACGGCCGTTCGCCTTGATGCCAAGTGCTGCAAGCCCAGCGGCGCGGGTCTGCGAGACCTCGGCGTTCGCCCAGTTGAGATTATAATCGACCGAGGGGTCGGATGCCGCGCCCTTGGCGCTGACGGTGCCGGATATGCTGCCTGCCGCATCCAGCCCGGCAGCGAAGGCATTTGCAAGACTGGCGGGAAGCGACCGGATATCGGCATTGATGTCGAGCGCCGATCCGGCGGTGCCGTTGACCTCAATTCGCCCGTCGCCGGTGATGATTGTCAGATCGGAGATGCGCGCCGTGCCATTCTGGATGGCAATGGTGCTTGGTTTTTCAAGCCGCACGGCAATGCCCTTCGGAGCGGCGGAAAAGGCGTCGAGCCTCACCGTCATCGGCGTTCCGCCGGTATCGGCGCTGCCCTTCACCACCAGCGGTGCATTGTCGTAACGGCCGTTGACGTCGAATTGCGTTGTCGTGCCGGAATGGCCGATGGTGGCATTTAGGCCGGAAATCGAGGCGGCGCCGGCATTGACGCTGTCGGCGCTGACCTTGCCATTGATCGCGAGCGCCTGCAGGTCGTCTATGGAGATATCGGCGGCGAGCTTGGAGATTGTCGTCGTGCCCTGACGGATGCTGCCGCCATTGGCCTTTATCGTTGCGGCAATTCGGCCATTGGCGTTGCTCAGGGCGATATCGCCGGCAATATCGCCATCCGCCTGCTGCGCAACAAGTGCGGCCAGCAGGGCAAGATCGGGGAAATTGAACGAAAGATTACCCGTCGGCAGGAATTGCTGCGAGAATTGCAGCTGACCGTTCAGCAGGTTGCGGCCCACGGCCACATGCAGTTCAGGTATCGCCGTACCGTTCTCCGTTTGCACCACATTGGCGTTGGCATCGATCTTCTGCCGGTCGAGGCTGCCGCTGGCGGTGAGCTTCGCCTGCGGTGCTGCGGGATCAGCCTTGCCTGTGGCATTGATTTTCAGTGCTTCGAGGGTTCGTCCGGCAAGGATAGCGCTTTCGGAACTCAGGGTGATGTTGAAATCAGGTGCAGACACTGCGCCGCGGGCATCGATTGCAAACTCTGCGACACCCTTTGCCTGCGGTGTCAGCTTTTCGAGAGCGGGAAATTTGCCGGTCAGGCTGGCGCTTAGCGCGTCGTTTTCGAGGCTGACATTGCCTGCCGCCTCTATCGTACCGGATTTGACGGTGAGGTTCTCAACGCTTGTGCGCCCGCCAATGGTCAGGTCGATATCGCCCTGCAGGGCGATTGTGGTGTCGAATTTTTCTGCGAGCGCCGGCGGCAGGGTGGCCGGCAGGGCGAAAAGCTGCACACTGGAGGTCAGGCGATTATTGGCGAGATCGAAACTGCCGTTCAGAGTTCCGCCGACACTGGCGCTTTCGAGCGTTGCACCGTCAAAGCCGATGGCGGAAGAGGTGAGGCTGAGTGGCGCCTTGATGGTGAGTGGCGCACGCACCAGCCGGTCGATATCAGGGCTGACGAAGGATGATTGCGTAACTGACAGGACGGTGGCGATGGTGCCGCTGCGGCTGGCGATGTTGAGGTCGATGCTTTCGGCCGTCAGTTTGACATCGTCAAGCCGGCCCTTGGGCAGGGCAAGGCTGCGTAATGATGCCGTGGTCTTCAGGTGTGCGGCATCCGCGTTGCCTTTCAGGGAAAGGTCGAGGCCGTTGATGAGGGCCTGAACTTCGCCATTGCTAAGAGGCCAGCGGAAATCGACGGGACCGGCGGTGCCGATGAGGTTGGCGGCAAGATCGTTTTGACCGTTCGGATCGATGGTGCCGGAAGCGGTCAGCAACAATGTGCCGGTCTCCAGCGTACTGCTGCCGATTTCGATGCGGCCCTGCGGTGAGAGCGTGGCGTTTGCATCGAGCTTCGTCTCACCGGCAAAAAGCTGGCGGAAGGCGGGGGGAAGGAGCAGATCCGGCTGGCCACCGCCCGCGATCTCGATACGGCGCGTGCCGTCATCGCCAAGAGTATGGCGGCCGCTAACATTGACGACGGGGTTACCGGCGACACCGCCGCGCAGCGTGCCGGTCCAGTTGGAAAGCGGTCCTTCACCGTTCACGTCGATTGCCACTGCGGGCGTACCGGGCAGCGAAAGCAGTGTGGCGAGAAGTCCGCCTTCGGGCTCCTTCATCTCCGCTTTCAGCTTCAGGACATTTTCATTCGGCAGGAAGGCGATGTCGGCATTCACGGCAGCATTTACAGCATTGATCCGATGGGCCGATAGCGACAGCCTGATATCGTCCCGGGCAGCCTTGAGATTGCCTTCGGCCGTCAGCTCGAAAGGGCTGCCCAGAAGTGATTGGCCAAGGCTGATGTCGGGGAAGCTGAAATTATCGATGCCGACTTCAATCGGCAGCGACGAACTACCGGAGCTTTTGGTCGGCGTCTGTTCAGCGGCAAGCGGTTTACGCTCGACATCGATCGATCCGGCCGAGACCCGGTCGGCATGAAAGGTTCCGGCAAGCAGCGAGAGCGGCGACCAGTCGACGGCGATCTGGTTCACGCGGGCATAGGGTCCCTGCCGGTCTGAAAGGGTGACGTTGTCGAGCCGCAGTCGGCCGGTCAAAAGGCCGCTCGGGGGAGAAATCTCGATCGTCTGATCTGGCGTCGATACAAGTGCTGAAATCTGCTTAGCTGCAATTCTGGCGCCCATCGGTGTAAACCCGACGAACAGAACCGCAAGCAACACCAGCACCACGCCGCACAAGGCAACGTAGCCCAGCCATTTCAGCAATCGAATCAACGTTTTCATCAAAGGTAATCTACACTCTGCTTCAAGGGTGTTCGATGGTGGCGTTTAAAAAGACTGGCCGATGCCAGCATAAATGCCGAAACTGTTACCGCCATCATATTTATCGAGCGGCATGGCGACGTCGAGACGCAAAGGCCCGAAGGGCGTTGCGTAACGCAGGCCAATGCCGGCGCCCACCCGGATATCGGAAAAATCTGGCGCCACATCTTCCGATACTACACCCGCATCGATGAAAGGCACGATGCCGATCGTATCGGTGACCTTGATGCGGGCTTCTACGGAACCGACCACATAGGAGCGGCCGCCGGTCGCGTCGCCCGCTGCATTATAGGGCGATATTTCCTGATAGCTGTAACCGCGCACCGATCCGCCGCCGCCTGCATAAAAGCGCCGTGTGGTGGGGATGTCCTGCAGGTTGCTGCCGCCCACGAGCACGCCGCCGGAAATCTTTCCGGCCATGATCAGCCGGTCTTCCGCGCCAAGCCCCTTGTAACCGCTGATCGAGCCTTCGAACGACGAGAAGAACGTGCCGTTCAGCGCCTCATAGCTGGGCTTGGCGGCAATCGACGCACGAAAACCTTCGGTGGGGTTGAGTTTGTCGTCGCGCGTATCGCGAACAAATTCCAGCGGGATGGAGGTGGTCAGATATTCATTCTTGCCGAAGGCGTCTTCGGTATCGGCCCATTGCACCTCGAGACCGGCGGCGGCGGTGTCGGTGTCGTTGAGCTCATAGGCAAAACTGGCCGTGCCCGTCACCGTCTTGGCGTCGTATGTGTCGGGGTGTTCGGTCTTGGCGATCAGGCTTGTCTTGAAGGTCGTACGCGGATTGAACATGCCGGGCTTGATGAAGGTGATGCCGGCCGAATAATCCATGCCTTCGACGCTTGATGCCTCGGCGATGCGCGAGACCGATCCTTCGATACGCAGCGACTCCGCCTGTCCGAACAGGTTTCTGTGGCCCCAATATCCCTGAAGGCCGATGCCTTCGGTGGTGGAATATTGCGCGCCGACGCCGAAATAGCGGTGCTTGCCTTCAGACACTTCGATGGTGAGCGGAATTGTGCCGTCGCGCGCCAGCGTGCCCGCTTCCTTGATCGTCAGGCTGGAGAAGACGCCTAGCTGGCGTAGCCGATCCGCAGCCTTGCGCAGCTTTTCCGGCGAATAGGGTTCGCCGCCATTGAGGCGCGAATAACGGCGGATGAAATCGCCATCGACGGTTTTTTCGCCGGTGACGGTGACCGTGCCCAGTGGGGCAACCGGTCCGCCTTCTGCAGCCATGGTAATGTCAACCGTGTTCGTCGCGTGGTTTGCCACCGCCTCGCGTTTCGTCAGCTTGGCAAGCGGACGGCCTTCGGCCTTCAGATCGTCGATAAGCTTGTTGCCGGCGCGGATGATTGCCAGAGATCCGGCCTCGCCGCCGGTGGTCAGGCCGTATTCTTCAAGGTTGCGGCCCGTCACATCGCCTTCGAGCCGGACGCTGCCCAGCGTGAATTTCGGACCTGGCGTCACCGTTATGACCACCGGTACGGGCGCGCTGTGATCAAAGACGGGATTGGGCGGCAGGGCATCCACATCCTTGCCGGCGAGCGTGACTTTGACGATGCCGCCGTAACGGGCGTTTTCGTAAAGCGCGGCGATCAGCCTGTCCCTGTCGTCTCTCGCCTTTATCAGGAGGCCGAGATCACCGGAGGCGGGCTTGTCCTTGTCTGCGAGAAGAAGCGAGCTGTTTTCTAGGCTGCCTTTCAGCGACTTATCTGCTTCACCTGCGTCAAGCGTGACGGCATATTTGACCGGATTGATGACTTCAACCTCCGGTTCTTCCGAACCCCAGAGGCGCACACCGAACAGTTTGAAGGCAAAGGCGTCACGGGTAAACGCCGGATACAGGGCGAACGTGAAAGCAACCGCAAGTGCGGTGCCAGCTTTCCGATACGCAATACCTGTCTTCGGGTTAGTTCGTGTTCTTCGCATAAGCTGCTTTATGGTTGAGCATTTATTTTGGCTCCAACCCGTTTCCTGTCCGTTAACATTGCAATTTAATCATAAATAAACGGCGTTGAGGACCCTTTGACTTGCGTTTTGCCCGCCTTAACGCAAAAAGCCCCGGGTGACCGGGGCTTCTGTGCAACGGTATTTCGCGGTGCGATTAACGGCAACGCGCCGTGTAACGCTGACCGTACTGGTCGCGATAATAGCAATAGCCCGGCTCGGAAGCATTGCCGATCAAGGCACCGCCTACACCGCCGATGGCCGCACCCACTGCTGCGCCACGAACATTGCCCGTGATAGCGCCGCCAAGGACCGCACCGGAAACGGCACCGATCGAAGCACCCTTTTCGGTCTGCGTGCAGCTTGCAAGCGACAGGCCGACCAGCGCAAATATGATTGCCTTTTTCATGAAACTCTCTCCAACGTTACAATGAGCTCTTCGGCTCGGTAGGCGTCCCATATTTATCTGCGGCGACTGCTACCTCCGACCGCCACAGATAACTAACAATTCGATGTCGTTTAGGGAAGCCTCCTGTTTCGGGGATTCCGCCGAGCGTAAATCGATTGCGTGCCAGACAACGGGGCTACGCGAAAAAGGTTCCAAAATTCGTGGTTTTTTGATGTGAATCAATTTTGTACTTTTCATCGACGGCTATAAACGGTTTATTGGAATGGTTCAAAACAACGGCGAATTGACGCAGACGCGGTTAAAGTGGCCCGAAAGGGTTGACGGTCCCGGTAGCGGAGCGGAAAACGGTCTGGTCAATTCTGGAGCATGGCATGGACTTCGAGGCATTTTTCACGACGGAACTGCAAAGCCTGCATTCTGAGGGACGTTATCGCGTTTTTGCGGATATCGAACGCCAGCAGGGCAATTTTCCCCGCGCGACACGGTATAACGCCAATGGCGAGCGCAAGGACGTAACGGTCTGGTGCTCCAACGACTATCTCGGCATGGGCCAGAACCCGAAAGTCATCGAAGCCATGAAAGCGGCGATCGATCACTGTGGCGCGGGTGCGGGAGGCACCCGGAATATTTCTGGTACCAACCATTATCATGTCTTGCTCGAACAGGAACTTGCCGATCTGCACGGCAAGGAATCGGCGCTGATCTTCACCTCGGGTTATGTGTCCAACTGGGCAACACTCGGCACACTCGGCCAGAAGATTCCGGGCCTCATCATTTTCTCCGATGCGCTGAACCATGCTTCGATGATCGAGGGCATTCGTTATGGCCGTTGCGAGCGGGTGATCTGGAAGCACAACGATCTCGAAGATCTCGAGGCAAAGCTCAAGGCTGCCGATCCGAACGCGCCGAAGCTCATTGCCTTTGAATCCGTCTATTCGATGGATGGCGATATCGCGCCGATCAAGGAAATCTGCGATCTGGCCGATCGTTATGGGGCCATGACTTATCTCGACGAAGTTCACGCCGTTGGCATGTACGGTCCGCGCGGCGGCGGCATTGCCGAGCGCGAAGGCCTGATGGATCGCCTGACGATCATCGAGGGAACGCTTGGCAAGGCCTTCGGCGTCATGGGCGGTTATATTACCGGTTCGACGGCGGTCTGCGATTTCATCCGCTCTTTCGCCTCCGGCTTCATCTTCACCACGGCCCTGCCGCCGTCGCTTGCTGCCGGTGCCATTGCCTCGATCCAGCATCTGAAGGCCAGCCCCTTCGAGCGCGCCCGCCATCAGGACCGGGTGCGCAAGCTGCGCGGCCTTCTCGACGCGCGCGGCATTCCGCATATGGACAATCCAAGCCACATCGTGCCTGTCATGGTCGGCGATGCCGCCAAGTGCAAGTGGATTTCGGATATCCTGCTCGACAATCACGGCGTCTATGTGCAGCCGATCAATTATCCGACCGTGCCGCGCAAGACAGAGCGCCTGCGTATTACCCCGACACCGCTGCATACCGATGCCGATATTGAGCAGTTGGTCGGTGCGTTGCATCAGCTCTGGTCACATTGCGCGCTGGCGCGGGCGGTGGCGTGAGGCCCGACTGAGTTTAAGGTAAGAGAAGCGAACGCGGAGAGGTGAGATGCAGACATCGATCCAGTATCCCGAACCGGAAGATTTCATAGCCGCGCTCGCAAAGCCATTCGATAGCGAAGCCGTCACGAAGATCGTGACACCTTTTGGTGTGAGTTGGTCGGATGCCATCAAACTCGACAGGGATCTGGCGATATTTGATCTCAGCGCGGCAGCGTTCGGCGTGGACTTCCATTTCAAAGACCGGGCTCTCGTGAACGAAAGCGATGGCCATTCCGTTGGTGAGGGTCCGAACCTGCTGACGAGTTGCGCTTGCTGGGGTTATGAAAAAGGTGTCGAAACCTATGGCGGGTCTTTGTGGAAAGACCTTCGTTTTTCGGACACAAAGGTCGACGCAATTGCCAAACTGGGCGAGCCGGACCGGGTCGGACGATATGATATTCACCAGTGGATCTTGCCGGATTTCAAGCTGTCGATCCACTAGAACAGTCCAGACAAAATCCGCGTCGTCTCTTACTGGATGATATCGGAATAGGCAGCCGGCGCGCCGGCATATCAGGGTGATGCCAACCCTTGAGAACGTGTGTCTACGACGTGCCGGTTAAGCCGCTTTTCCGATGTCCGTGACTATTTCCATTGCATGATCCCGAGCTTCCCTGTCTGCCGCAAACACATCTTCAATCGTGGCGGCGGAGCGGCCGTCATGCATGCGGTTCATGACCGTTTCGACGATTTCAGCCATGTCGAGGAAGCCGATGCCGCCCGCAACGAAGGCGTGAAAGGCGGTTTCTTCGGCTGCATTCAGGATAGCACCCTGTGAACCGCCACGCTCCAGAGCCATACGGGCGAGCCGCAGCGCGGGGAAGCGGGCTTCATCCGGTGCCTCGAAATCGAGCCGCGCCAGTTTTGCGAAATCCAGCCGCTCAACGTTCAGATTGCCGCGCTGCGGATAGGTGAGGGCATAGGAGATGGCGGTGCGCATGTCGGGTGAACCGAGCTGGGCGATATAGGAGCCGTCGCTGTAACCGACCATCGAATGTATGATCGATTGCGGATGGACGATCACCTCCACCTGATCGGGTCTGAGATCGAAGAGGTATTTCGCTTCGATCATTTCCAGCCCCTTGTTGAACATGGAGGCGCTGCCGATGGAGACCTTCAGCCCCATCGACCAGTTGGGATGGGCGCGGGCAATATCGGCCGTGACATTGGCCATCTCGTCGCGCGACCAGGTGCGGAATGGCCCGCCGGAGGCCGTCAGCACGATACGCTCCACGGCCTGTTTGTGATCCCCCGTCAGGCACTGGAAGATCGCGCTATGTTCGCTATCGACCGGGATCAGCCTGCCGCCGCCCTGTTTGACCGTGCGCAGAAAAACATCGCCGGCTGAAACGAGGCATTCCTTGTTGGCAAGGGCGATATCGGCGCCGCGCCGGGCGGCTGTCAGCGTCGGGGCAAGGCCGGGCGTCCCGGCAATCGCCGCCATCACCCAGCCGGCCTCCATCGAAGCCGCTTCTTCAAGGCCGGACTTGCCAGCCGCGACTTTTATACCGGTGCCGGCAAGGGCGGATTTTAATGCTTCGTATTTGTCATCTTCGGCCGTCACCACCATCTGTGCGCCGAATTGACGCGCCTGCTCTGCCAGAAGCGCGATATTTCCCGCGCCGGTCAGCGCCATGATCTGGAATTGGTCGCGGCCGCCCAGTTGACGCACGACGTCCAGCGTGTTGGTGCCGATCGAACCGGTGGAACCCAATATCGTCAGTTTGCGTGGCATTTCACTGGCATTCGTCATCTTCGGTCCGTCGGTATTGTGCGGTTCGCACCTTTTAGAGCATGTCATTCTTGTGAACCGCTGCACGGTTTCGGTGACATGCATTAGCCTCTACTCGCGAAAATCAGCCATAACAAGGATAAAGCCCGGCTATTGTTTTTGCGGATGGCAAAGCCATATGCAAGAAAAACGATGAGAGGACTTAGATGCGACGTTTCCTGGTTTCCAGCGGATGGATTTTTGCGGCAAGCCTCGTGCTGGTGCTGGTCTTTATTCCTCTCGATCCACGTCTTTCCGAAAGCGCGCAGGCCCTGCCCGGAACGATCGTCTCCTTCAATCGCGCCATCACCGATTTCGGAACCTTCAGCTGGATGCTTTATTCCACGGGCGCCCTTGCCATTCTTGCCTATGTCGGCGCGCGGGTTTTGCAGGCGCAGACCTATGCGGGGCGCTTGAGAACAGCATGGCGGCTTCTCGCCTATTTTTTTCTGACGATCGGAACGGCAAGCATTCTCGTCCATACGCTGAAATTCTTGATCGGACGGGCGCGGCCGGAGCTTTTCCTGGAAATCGGCGCCTATAGCCTCACCCCATTTACCGGGGATAATCTCTATGAAAGTTTTCCTTCTGGTCATTCGACCGCTGCAGGAGCATTTTTCGGTGTTTTTGCCATGCTGATGCCGCGCTTCCGCTGGGCGTTTCTTTTGCTTGCCCTTGTCATCGGCGTTTCGCGTGTCATCGTTGGCGCGCATTATCCAAGCGACGTTGCCGCCGGGCTGCTGCTCGGTATGTGGACGGCCATGGCCTTCGCTTTTATCTTTGCCCGGTCCGAAATGCTGTTTCGGTTCGATGCCTATGGCTGGCCGCAGCCGAAAAATGCAAATCTTCCGGTAGCGGATCCACGATAGGGACGTTTACGGGGCGGAAACGGAGAGATGTGATGGAAGAAGCGAAAGTCGCGCCGGAAAATGACGGTAAGGCGGTTCAGCACATCCGCACCTCCGTTGCCATTGCCGGCGGTGGGCCGGCGGGTGTGATGCTTGGCCTGCTGCTTGCGCGCAGCGGTATCGATGTAACGGTGGTCGAAAAACACGGAGATTTCCTGCGCGATTTTCGCGGCGATACCATCCACCCTTCCACGCTTGAACTGATGGAGCAGCTGGGTTTCATCGAGGAGTTTCTGAGCTTGCCGCATACCCGTGCGCCGCGGCTGAACGCGGTTATCGGCGATGAGCGCATCACGATTGCGGATTTTTCCCGGTTACCGGTCCGCTATCGCTTCATTGCCTTCATGCCGCAATGGGATTTTCTCAATTTCATCGTCGGCAAGGCCGGACAATATGAGAACTTCCGGCTGCTGATGAATGCGCCGGTCACTGGCCTGACCGAGCGTGATGGGCGCGTCGGCGGTCTCATCGTCAATACACCTGATGGTGTGATCGAGATCGCCGCTGATCTGGTGGTGGGTGCGGATGGCCGCAACTCCATCGTCCGCGAGGCGGCGGGGCTCGAAATCCAGCGGTTCGGTATTCCGACCGAGGTGCTGTGGATGCGCCTTTCGAAACAGCCGGGCGATTCGACCGAAACCATGGGTCATGTCGGCTCGCGACAGGGTTTCGTGATGATCAACCGGGGCGATTACTGGCAATGCGGTTATGTGGTGCGCAAGGGGTTTTTCGCGGACATCAAGCTGCAGGGACTTGAGGCGTTCAGGGACAGGGTGGCGGAAATCTGCCCTTTCCCGCGCGAGAGGCTTGACGAGCTTACGAGCTGGGATGATGTGCATCTGCTGACTGTTCGCATCGACCGGCTGAAGCGCTGGTGGAAACCCGGTCTGATCTGCATTGGGGACGCGGCCCATGCCATGTCGCCGGTTGGCGGTGTCGGCGTCAATCTGGCCGTTCAGGATGCCGTTGCTGCGGCCAATGTGCTCGTACCGGTGCTCTTGTCCGGTCGGGCCATTACCGATGACGATCTCGCCGCAATCGAAAAACGGCGGTCCTTCCCAACCAAGGCCACGCAATTTTTGCAACGGATGATGCGTATCGGTCGCAAGAAGGGGCAGGCGGAGAAGGCGGAAAAGCCGAAAGGTCCGCCGGCCTTCGTGCGGGCGATCATGCGATTTCCGCTTTTTGCCCATTTGACGGGCCGGCTGGTCGGGCTGGGCTTTCGCCGGGAAAAGATCGAAACATAAGACCGCTCAGGCAGGGAGAGCGATTTCCTTCTCATATTTCAGGCCGATAACGGCTGAGCCGATCAGCCCCGGCTCGATCCGGCAAATGGCAGGCACGACCAGCGGGCGGTTGAAACGCCGGAGAACGCGGCTTCTGACCGCTTCGTCCAGAGCGGCCAGAAGTGCCCTTGAATTCGAAAGCCCGCCGCCGACAGGCACGATGGTCGCGCCGGTGACGTTGATGACCATAGCGAGTGGTGAGGCGAGAATATCGACGAGAATATCGATGGTTCTTGAAGCCTGCGCATCGCCCGCCTGCCAGGCGGAGATGATGTCCTCGCTGGTCATTTCCTGCCGGTGAAGATGCAGGTGCAACTTTTCCATGCCACGGGCGCTGCCGATGGCATCAACGCAACCGGTGAGGCCACAGCCGCACTCAAAACGCGGCAGCGCTACCGGCGGGTTGCCGGCCAGGGTTGCTGCCACCGGCCCATGGCCCCATTCGCCGGCGAAACCGCCATCGCTGTTGATGAGCCTGCCATCGATGACCAGTCCGCCGCCGACACCCGTTCCGAGGATGACGCCGAAGACGACACGATGGTCCTGTCCGGAGCCGATTTCCGATTCGGCGATCACGAAACAATCGGCATCGTTTGAAACGATGACGGGAAGGTTGAGCGCTTTTTCCAACTCGTCTTTCAACACCCTGCCATGGATGCTCTGAATATTGGCAACGGTGGCCTTGCCGGTTTCTGGATCGATGACACCGGCAATCGACAGCGACACGCAGGCGGGTGTGCCGCCGCTATTGTCGATGACGGATTTGAGGCCGGCCGCGAAGTCCTCGAAACTGGTTTTCGGCGTCGGTATGCGCGGCACGGGGCGAATATCATCCGGGGCATAAGCAATCGCCCCCTTGATGGTCGTTCCGCCAATATCGAAACAAACGATCATTGTTCAGGCTCCGGAACGCGCGGCATCGTGGATTTTTTCTCCGTCGATCCATGTGGAATGCATTTGAAGGTCAGGTGTCAGCAAGACGAAATCCGCATCGGAACCGGGCTGGAGTTTTCCCTTGGCCGTCGCACCGATGGCTTCTGCCGGATAAGTGGAGGCCATTCTCAAGGCCTCCTCCAGCGGCGTGTCCATCTTCTCATGCATGAAACGGATGCAGGAGAGCATGTCGATATCCGCCCCTGCCAGCGTGCCATCGGCAAGTGTCAGGCGTCCGCCATTGCGATAGACGCGCCGGCCGTTCAGTTCGAAGCCGTCATCATCCGTGCCGATGGTGGACATGGCATCGGTGACGAGGAAGATGCGGCCGGGGCCGTTCTTGGCGCGCAGCGCAATGCCGATTGCCGTGGGATCGACATGGAAACCATCGGCGATCAGCCCGCAATCAAGTTTTCCGTTCGAGAGTGCGGCTCCAACCAGACCGGGTTCGCGGTGGCCGAGCGGGCTCATGGCGTTGAAGAGATGGGTCACCATGGAAGCGCCGGCATCAGCATAGGCCGTCGCCACGTCGAGGCCGCTGTCGGTGTGGCCAAGGCTGACGACGATGCCGGCCTTTCGGAGCGCTGTAACCTGCTCCTTGGTCACGTTTTCCGGGGCAATGGTCGTCAGCACGAAGGCAAGTTCCGCCTTGCAACGGGTCAGAACCTCGAGATCGGCTGCTTCCATCTTGCGGATCAGCGCCGGATCATGGGTGCCCTTGCGTGCGACGGAAAGATGTGGCCCCTCGAAATGCAGACCGAGGAAACCCGGCACATTGGCCGCAACGGCGGCGATGCCCGCCTGTGCTGCTTCGGAGGTCACATCCGGCCGGTCGGTGATGAGCGTGACCATCAGCGCCGTGGTGCCGAATTGGGCGTGTGCGGCGCAAATGCGGGCGATGCCGTCCACATCCGGCTGGTTGTTGAACATGACCCCGCCGCCGCCATTGACCTGAAGGTCTATGAAGCCCGGCGCGATCAGTAACCCGTTCGCATCAATCACTTCGGCTTCGGCAGGCACGTTGTGTGAGATGGCGGTAACATGTCCATCGCTGGTCAGCAGCACCTTGCCATCGTGCCAGGCGGCGCCATCGAAAATGCGGGCGCCGACAAATGCCTTTATGCCGCTCATTGGGTTTCCGTGACCTTCTTCAATGCCGCAGGTGCATCCGGGTTGAAGCCGCGCGCGCGCGACAATTGCTCGATGAAGCCGTAAAACGGCGCGATCAGCAACAGGGCATCGGTCAGTGGATGGTTTGTTTCCACGAAGGGCAGGGGTTTGGCCGGGCTGCCTTTTGCGGATGTGACGAAAACATTGGCGCCTTTATGGGCAAGACTTGCGGCGATATCCGTCACCGAGGTCTCGGCGCGGTCGCGCGCGGCAAAGGCGATGATGGGGAATTTCGGTGCGACCAGCGAAACGGGGCCATGCATGACTTCTGCCGAGGAGTAGGCTTCCGCATGCAGCTCGCAGGTTTCCTTGCATTTCAGCGCGGCTTCTGCGGCAATAGCAAGGGCGGGGCCACGGCCCAGCATATAAAGCGATTCTTCGCCCTTCACCGCCTCGGCGATCTGGCTCCAGTCGAGTGCAACGGCTCTTGCGAAATTCTGCGGCAGGGCGCTGACCGCCTTGGCGAGCAGGCTGTCTTCCGTCCACTCGGCAAGGATCGCGAGGCCAGCGACGATGGAATTGACGAAGGATTTGGTTGCGGCAACCGCTTTTTCCGGTCCCGCCTGGATATCGATGGCCTGATTGGCTGCATTGCCAAGCGGAGAAGGCAGGGTGTTGACGAGGGAGAAGGTGAGTGCGCCACCCTTGCGGGCACTTTCCGCCAGCGCAACGATATCAGGGCTTTTGCCCGATTGCGACACGGCGAAGGCCGCCGCCCGTTCCAGCCGTAGTTTCGTCTGGTAGATCGAGGCGAGCGAAGGCCCAAGCGACGCCACCGGCAGCCCGGTCTGCAATTCGATCGCATACTTCAGGAAATGCGCGGCGTGGTCGGAGGAACCCCGCGCAATGGTGACGATAACGGCCGGGTCACGGGCTTTCAGCTGGCTGCCGGCTTCCTGAAAATCATTTTTCGCATTGTCCAGCAGACGGGCGACGGCATCGGGAATCTCGTTGATTTCCTGGCGCATCAGGGTTGTCATCGTTTCATGTCCTTGATCGGTGTGTTTCACTCTGAGGTCATCGTCAGTTCGGCGACGAGGTCATAGGCGTCGCTGCGGTAAAGGGCGCGGGATATTTCCATGAGCCGCCCGCTTTCCAGATAGGCCATGCGCTGAACGGACAGCGCCGCCGAGCCCGGCGGAACGCCGAGCAGCAGCGTTTCCTCATCCGTCAGATTGCGGGCGGAAATGCGCTGAATGGCACGGACGGGACGAATGCCGTTTTTCTCAAGCTCCAGATAAAGCGAGTTCTCGACCATCTGCGGGTCGGGCAGAAGATCACCGGGCAGGCTCGTCACTTCGAGCGCAATCGGCTGGTCATTGGCAAGGCGTAAGCGGGTAAGCCGCGCCACCATGGCGGATTGGGAAAGGCCGAGCGCCATCATCTCGTCGCCGGTCGGATAGAACAAACCCCTGTCCAGCCAGCGCGTGCTTGCGGCCATGCCCCGGCGGCGCATGTCTTCCGTAAACGAGGTAAGCTTGGTCAGTGGCTGCTGCATGCGGGTGATGGGCTTGACGACGAAGGTGCCGGAACCGTGCCTGCGAACCAGAAGGCCGTCGCGTACCAGATCGTCCACCGCCTTGCGCACCGTCACGCGGCTGACGCAGGCGCTTTCGGCAATGTCACGCTCGGGCGGCAGGGCGTCGCCATGTTTCAGGCGGCCGCCATCGATGGCGTCTTCAATCGTCTGACGCAGTTTCAGGTAAAGCGGGCCGCCGCCTCCCGATTGCAGGTCGTCCAGATTAAGCACTGCCCCGTTCATCCATAACCTCTGTCGCAATCGATATGGCCAATTCTGGCTATAGCATACAGGCCATAATCAGCAATACCAAAATAGAACCATTAACGAATTTGTACGATTAATCGGTGGTTTGTTCGATGTTTTGCCGAATAATCAGGCTTAATGCTCGATATTTTCGCATTAACCAAAAATATTTTCCTGCTGTAGATATTCCTCTAGACGATTGGCATTTTTTTGGTATTGTTTTTGTAACAGTGGTTGAAGGCGCTCTGTTGCGCATTCGTATCGCTGGGAAAAATTGATCTCCGGTCCTGGATGGGCGTGCGAAATCGAATTTAGCTTGACCGTAATGAAAATTAATTTCATCGTGGCAGGAAATTATCGCAGATAACTGAATAACCAGCACAGAAATGGTTGCTTCTGCGAAAATGAATTACGAATGAACAGGGAACAAAGTTCATGAAGGTGGGAATTATCGGACTCGGATTCCGTCTCGGTTATCTGGGCTACGTTTTTCATGAAATCGACAAGGATTTCGAGATCGTCGGTTATGTCGATCCCGCTCCGGCTGGTCTGCCGGGTCTGCAGGAAAAGGGCATTTCGGTCGGCAAGGCGTATGACAGCCCCGAGGCGTTGATCGCCAACGAAAAATTCGATCTTCTGATGATCGGCTCGCCGAACCATATGCATCTTGAGCATATTCGTCTCGGGCTTGAGGCCGGTTGCACCATCTTCAGTGAAAAGCCGATCGTCGTCAGCATCGAGGAAAGCCTTGAGCTCGCCCGATTGCTCAACAAGCACGGTCATGAGCGGCTTCTGGTGGGCCTTGTCCTGCGTTATTCGCCGCTCTACCGCGATCTGCGCGCCGCGCAGGCCGAAGGCAAGCTCGGCGATGTTGTTTCCATCGAGGCCTCGGAACATATTCCACCGTATCATGGTGCGTTCTTCATGCGCGACTGGCGGCGTTACGAGCATTATTCCGGCTCCTTCATGCTGGAAAAATGCTGCCACGATCTCGATCTTTATAATGGCGTTGTCGGTGCGCGGCCGCGTTTCGTGTCGAGCTTCGGCGGTCGCAAGAGCTTTACGCTCGCGAATGCCCCGCAAAATGACGGTATCAACGACATGGAGGTCTACCATCGCAAGCCGAGCGGCTGGATGGGTTCCGAAAAAGTCTTCGACAGCGACGGCGACATCATCGACTACCAGACGGCGATCGTCGAATATGAGAACGGCGCGTCGCTTGCCTTCCATACCAATCTCAACGTCCCGGACGATTTCCGCCGTTTCTGCGTCATCGGCGCCAAGGGCATGGCGGAGGGTGATTTCGTGCGCGGCTTCCTCAATGTGCACAATGCCCGGACCAATGAAAAGACCGTGGCCAAGACCTATTCGGCGGCAACCACGCTCTCGCAGCATTATGGCGCAGACGAGCAGATGGCAGAGGATGTGATCGCCCATATCGTCAAGGGTGAGCCCCTGCCGGTTTCCGCACTTGATGCGATCGAGGCCGGCATTCTGGCGCTTGCCATGGATGAAGCGCGTCACGGCCGCAAGGTGGTGGACCTCAAGCCGGTCTGGGACGAATATGACCTGGCGCTCTACGGGCAGCCAAAATCGCCCGCCGTGAAATCGGCTTAAGGGGGCGCTGCGATGGATGCGAAACGCAGCGCGGTTATCTTCGCCTGGCTTCTTCTTCTGCCGGCGCTCTTATACATCACGGTTATCGTTGCTTATCCGCTCGTCGATACCTTCATCCTGTCGTTTACCGATGCGTCGCTCCGAAAAACGACCAACTGGATAGGCTTCATCAATTACGAGAAGATTTTCAACGCAACTTTTGCCGATGTCATCACGCGGACCTTTGTCTGGACGTTCTTTTCCGTCTCGATAAAGATGATCATCGGCACATTTGGTGCAGTGCTGCTGAATTCGGCCGTTCCCGGAAGGGCGCTGTTTCGCATCCTGACGATGCCGCCATGGATCGTGCCGATGGCTATCGGCATCTTCATGTGGGGCTGGATGTATAACGGTCAGTTCGGCATGATTTCCGGGGTGCTGCAGAACACCGGTCTGGTGAACGGCCCGGTCGCGTTCCTGGCCTATGGTAACACGGCCTTCTGGGCGACGATCATTACCGATGTGTGGATCGGCGTGCCGATGGTGACGCTGTATCTGCTGGCTGCAATCCAGGCCATCCCGCAGGACCTCTACGAGGCGGCCTGGACGGACGGCGCCAGCCGCGCCTATCGCTTCCGCCGCATCACGCTGCCGCTGATGCTGCCCGCCATGATCACCATGTCGATGATCTCGCTGATTTCGACCTTCAATTCCTTCGACATCATCTGGATTTTGACGCAGGGCGGCCCGACCGGCCAGACGACGACGATGATCATCGATACCTATAAAACGGCGATCGGTTCCTACAAATACGGTGAAGGTGCGGCCCGCGCCGTGCTGATCTGCATCTTCCTGTCGATCTTCACCTATTTCTACTTCCGCATCACCAGCCGTATCTCGCAGGAGGCCACCAGATGACCGACAAAAATGTGATGATCAACCGTTACAGGTGGTATGAAATCGTCGGGATCTATTGTGGCGTCGCGGTGTTTTTAACCTTCGTGCTGGCGCCCTTCGTGGAAGGCTTTCTGGTTTCTCTGAAACCGCTCAGCCTGCTGTTTTCCTCGCCCTACAAGTTCTGGCCGCAAAACGGATCCTTCGAGGCCTACCGAACCATGTGGGTCAGTGTTCCCGGCTTTGCTCGCTACGTCTTCAACTCCTTCTTCATCTCGACGATCTCGACGATCATCGTTTTGCTTTTGGTGGTTCCGGCGTCCTATGCTTTCGCCCGGTTCCAGTTTCGTGGTCGCGGACAGTTGCTCGGCGCGTTTCTGGCGATCAACATGTTTTCCGGCGCGGTGCTCCTGATCCCGCTCTACCGGTTGATGCGCAATATGGGCGTGTTGAACACCTATCTGGCGATGATCATTCCCGGTGCCGCGTTCCTGATCCCCACCGCCATCTGGCTGTTACGCACCTACATGCTGCGCATTCCGCGAGAGCTGGAAGAGGCGGCCTATGTGGACGGTGCGAGCTACTTTTACACCTTCCGCCGGGTGATCCTGCCGCTGGCGATGCCGGGCATCGCCGTCGTCTCCATCACCACCTTCATCGGCGCTTACGCCCAGCAGTTCATCTTCGCGCTCACTTTCAATTCCAAGACCGAATATATGCCGCTGCCCATCGGCCTGTTCGCCTATTTCGGTCGTCAGGAAGTCATCTGGAATGAGTTGATGGCGGCCAGCTTCGTCGGCATTGCGCCGGCCATGATCGTGATCTTCTTCATGCAACGATATCTCGTCAGCGGGCTTACCGCCGGCGCGGTGAAATAAACAACAACAGGAACGACCACCAAAACGGGAGACTAATTATGGCACTGAAACATTACGGATTGGCGCTTTGCGCATTCGCATTTGCCGGTTCCACTGCCCTTACGACGGTGACGGCACATGCCGCCGACAAGGAGATCAGCTGGATCTATTGCGGCGACAAGATGGACCCAATCCATGAAAAATACATCAAGGAATGGGAAGGCAAGAATGCCGGCTTCAAGGTTGTTCCTGAGGTCGTTGGCTGGGCGCAGTGCCAGGACAAGGCAACGACGCTCGCCGCCGCCGGCACGCCGGTCGCCATGGCCTATGTCGGTTCGCGCACGCTGAAGCAGTTCGCACAGAACGATCTCATCGTTCCGGTGCCGATGACGGAAGACGAAAAGAAGACCTATTACCCTAACATTGTCGACACGGTTACCTTCGAGGACACGCAGTGGGGTGTGCCGGTCGCTTTCTCGACCAAAGCGCTCTACTGGAACAAGGACCTGTTCAAGCAGGCGGGCCTCGACCCGGAAGTGCCGCCGAAGACCTGGGCCGAAGAAATCGCCTTCGCCAAGCAGATCAAGGAAAAGACCGGCATTGCCGGTTATGGCCTGCCCGCCAAGACCTTCGACAACACCATGCACCAGTTCATGCACTGGGTTTACACCAATAACGGCAAGGTTATCGATGGCGACAAGATCACCGTCGACAGCCCGCAGGTTCTCGCAGCGCTGAAGGCTTACAAGGACATCACGCCCTATTCCGTCGAAGGTCCGACCGCCTATGAGCAGAACGAAATCCGCGCCATCTTCCTCGATGGCAAGGTTGGTATGATTCAGGCCGGTTCGGGTGCTGCCACCCGCCTGCAGGAAACCAAGATCAACTGGGGCATCGCAACGCTGCCGCTTGGCCCGGAAGCCAAGGGTCCCGGCACGCTGCTCATCACCGACAGCCTGGCGATCTTCAAGGGAACCGGCGTGGAAGAAAAGGCGACCGAATTCGCCAAGTTCATCACCTCGCCCGGCCCGCAGGGCGAATATGAGCTGCAGGGCGGCGCTGGCCTCACTCCGCTGCGTCCGTCGCCGAAGGTTGATGAATTCATCGCCAAGGACCCCTTCTGGAAGCCGCTGATCGACGGTATCGCCTATGGTGGTCCCGAGCCGCTCTTCACCGACTACAAGGGCTTCCAGGATACGATGATCGAGATGGTGCAGTCTGTCGTGACCGGCAAGGCGACCCCGGAGGATGCCGCGAAGAAGGCTTCTGCCGCTCTCGAGCAGTATAAATAATCCACAATGCGACGGTTGCGGGCGCAGGTCGCCCGCAACCTCTTAAATTCGCCGCGAGAATGCCAGCCGCTGTGACGGAAGGGGCTTCTCGTGTTTTTCAACGGTTCCGGTAAAGCGCGGTCTTTCTCGCATTGCGGAACGTCTCTGAGCGCAGCCTGATGTCGGCTGGTGACGGGAGAGGCAAGTTTTGGGTCAGCTTTATCTCAACAACGTCCGCAAGAACTATGGACATTTCGAAGTCATCAAGGGCGTTCAGCTCGACATCAGGGATGGCGAGTTCGTCGTTTTTGTCGGCCCTTCGGGATGCGGCAAGTCCACATTGCTGCGCATGATCGCCGGCCTTGAGGATATTACCGCCGGCGACGTCGTTATTAACGGCGTGAAGGTCAATGAATTGCCGCCGGTCAAACGCGGCATCGCCATGGTCTTCCAGTCCTATGCGCTCTATCCGCATATGACGGTTTTCGAAAATATCGCTTTTCCGCTCCGCGTCGAAAAGATGGAAGAGGCCAAGATCAGGGAGAAGGTCGAGGGGGTTGCCAGGATCCTGCAACTCGACCAGCGCCTGCAGCAGCGTCCCGGCATGTTGTCCGGCGGCCAGCGCCAGCGTGTCGCAATCGGCCGCGCCATCGTTCGCGAGCCGAAGATATTCCTGTTCGACGAGCCGCTTTCCAACCTCGATGCGGCGCTTCGCGCCGATATGCGCATCGAACTCACCAATCTTCATCGGACGTTGCAGGCGACGATGATCTATGTCACCCACGATCAGGTGGAAGCCATGACCATGGCCGACCGCATCGTAGTGCTGAATGCCGGTGAAATCGCCCAGGTCGGCGCGCCGCTAGAGCTTTACCACAAGCCGGCGAACCTGTTTGTGGCAGGCTTCATCGGCAACCCGAAAATGAATTTCCTGAAGGTCACCTGCAAATCCGTCAGCGCCGAGGGCGTGACTGTCGAATATGAGGGTCAGACGATCACCGTGCCGGTGGAGCCTCGCGCCGGCCTCGAAGGCGGGCAACTGACGCTTGGCATTCGCCCGGAACATACGGGTCTCGAAACGGCTGACCTCAACGTCAACTTCGCGCCCAGCGTCATCGAGCGGCTTGGCGTGAATACGATCGCTTATGGCATCGCCCCGACGGGTGAGAACTATTGCGCGCTGCTTTCCGGTTCTGCGCCTGTTGTCGTCGATGAACCCATCATCACCGGCATAAAGGTATCGGATTGCCACCTGTTTGATGAAAGCGGCATTGCGCTGGAACGGCGCGTCGACCTTTCAGTCCTCAAGCTTATCCAATAAGGGGCAGGAACCGGGCTATGAAATCTGTTTTCCCGCGCCCGGCTGTTTCTGATGCGATGCATTTCCGGCGGGTTTCCGTCGTCGCTGCCAGACGAAAAAATGACGCCGGGCTTTTGGCCCGGCGTTCGAAGCTTTCCTGCATGCCCGCGCGGTCACGGCATGGGATTGGGCATGTAACCGGTGAAACCGCTGATCTTCCAGCGTCCTTCATGCAGCCGGCAATAATAGAGCGTCTGCCATTTCATGACGTCGAAGCTGCCGTCGGCCTTGCGAAGCCCGCCGTTGAACTTCTTGCGAACCAGCGCGGTTTCGCCTTCCACCTCGATCTCTTCCAGCGTGGTTGTGGTGAAGATGGCGCCTCTCGGGTCTTCGGCAAATTGCTGGGTTTGAAAATCCTTGGCCTGTTTCAGCCACTCGTCGCGATAGGCGGCGAGCGACGGGAAGGACAGGCGCCAATTGTCCGGGTTAGCCTCACGATTGGCGTTGATGCCGAGAAAGCCGTCCTCGACGAAATCATCCGCGACCTGGGACCAGTCGGCGGCGAGGAAAGCATCGATGTCCCGCGTCACCAGCATTTCCCAGATAAAATGGCGGGCGGTGTCTGTTTTGGCAAAGGGGTTTTTGAATGGATCGCGCATGGTTGTGGTCCGTTGTTGAAATTATTTTCAGGATTTGGAGATTTCTCTGGCGGAGATTGTTGGCATATGCTCATCTCGCAATCAACAAAGAAAATAATTTTCAAATCAGGGATGTGCGGCGTGTCGTCATCGGGACAAAAGATGGGCGATTCATGGGTATGTACGGTTGACGGGCGTCTTGGATTAGGATGCATCGGTAACGGGGCCAGGCCTTAAGTTTTGGCGGAACGGAGACCGGTGAACATGGATATTTTCGCAAGAATACAGGAAGACAGGGGGCAGTTCTCGCAATCGGAACGGCGGATCGCCGATATTCTGGTTTCGGACTTCGAATTCGCCGTCAATGCCTCGATCATCGAGCTTGCGGCCCGTGCCGAGGTTTCTCCGCCGACGGTGACGCGTTTCTGCCGTCGTGTGGGTTGTCTGAGCTTTTCGGATTTCAAGGTCAGTCTCGCCAAGACGGCTTATGTGGGCATTCGTTATCTCACCTCGGAACCATCAAGCACCGGCCCGTCGGATGTTGCGGAGGAGGTGCTTGCCAAGGCGCAGGAAGCGCTTTTCCTGCTGCACAAGACGCTCGACCCCGCCCTCGCCGAAAAAGCGGCGATCAAGATCGCCAATGGTGGCATGATCTATGCTTTTGGTGCCGGCGGCAATTCCTCGATGATCGCCTCGGAAATCCAGAATCGGCTGTTCCGCCTTGGCCTGCGTGTCTCCACCAGTGCCGATCACAGCATGCAACTGATGATGACGGCCGCCGCGCGCAAGGAAGACGTGATCATCGGTTCCTCCTTTTCCGGTCGCAATATGGAGCTGGTGAAGTGTTTCAGGCTGGCGCGGGACATGGGGGTGACCACCATCGCGCTGACCCAGAGCGACACGCCGCTTGCTGCGGCCGCCGATACCGTCGTGGCCGTCAACGTGCCCGAAGGAAACAACATCTTCCGTCCGACCTCATCGCGTTACGCCTATCTGGCGGCCGTCGATATTCTGGCGACACTTGCTGCTTATCACCATCGGCAAAGGTCGATGGTGACATTGCGTCACATCAAGCAGCAGCTCGTGGAACATCGCGATTCGGATGACAGGCAATTGCTCGGTGACTGAGGGCGGCTGACGAAAAATATGGGCTGCATTGCCTGAAATCCCGCCTTTTGGCGGGTCGGAAAGCTTCAAGGGAGTGGTAGGAGATGAAGGACAGGAAAGACCAGCTCGCCGTCGTTACCGGCGCGGCAGGTGATATCGGCCGGGCGATTGCGGCGGCACTTTCTGAAAGCCATGCGAAGGTGGTGCTCGCCGATATCGATGCCGACGCCTTGTCCCATGCGCTTTCGCAGCTTTCCGGTCCTGGCTTCGTTGCGAAGACCTGTGACGTCACCGATCCGCAGGACCTTATGCGGCTGGCCGCCGAGGTTGCCGAACTGGGTGATGTCGCGACCCTCGTCAACAATGCGGGTGCTGCAAGGGCCGTGAGCCTGCATGACACGACCGCCGACATATGGCGCAAGGACAATGCCCTCAATCTGGAAGCGCCGTTTCTGTGCTTCAGGGCTTTCGAGGAAGCGCTGAAGCGGACACAAGGGTCAGTGGTCAATATCACATCCGTCAATGGTATGGCGGTGTTCGGCCATCCGGCCTATAGCGCGGCCAAGGCCGGGCTGATCCATCTGACGAAGCTGATCGCTGTCGAATACGGAAAATTCGGCATCCGCTGCAACGCCGTGGCGCCCGGAACCGTGCGCACCCAGGCATGGGAAGCACGGGCAGCCAGCAATCCGCAGGTCTTTGAGGAGGCGAAGCACTGGTATCCGCTGCAGCGGATCGTACGGCCCCAAGATGTGGCCAGCGCGGTTGCCTTTCTGGCCGGTCCACAGGCACAGGCCATCAGCGGTGTGTGCCTGCCGGTCGATTGCGGGCTTACGGCGGGGCAGGCGCCGCTGGCCCGGACTTTTTCGCAATCCGAACACTACTGATCGACGCCCTTTCACGGGCTCAATACGCAATGAAGGGGAGCATCATGGCGCTCACAAATTATCGTCTTGAAAATTCATGGCATCCGCTCGCAGAGTCCGCATCCGGCGGCTTTACGTTCACGCTGGTCAATCTTTCCCGCGAACCGCTGAAGGATTTTCGCATCGTCTACACCTCGCTGACGCGGACGGTGGACAAGCCGGTTTGCGGCAATGCCGTTTATCTGCGCCGCAATGCCAATTTCCATGAGTTTGCGCCGCCAGCCGGTTTCGTCCTCGAAGCGGGGAAATCCTGGCGCTTCACCGTCGATGGCCTCCTGAGGCCCGCCCGGCATCGCACCGACGGGGCGAAATCCGCCTATGTCAGCCTTGCCGATGGCACGCATCGGGCCGTCGATGTCGGCGATCTGATGCTGGATGGGCGTCATAGCGAGCCAGCGCCGGTGCTGCTTCCGGAAGGCGAGCTCGACCTGCCTTTCGCCATTCAGCCATGGCCCGCTGAAATCAATGCCGAGCCGGGCGAGGGTTTTCCTGTCGCGCTTTTCCCGACGGAAGACGCAAGCACGGAAGAGGTTCTTGCGGTGGAAACCGTGCTTTCCCTGTTCCGCAGGCTTTTTGCCGTGGGGCACGTGCCTTTCAGCCTTGCGCCGGTTCATGAGGGAAAGCCGCTTCGTTTCAAGCAGCATAGCGGGCTGGAAGCCGAAGGTTATCGCATCACCTTTTCCGAAGATGCGGTGGTCGTGGAATATTCGGCCTCTGCCGGTCTGCAATATGGCCTGACGGTTCTGGCGCAATTGCTGCATGGCGCACGCATCGATCCCAAATTCCGGTTCCCGGCGTCTGGCAGCATCAGTGATGCGCCGCGTTACAGCTGGCGCGGCTGCCATCTGGATGTCTCGCGGCAATTTTATCCGACCGGCGATGTCGTGCGGCTTATCGATATTCTCGCATGGCTGCGCATGAACCGGTTCCATTGGCATCTGACGGATGACGAGGCATGGCGTCTCGAAATCAAGGCCTATCCGCTGCTGACCACTGTCGGCGCGACACGTGGTCCAGATGCGCCGCTTCTGCCGCAGCTTGGCAACGGGGCTGAGCCGGTTTCGGGCTATTACACGCAGGACGACGTGCGCAGGGTCGTTGCCCACGCGGCCGCGTTGAATGTCGAAATCGTGCCGGAGGTTGATATTCCCGGCCACAGCACGGCGGCTCTCGTCGCCTATCCGGAATTGACGGACGGGCAGGAAGCGCCCGACAGCTATCGCTCGGTGCAGGGATATCCGAACAATGCGCTCAACCCGGCAATCGAGCCGACCTATGAATTCCTCGGCAAGATATTCGACGAGATGGTGGAGCTGTTCCCGTCGCGGCTGATCCATATTGGCGGCGATGAGGTTGCGGATGGTTCATGGCTGGCCTCGCCGCTTGCCAAGGCATTGATGGAAAAGGTGGGGCTGGATGGCACCTTCGGCATTCAATCCTATTTCATGAAGCGCATTCAGGGGATGCTGCATGAGCGCGGCCGCCAGCTTGCCGGCTGGGACGAGGTTTCCCACGGCGGCGGTGTCGATCCGGCTGGAACATTGCTGATGGCATGGCAGAAGCCGGAAGTCGGTCTTGAGCTTGCACGTCAGGGCTACGATGTGGTGATGACGCCGGGTCAGGCCTATTATCTCGACATGGTGCAGGATGAAGCCTGGCAGGAGCCGGGTGCGAGCTGGGCCGGCACCGTTCCGCCTTCGCATACCTATGCCTATGAGGCCGTCGGTGAGTTTCCGGAGGAATTGAAGGAGCGGATGAAAGGTGTTCAAGCCTGCATCTGGTCCGAACATTTCCTCAATCGCGCCTATTTCAACCATCTGGTTTTCCCGCGGTTGCCGGCTATCGCCGAGGCGGCATGGACGCCGAAGGCGCAGAAGGACTGGCTGCGGTTTTCTGCCATCGTTCCCTTGAGCCCGGTTTATTAAGGGGAGGGCGAGATGCGTATTGCCGTTGGCGGAATTCATACCGAATGCAGCACCTATTCGCCGGTGCTGATGGGTGAGCAGGATTTTCGCGTCTTTCGCGGCGCGGAATTGCTGGAGGCCGAGTATTTCAATTTCCTCGGTGAAGGCGGAGCGGAGATACTGCCGCTTCTGCATGCTCGTGCGGTGCCAGGTGGTCCCGTATCGCGCGGGGCCTATGAGGCGTTCAAAGCGGAATTCCTTGACCGCCTGAAGGCCTCGCTACCGCTGGACGGGCTCTATCTCGCCATGCATGGCGCGATGAATGTCGAAGGCATGGATGATGCGGAGGGTGACTGGATTTCCAGCGCCCGTGCCGTCGTCGGGCCGGATGTGATCATTTCCGCGAGCTACGACCTGCACGGCAATGTGAGCCAGACGATCATCGATCAGCTGGATATATTCGCCGGCTACCGAACCGCGCCGCATATCGACGTGCGCGAGACGATGGTGCGGGCTTGGACGATGTTGCTCAAGGCCCTGAAAACGGGTGAAAAGCCCGGTGTGGCTTGGGCGAAAATTCCCGTTCTTCTGCCCGGTGAAAAGACGTCCACCGAAGATGAGCCAGCCAAAAGCCTCTATGAGGTTCTGCCGGGCTATGACACCCGGCCCGGCATTTGGGATGCGAATTTTATGATCGGTTACGTCTGGGCCGATGAGCCACGGGCGACGGCCTGCGCGGTGGTGACGGGATCGGACAGAGAGGCGGCACAGGCGGTCGCAGCTGAAATCGCGCAATCTTACTGGGATGCCCGGCAGGATTTTCGTTTCGGTCCCGTGACCGAGCCGCTTGAGGCCATTTTGGATATTGCGGAAAAGACGGCTACCGGCCCGATCATTCTCGCTGACTCAGGCGACAATCCAACTGGTGGCGGGGTCGGCGATCGTGCTGATGTTCTGGCGGCACTGATTGCGCGTAACTGGCAGGGTGCTCTCTTAGGCGGCATAACCGACCGACCGGCGGTCGAAGCCTGTTTTGCGGCTGGCGAGGGGGCGGCTCTTTCCCTCAAGATTGGCGGCAGCCTCGATCCGCAAAGCCCGTCGGTCACTGTCGAAGCCAAGATCCTGAAATTGGACGGTTCCGGCGCTGCGGATCAGCGGCAGGCGGTGGTCGCCATCGGTGGTATCACCGTCATTCTGGCGGCGCGGCGCAGGCCCTATCACATGATTTCTGATTTCACCCGTCTCGGCTTTGATCCGAAGGCGGTGAAGTTGCTGGTCGTCAAGTCAGGTTATCTTTCGCCGGAGCTTGCGCCGATCGCCAATCCCAACCTGATGGCGCTGACGGAGGGGGTTATCAATCAGGATATCGAAAACCTTCCCAATCGTCGCCGGGATGGCGATTTTTACCCATGGAAGCCGCATTTCGACTATATGCCGAAACCCATTCTTTCGGCCCGCTGGCAATGACAGCGGTCCGGTAGCTTTTATCCAGCGATCCGGCGGGGCCGGATCATCTCAGGCGAATATCTATGCCGTCGGCTCTTTCCATCGTCATCAACAATCCGTCGATCCGCATCGGGGCGCTCGCCATCCTGTTTTTCGGATTTTCGAATGCGGCGACCGCACCTTATCAGGCAGTCATCGGTATTCGCGAAATAGGACTCAGCAACACCGTTTATTCCCTGCTGATGCTTTTTGCTGCCATCATCAATGTCAGCGCCAGCGTTCTGATGGGCATTGTGGCCGACAGGCTGGGCGAATATCGCAAGCCCATGCTCTATATCGCGCTGTTCGGTGTCAGCGGCTATATGCTGGTTTATCTGGCGGGCAATGCGACGGCCTTTGTGAGCGCGAAGCTCATTCTCCTGCCGATTTTCGGGGCGATGAACTCGCTGATCTTCGCGCATGTGCGCGCCGATGCCCGCAATCTTTCGACGGGCGACATGATTGCCGTGAACTCGATCATGCGGGCGACAATCTCGCTGTCATGGGTGCTGGTGCCGGGTATCGTTGGCATTTTTCTCATCAGTTCCGGCAATATGCTGACGGCCTTCCTGTTCTCCGGCCTTTGCGCACTTGTCTGTTTTCTGCTCGTCGCCTTCTGCCTGCCTCGGGCCGCCACGCCGGCGGTGGTGAATACGGAAGCGCGTTTCGGCCTGCGCGCCTCGCTTGCGGAAATCGGATCACGGCGGGTCTTGTTGCGGATCATCGCCATCGCGCTCATCTGCTCAATGCTGCATCTCAATGATTCGATACGTTCGCTCATCATCACGGGCCAGGCGAAGGGCACGGTGGCGGATATCGGCATCGTGGCGGGCATCGTTGCCGCGCTGGAAATCGTCTTCATTCTCTTGTGGGGCTGGATCGAGAAGAAGGTGCCGCAAACGCTGACATTGGCGGCGGGAGCGGTGCTTTATGCGGTCTACCTCATTCTGCAGGGGCTTGCGACGGAACCCTGGCATATCTACGCGCAGACTTTCATCAGCGCGTTGGGAGCTGCTGCCATCATCAGCATCCCCATCACTTATCTGCAGGAATTGATCGCGGACCGGCCGGGGCTTGGAAGCTCGCTGATCGCGGTCAATATCTTCCTCGGCGCCGGTCTGGGTGCACTGATTTTTGCCGTTGGGACAATGGTCTCCACCTATTCGGGCACCTCCATATTGGGGGCGATCGTGGGTCTTGGCGGCGTTTATATGCTCTACACGCTTGATGGGACGGGTCGCCGCAGGTAGAGCCTCGGACCGAAAAGTGTGAGCGGTTTTCGGATACTCCGGTGCATAAACAGGGCACGTTCAAATGAAAGAGGTTAGGATGATTCTCGAGATTTGCGTGGACGATGTGGCCGGTCTGGAAGCGGCGGTTCGGGGCGGGGCCGATCGGATCGAGTTATGCGCCGCGCTCTCCGGCGGCGGCGTGACACCGTCTGCGGGCTTCATGCAACGGGCGGCGTCCTGTGGATTGCCCGTCAGCGTGATGATCAGACCGCGCGCCGGTGATTTCGTGTTCACGCGCGACGAAGCCGATGTGATGAAACGCGATATCGATGCGGCACGCGCGGCAGGCCTTTCCGGCCTGGTGCTTGGCGCATCGCTTGGGGATGGCTCGCTTGACATTGCCCTGCTTGAAGAATTGCGCCGTCATGCCGAGGGGCTGGATATGACGCTACACCGCGCTTTCGATGTCGTTCCGGATATGGATGAAGCGCTGGAGGCGGCCATCGCTCTCGGCTTCCCGAGAATTCTGACTTCCGGCGGCGCCCGTTCGGCGCTTGAAGGGGTAGAGGCGCTGGCGCGTCTATCCGAGAGAGCAGCCGGTCGGATCATCATCATGCCGGGTGCCGGCGTGCGTCCGCAGAGCGTGCAGGCATTGCTGGATCGCTTTCCGATTACGGAAATCCACGCCTCCTGTTCCGCCGTTCCCTTCTATGATCCGGAAAGCCGGGTGGCGAAGCTAGGTTTCACCGGCGATGGGCGCAAGGGTACAGATGAGGCGGCGGTTCGCGAATTAAAGGCGATGCTTACCGCTCATCATAAAGGCGGCGCAAAGCTCTAGCCGTACCGGCCGCCCCATTGAGATCGAGGTGGATTGCGTCGGGTCCCGGCAGAGCCAATGCCGCCGTGATGGCATCGGCCATGGATTGCGCGGAGATATCTTTCTCCTCCAGAACCTGCGCCAACCCCAACCGTGCCAATCGTTCGGCACGGGCGCTCTGTTCGGTTTCGCCACCGGTCGCGAAGGGGATGAGGAGCGAGCGGCATTTGGCCTGAAGAATATCGCAGACGGTGTTGTAACCCGCCTGTGAAACCGAAAGCCGCGCGCCGGCGAGCAGGCTTGCGAAATCCTTGCGGAAACGGAAGACAGAGACATTGTCCGGTGCCTCAGCCGAAATAGCGTCGAAATCCACCTCGGGCATGTTGGGGCCAGTGACGAGGCACCAGTTCCCGATGCCGTCCAGCAGCGGTGCGGCCTCAAGGGCGGCCCGTACAAGTGCTGCACCGACCGCGCCACCGCCGGCGGATACCACGATATCGAATTTCTCCGCCGGTTGCGGCGGTGGAAGCGGGGCAACAAGGCCGGTATAGACGATGCGCTGGCTGATCTCGCCGGCAAGGGGGAAGGTGTTTTCCAGCCGGGCGAAATTCGGGTCGCCATGCACCAGCACGGCATCGAAATGCTTTTTCACCAGCGACACGGTTTCTTCGTCTCGGCCCGGCTTGGTTTTTTCCTGTAGAATATCGCGCAGCGATGTCATGACCAGCGGGCGCGGTTCGCTGTCCTCGATCTCGTCCAGCAGCGGTAGCAATTCGAACCGCACCTGCCTGCGGCCGAAGGGGAAAGCTTCGATGATGACGATATCGGGTTTTGCACCGTGATAGGCGCCAATCAGCATATCGGTTCTGAGCTTCCTGAAGGCGTCGTCCACCGGCTTGCCGGAACTATCGACAAGACCGGAAAAGCTGCCGTCGCTGACGGCGATCGGTGGTAGCTCTACATGGCGGATTCCCTCGCCCGGAAAGCCCGGAACCGGGGTGCCGCCTGTGACCAGAACGACATCGAAACCATCCGCCTGAAGCGCGTTGGCAATGCGGCTGGCGCGGGCGATATGGCCGATGCCCAGAAGATGCTGGACGTAAAAAAAGACGGAAGGACGCTTTTCCGGATCACTCATGGTGCTTTTTCCCACTCGGTCTCAAACAGCGCCTTCAGTTCCACGATGCTGGTGCGGTGGTCGAACGCGGTTCGCACACGGTTCTCGGCGGCGCTGCCCAGACGCTGGCGCAATTGCGGATCGGTGATCGCGCTGCGCAGAGCGCCTGCGAAGGCGGTCGGATTTTCCGGCTCGGTTAGCAAACCGTTTTCGCCAGAAATGAAAAACTCTGGAATGCCTGAAATATTGGTGGAAATGCAGGTCAGCGCCTGGCTGGCGGCTTCGACCAGCACATTGGGAAGGCCGTCGCGGTCGCCATCGCTGGTGATGCGGCAGGCAAGTGCGAAGAGATCGGCTTCACGGTAATTTTCCAGCACCTGCTTCTGGTCCATGGCGCCGGTCCAGACGATCCTGTCGGCGATGCCAAGCTCGTCGGCGAGTTTCCTCAGTACCGCAAGTTCGTCGCCGCCACCGATATGGGTGAAACGCCAATGGATATCTCGCGGAAGCGAAGCCAGCGCCCGCAGCAGAATGTCGATGCCCTTTTTCTTGACTGCCCGCCCGACACTTAGGATCCGGACTGGATCATCTGCGTCCGATCCATCTCGTGCCGGTCGCGATGTTTCGAAATGCGGGAAGCGGGTGAGATCGAGACCGTGATAGCTGAGATGCACGTTCCGCTTCGCCCCGGAAAGGGTCTGCAGGTGCTGAAAGCCACCGGCGGTGCAGGTCACGGCCCAGCGGGCGCTTTGCAGCTTGGCGGCAAGGTCGCGATCGTTCGAGGTCCAGATATCCTTGGCGTGGGCGGAAATCGTCCAGGGCGTTCCGGTTATCAGATGGGTATAGGCGGCGACCGAGGCGGGCGTGTGAATGAAGTGAACATGCAGCCACTCGGCATCCACAGGCCATTCATGCGCCAGCACAGCGGCCTGCCCAAAACGGCGGAAGCGGTTGCGGCTGAGATCATGGGGCAGATCACTGAAGAAGCGGCGGAGCGCACTGGTGAAGCCCGGCTTTTTCCGGCAGGCCCACAGCGCTTTCAGGACGCGCAGCGGCTCCTCATGCAGATATTCCGGCAGGTAGGTGACGGGTGCGCGGATTTCATCATGAACGGGGTGGCGCTTTTTGTCTGTCGGCCGGCGCATGGACATGAGTTCGAGTTTCAGCCCGGCCTTTTCAAGCCCCAGAAGTTCCTGGGCGATGAAAGTCTCGGACAGGCGCGGATAGCCCTTGAGGAGCACCACGATTTTTTTTGTATCGGTCACGTTGCGCGTGTCTCTTTTGAAGCGGTGGTTGTCGGGGAGCCGGTCACGCAGAGAGCGTGATCGGCGCCTTTTCGCCCTCGGGCGGCAGCCATTCGGCGATCCGTTTCGATATGTTTTCCAGACCGTCGAGCTTCAGCTCTCGCGAATTGACGGAGGGTGGCGCGCGGTTCGGCAGGGCTTTGAGAGCTTCCGCCATTTTTGCGGGATTTTCGGCATCTTCCGGCAAAAGCATGTCGAAAAGGCCGAGTTCCGAGGCGCGGCTGGCGCGGATCAGCTGCTCTTCCCGCGGCACGGTGCGCGGCACGACGAGGGCGGGCTTGTCGAAGGATAAGATCTCGCAGACGGTGTTATAGCCGCCCATCGACACGACGGCCTGGGCGCCGGCGACGAGATCTTCCATGCGGTTGTCGAATTCGATGATCTCTATATGGGGAATATCGGCAACGCTGCTCATGAAGCGCTGACGCTGATCCGCCGGCATATAGGGGCCGAGCACCACCAGCGCCTTGTGGGTCAGTTCAGGATCATGGCGGTAAGCGTTGATGACATCGTCGATCAATTCGCTGCCATCGCCGCCGCCGCCGGTGGTGATGAGGAGATAGTCTCCTTCCGGGCGGTGCGCCACGGTTTCGGCCTGCGTTTTGGACCTTTGCAGGAAGCCGACGAAATCCATCTTGTCACGGACGTTTTCGGGGACATCGAGCCCGGTCAGCGGGTCGTGGAAATCCGGCGGGCCATAGACCCAGACGTGGTCATAAAACTGGCCGATCTTGGTCATGACGTTGTTGCGCTTCCACTCGGCTTCGAGCAGTTGCGGCGCATCCATGACGTCACGCAGGCCGATGACGAGCTTGGTTCCCTGTCCCTTGAGATAGGCAAGCGTTTCTTCCACTTCGCCGCGAAGGCCCATGGGTTCCTTGTCGACGATGAAGATATCCGGCTTAAAGCTTTCGGCCGTATGATAGATGATGGAACGGCGCATCTTCAGGGTTTCCTGAAGATCGATATGCCTGTCCATTGAGGTATATTCGCCATTGCGCAGCTTGATGACGCTCGGGATCTTCACGAAATCGACACGGGCGCGATAATCGAAGGCGCCGGCAATGGTCGCACCCGAAATGATGAGAACATTGAGGCCGCGATAATCCTCCACCAGCGCATGCGCAATTGTGCGACAGCGCCGCAGATGGCCTAGGCCAAAGGAATCGTGGCTGTACATGAGGATACGCGCGTCGTTCAAACGGGAGGTCATGGGCCACACCTCTTTTTGCCTTTCACAAAAAAGGCGATGGCGGAAGAACAGTTTATCAAAGGGTGTTCCATTTTATCTGAAGGGATCCGCAGCATCACGTAGTCCGTCGCCGAAGAAATTAAAGGCCAGAATGACGAGAACGACCGGGATCGTCGGTATGAGAAGCCACGGATATAGCGCAATGACGCTGACGCTGCGCGCCTCCGTGAGCAGAATTCCCCAACTTGTGATCGGTGGTCTGAGGCCGAGACCGAGGAAGCTCAATGCGGTTTCGCCGAGAATCATGCCCGGTATCGTCAATGTGGCCGAGGCGATGAGATGCGACATGAAACCGGGAATAAGGTGCCTGCCAATGATGCGCGGTGTGCCCGCGCCCATCAATTGTGCAGCCAAAACATAGTCTTCTTCGCGAAGCGCCAGCAATTTCGAGCGCACGGCGCGCGCCAGTCCCGTCCAGTCCAGCATGCCGAGAATGATGGTGATGCCGAGATAGACGAGGATCGGGCTCCAGGTCACCGGCATGATCGCCGCAAGCGCCAGCCACAGCGGAATGCTCGGGATGGATTGCAGGACCTCGATGATGCGCTGGACGATGAGATCAAAGGTGCCGCCGCGATAACCAGCGAGACCGCCGATCACAATGCCGAGAACGAAGCTCATGGCGACGCCGAGAAGGCCGATAGTGAGCGAGATGCGCGCGCCATAGATGATGCGCGACAACACATCGCGTCCGAGACGGTCGGTGCCGAGCAGGAACATTTCGCCGCCTTCGGCGGGGCATACAAAATGGGTTCTGCCCTCGAACATGCCCCAGAAACGGTAGGTATCGCCCTTGCAGAAGAAACGCAGCGGCTGAACATCCGTTGGCACGTCCCGATAGACACGCCTCAGATTGTCCATGTCGAGCGTCATTTCCCGGCCGTACACGAAGGGGCCGACAAATTTTCCGTTATCAAAGAGGTGAATGGCCTGCGGCGGGGCGTAGATATGCTCGATATTGCGGGTATGGAGGTTGTAAGGCGCGAGGAACTCGCTGATCAGGATCGAGAGATAAAGAACCACCAGAAAGGCACCGGACCAGACGGCGATCTTGTGCTGGCGAAACTGCCACCACATGAGCTTCAGCTGCGACGCCTTGCTGAAGGCGGCCATTCCGGATGTGTTCGGTTCGATCAAGGAGGGATCGAAGGGCGCGGTCGAGACGTAATGCGGCAGTGCTTCGCCTGCTTTCGGGATGGATGAAGTCATTTGACGTTACCACCTCCAAAGCGGATTCTCGGGTCGAGTATGGCAAGGGCGATATCCGACACCAGAACGCCGATCACCGTCAGGAAAGCGAGGAACATCAAGAACGAGCCGGCCAGATACATATCCTGGCTTTGCAGCGCGCGGATGAGCATGGGACCGGTGGTTTCGAGCGACAGGACGACGGCGGTGATTTCCGCGCCGGAAATGATGGCGGGCAGGATCGAGCCGATATCCGAGATGAAGAAATTCAGCGCCATGCGCAGCGGGTATTTGATCAGCACCTTGAAGGGGTGAAGCCCCTTGGCACGGGCAGTCACGACATATTGTTTCTGCAATTCGTCCAAAAGGTTGGCGCGCAGGCGGCGGATCATGCCCGCCGTGCCCGCCGTTCCGATGATGAGGACGGGTATCCAGATATGTTCGAGGATCGATTTGAACTTCGCCCAGCTCATCGCCTGGTTCAGATATTCGCGGTCCATCAGATGGCCGATGGAGATACCGAACCAGATATTGGCGAAATACATCAGGATCAGCGCCAACATGAAGTTGGGGATGGCGATGCCGAGCAGGCCGAGGAAGGTCAGGCCATAGTCGCCCCAGCTATATTTATGTGTGGCGGAGTAGATGCCGATCGGAAAAGCGAGAATCCAGGTGACGATGATGGTGAGGAACGACACGAGAACCGTCAGCCACAGGCGGTCTCCCACCACATCGCTGACGGGCAGCTGATATTCGAAGGAATAACCGAAATCGCCGACCAGCATGCCGGTCGCCCAGCGGAAGTAGCGGATCGGCGCGGGCTGGTCGAAACCGTAGCGGACGCGCAGCTCCTCGATTTCGGCAAGGTTCGCCGTCTCGCCCATGGCGCGCAGTTCGGCGACATAGCTTTCGAAATAATCACCCGGCGGCAATTCGATAATGGTGAAAACCAGCATCGAGATCAGGATCAGCGTGGGGATCATGACGAGGATGCGCTTGATAATATATCGCAGCATATCAGGCGTCCCCGTCGTACCAGAAGGCATCCGGCAGGTAGACGCCGAGATAAGATGTGGGTTCATAACCGAAAAGCGCCTTTTCGGGCACGTTTCGCATGCGCTTGACATGAACGACAGGCTGAAGTGCGCCGTTGACGATGCCAATGGAAAACACCTGCTGTGTATAGATATCAAGCATTTCCAGCCAGATGGCGGTTCGCTCTTCCTCGGTGACGCTTTTGCGCCATTTTTTCAGGAGATCGAGCAGATGTGCCGCCTCCGGCAGATCAGGCTCCTTGCCCTCGCGGCCGCCGGAAAGATAATGGATGCCCCAGACGGGCCATTGCAGCTGGTCGTCGCCGGTGGGCGCAAGGCCGGAAGGCAGCATATCCGATGTGGGCACGCCATTGTCCATGCCCATCCATACCGACATCAGCACTTCGCCGCCCATCGCACGCTTGCGGAAGACATCGCGCTGGGTGGGGCGGACGGAAACCGCAATGCCGATGCGCCGCCAGTAATCGCTCACCAGTTCCATTACGTCGGTCTCAAGCGTGCTTTCGCCGGTTGTTTCGACGATGATATAGGCCGGACGGCCATCGGGCAGGAGCCTGATGCCGGCATCGTCGCGTTTATCGAGACCCACCTCGTCGAGCAGCCTGTTGGCCGCTGCGCGGTCGAAGGCGCTCCAGGCTTCTGCAAATTCCGGCCTGTAAAGTGGGCTTTCCGGCAAAACGGTGTCGGAGCTTTCCTTCGCCAGCCCGTAAAAGCAGACCATGTTGATTTCGTGCCGGTTGATCGCAAGGGACAGTGCGCGGCGCACCCGCACGTCCTGGAAATAACCCCGCCATGCCGGGTCGGCGCAATTGAGGTTCGGCAGAAGCGCAACCCGCGATCCTTGCGAGCGTTTGTAGAGGTTCACCTTCAGGGGGAAACGCTTTTCGGCATCCTTCAGGAAGGTGTAATCGGCGAAATCGAGGCCGAAATATTGCAGGTCGCTGTCGCCGGACGCCGTCTTGGCCGAGATGATGTCGGAGGAGGTGACGTTCAGCAGGAAGCGATCGAGATAAGGCAGCTGCAGGCCGTTTTCATCGACACGGTGGTAATAGGGATTGCGTTCGAACACGAATTGTTCGGCCGGCGGCGCGGTCATGTTTCGCCATGCGTCCAGCGTCGGCAAAGCGGGGTTTTCCGGGCGCACCTGCCGCGACATCTTGATATGCAGGCCGCTCCAGTCGTCCGCCTTGTTCTTCTTGATGAGCTTGGCGAGGTTTTCCGCGGTCTGATATTTGACGTGGAACTGCTTCATATAGGCGGCGGGCAAAAACAGCCGCGCCGGGGAGGCCGCCGCGAGTTTCGCCAGAAAATCCGGGTTCGGACCTTCCCAGGTGTAGCGCACCGTCAGTTGGTCGATGACTTCGATCAGTGGCGGATTGTTGTTGACCAGAAGTTCGATCGGGGGACCGCCCTTGTGGATTTCCTTGTTAAGGGCGACATCCTCCCAGAAATAGCGGAAATCCTCGGAGGTCAAATCGCTGCCATCGGACCATTTGTGGCCCTCGCGCAGCTTGAAGGTGAAGATGCGTTCTTCCTGGACGTCGTAACTTTCCAGAATGTCCGGATGCAGCTCGAACTTTTCGTCATAACCGACGAGACGGGCATAGTTGCTGATAGGCATCAGGCGGATATCGCGCTGACCACCGATCAGCATGCGAACGGAGCCGCCATGTTTTCCCGGTTCGCGGCCGAGCGATTTCATATTGATGACGCGCGGATTTTTCGGCAGGCGTCCCGCCACGTCGGGCAACTCGCCCTTTTCCCGTTTTTCCTTGAAGTAGTCGGCGTCGGTATAGGCGGCACGCGCATAGGCCGGTAGGAAGACGGAGGCCAGCAGGGCGAGAGTGGTGCGGCGCGTGATCAAGGGCGGAGCTCCCGGATGTCGACGTTGCCGTTTGCAAGAACGAAATGGCCGTCGCCCAGATCGGCGGAAATCATGTCGCCATCACCCTCATCACGGAACTGTTTGCCCCAGTCGAATTTGCCTGTCGCGCTGATCTTGCCAATGGTGCGGAAATCCAGCGGCCGGTCGAGGTCGGGAAAGGGCACAGCCGCCAGCAGCGATTTCGTGTAGGGATGCACGGGGGAGCGCATCATGATTTCCCGCGGTGCCAGCTCAACGATGCGGCCCTCACACATCACGGCCACGCGGTCGGCCATATAGTCAACCACCGCCAGATTGTGCGAGATGAAGAGGTAGGTAAGCCCGAGGTCTTTCTGCAAATCCTTAAGCAGGTTGAGAATTTGCGCCTGAACCGAGACATCGAGCGCGGAAACGGGTTCGTCACAAATCAGCAGTTCGGGACCGAGCGCCAGGGCTCTGGCAATGCCGATACGCTGCCTTTGCCCGCCGGAGAAACTGTGCGGATAACGGTTCAGTGCGCTTTCTCCAAGGCCGATGGCCTTGACGAGATTGCGGACTTTTTCCGCACGGTATTTGGCGTCGCCGCGTCCATGGATTTCCAGCGGCTCGCTCAGGATGTTGCCCACGGTCATGCGTGGCGACAGCGAGGAGATCGGGTCCTGAAAGACCATCTGTATCTTCGAGCGCAGTTCCTTGAGGTCGCCGTCTTTGGCATTGAGCACATCGATATTGCCCTGCGGACGGTGAAATGTGACGGAGCCTTCATCCGGGCGAACGGCGCGCATCAGGATCTTGCTGACGGTGGTTTTGCCGCTGCCGCTTTCACCCACCAGCCCGAGGCATTCGCCCCGGCGGATTTCAAAACTGACGCTGTTGACCGCCTTGGTGGCGTTGGCGTCGCCTTTGCTGAACCAGCTGGACTTGCGGGTGGTGAAGGTCTTGCTGATATTGTCTACGGTCAGAAGCGGGCCGGGGGTTTTATTCACGGCGGCGTTTTTCTTGCCGACGAGGCTTTCATGATCGACCTTGATTTCGCGCAGCGCCTTCAGCCTCTCACCGGGCTTCATGTCGAAATGCGGCACGGCGTTCATCAGGCCTTTGAGATAAGGGTGGCGTGGCGACTTGAAGATCTCGTCGACAGTTCCGGCCTCCATGATCTCGCCCTGATAGATCACAGCAACTTCGTCGGCGATGTTTGCGACGACGCCGAGATCGTGGGTGATGAGCAGCATGCTCATATTCAGCCGGCTCTGCAGATCGCGCAGCAGCTTAAGGATTTGTGCCTGGATGGTCACATCAAGCGCCGTCGTCGGCTCGTCGGCGATCAGAAGAGCCGGGCGACAGATCAGCGCCATGGCGATCATGGCGCGCTGGCGCATACCGCCTGACAGCTCGAAGGGATACATGTTCACGACCTTTTTCGGGTCGGGGAACCCTACGAGGTCGAGCGTCTCATACATTTTTTCCGCGCGCTCAGCCGGCGACAGAATGCTGTGGATACGCAGCGCCTCGTCTATCTGATTGCCGACAGTGTGTAGCGGCGAAAAGGAGGTCATGGGTTCCTGAAAAATCAGCCCGACGCGATTGCCGCGTATGGAGCGGATTTCCCGGCCGTCTTTCGGCAGTTGCAGCAGATCGACAGGACCGGCTGCGGCATTTTCAGGATCGGTGAAAAGCACGCGGCCGTTCACCCGCGCCGTCTTGGGATGGATGCCCATGATGGTCTGGCCGATGACGGATTTTCCGGAGCCGGATTCTCCCACAAGTGCAGTGACTTTTCCGGGAAGAATGCGAAGGCTGGTGCCCCTCACGGCTTCAATCGTGCCGCCCATAAGAGAAAACGAGACCCGCAGGTTTTCAATACGGAGCAAATCTGCGCCTGCGCTCATGCCAAAGGGTTCCTTGCCGTCTCTTTATCGTTGCCTTGTGACAATTTGCTCAGGAGGGCTTAAAGGTACGTTATCGCAGGGTTTGTTGTCTGTCTATGCTTCTGAAACATCGAATTGTTTAACGAATTCAAAGCCGGCTTCCTAAACGCTACGGCTTGCCTCATGGCTCGTGTTTAGCGATATGTTAACGAGCGTTTCTGGATGAGGATCCATGTCCGACAAGAAATATTATGACGCGCAGCTGGAGAAAGCCCGACAGTTGCAAAATGACGGCCAATATGCGGAAGCGCAGGCGCTTCTCCTATCTTTGGTTGCAGCAAAAGACGGTTACATGATGGGCGAGCAGACGGTGCTCGGTCTGCCGCGCCGGCTGCATGCAGCGCGGCTGCGTCTCGCCAAGGCCGAAGGCGATATGGTTGCCAAAATCGGTTACCAATATACGCTCGTGCCGCCGCCGCAGGTTCTGGCAAAATATGCACAGTTTTCGCCGGAAGAGCGCCACACGATCAATCTCAAAAGCAGGGAGGATGTGCCGCGGATCATTCACCAGATATGGATCGGCGAAAGAGCGCTGCCGGTATCGGTGAAAGCCTGGGCCGCCCATGCTGCAAAACATGGATACGACTATCGTCTCTGGAGGGAGGTTGATCTTGAGCGGGAAGGCGTGTTTGCAGACGCTGTCTTCAAGACCATGCTGGAGCAGGGTGATTATCCGGGCGCGGTGGATGTGGCGCGTTATATCGTGCTGGAGCGTTTTGGCGGCATCTATCTCGATTGTGACTGGTATCCGGCGCGGGACGATGTGAGCTTCGACGCATTCCTGCCTTTGGCGGGGCTGACGGCGTTCGACGAAAAAACGCCGCGTGATACGGGTCAGGGCAGCATGCTGCTTGCCAATTCCTTTATCGCCGCGCCGGCTGGACATCCGGTGTTTCGCAGGATGCTGGAAGCGTTTCCCGGTATCCTTGAAGAGATGCCGCGCGCACCCGCCTGGTGGTCGACCGGCCCGTTGATTTTTACCGTCATCGCCCGGGCGGGAAGCATCAGCCTTGCGCCTGCGTCTTTTGTCGCGGCGTCGCTTGCCGATCGCACGCCGTTTGCGGCGGTCGAAGCGCTTCGGCAGGAACTCAATGAAACGGATGGTTTGCTGATCGCCTGGAAATCATGGTGAGATTTCGTTGACGATATCCGCCGAGGAACGCCAGCGGGCGGCGGGATGGTTGGCGGTTGCCTCGAAAAGCCGCCGCAGAAACCGCCAGACATTGTCGTCATGCACGAGATGATGGGTGAGGATGCCGGTCGTGCCGCCGTCTTCGGCGGTCTTCAGAATTCGTGTGGCGGTTTCGGCGAAAAGGATGTCGTCATCGCGGCCGCCTCGGCTGCCGTGCCAGTCGATCACGTCGACATGGGTATTCAGACGCGGCGGCAGGGTGTTTTTCTCCGGGCCGAAAACGGACAGGGCGCGATAGCCGATGCCTGCCAACTCTTTCACGATGCTGGCATCCACGCGGTTCCATGGCGGCACGAGCATCGGCACGAGACGGCTGCCATGCAGGTCATGGAGCTTATCCAGTCCGGATTGCAATTCGTCGAGAACGAGGAAAAGCTCCCGGTGAGCGCCGAGTTCCTGTTTCTTCTCGCCGTTTCCGGCATAATTCGTGTGCGACCAGCCATGCACGGCCACATGGGCAATATCTGACGCATCCAGATATTGCGCGAGCCTGTTCGTTGTCATCTCGGGAATGACCGCGAGGGTGATCGGAACGGCAAAGCTGCGGCAGAGATCAAGCAGCGTATCAAGCGCGGGTGTCGGCTCCACGGCGTCGTCGTCCCGGAGCCAGAGATCGGCGGTCATGCCGCGACGGCTGCATTCGTCCAGTGCTGCAACGAGTTTTTCCACACTCATGATCTTCGCGCCTTTGCTTGCAGCAGGATATTATTCAGCTCTGTTGCGGCGTTTTCCAGAGATCGTTCATTGACGACGAACTGGCGGGCCGCTTTTGCCAGTTTTTCGCGCTGCCTGTCATTGCCGAGCAGGCTTTTGATCGCGTCGGCATAGGCGGCTGTATCATTTTCCGGTGTCAGTAATCCGGTGGTGCCGGATTTTACCACTTCGGGAACACCGGCTACTTTTTCGGCCACCACGGGCAGGCCGGCGGCCTGTGCCTCAAGATAGGCAAGACCATAGGCTTCGCCATGGCCGGGCCAGACATAGAGGGATGCTTTTGAAAGAAGTGCTGTGATCTCGGTTGCGGTTTTTTCCCCGTGCCAGACAAGGCGATTGTTGGGAAATGCGCTGAACATGGCCTGCACGGCGGGACGTTCCGGCCCGTCACCGATAATATCCAGCGTCCAGTCGAGGTCCTGCGGCAACAAAGCGAGCGCTTCGGAAAGGGCGCGATAGCTGGTCAGCTTGTCGCCCGAGCGCATCATGGCGACGGTGATGAGCCTTGCCGGCGTTGGGTGTGGGGCAGTTTCAAGAAAAGTCCCGACATCGATAAAGGGCGGCAACATTTTCCAGTGCAGAGTGGGGGAAGCGCGCAAAAGCCCTTCGCGATCCCGCGCCGTGAAGCAGATATTCACGGCGGCTGCATTCAATGCGGCCAGTAATTCATCCTGTATCGCCTGCCAACCCATTCCATTGCGCTTTGGCGAATAGGAGGCTTCGGCGGTGACGTAGGGGATATCGAACCGTCTGGCGAGTTCCGGTCCGAGTAAATCCGGGGTTTTGTAATACGGATGATAACAAAACCAGAGGTCCGGGGGGCCTTCCCGTCGCCAGCGCTGAGCGATGGCTTCGATCTCGCGATCGGCCGCATCGACGAGCGAGGTTCGTGCCGGGTCATCCGCCTGTTTCAAAAAGCTGCGCAGTTCGGAAGCAACGAAGACCGCGTGGCCGCCCATCGTCATTGCCTGCATCAGCAAACGGGCCATCAACCGGTCTCCGGAGGGAACGGGATGGTTGGGCGATTTGAGCGGCGAATAAAAGGCGATCTTCATGCCGAAGGTTGTGCGTTGGCCGCCACATCGGCGTCAACCGGAATTTGAAAGGGCCGAGTCTTGACAGCCCGGCCATTCTTGCCCAACTGAAAGGCATCTTTTGCACATGCGCGGAGCGTGACACGCTTTGACTTCTCCTGATGTCTCCCAGACCCTGCTTTCCAGCATCGAAAACAAAACCGCCAAGGCGGGTGTGATCGGCCTCGGCTATGTCGGCCTGCCACTGGCCATGACGGTGGCCAAGGCCGGGTTCAAGGTCGTCGGATTCGATATCGACCCCGGTAAAATGACCGCGATCGATGCGGGCCGCAGCTATATCGAGGCGGTGTCCGATGAGGTGCTGGCAAGTGTCAGGCAGGATGACGGCTTCGTCGCGACGGCCGATTTCGCCCGATTGGCCGAATGTGACGTGATCGCCATCTGCGTGCCGACGCCGCTGACGAAATATCGTGAGCCGGACTTATCCTATGTCGAAAAGACCTGTCGGGAGATCGCCACTTATCTGCGCAAGGGGCAGCTTGTTGTGCTGGAATCGACCACCTATCCGGGCACGACTGACGGGGTGGTGAAGACCATTCTGGAGAGCGGCGGGCTGGTCTCCGGCGTCGATTTCTTCATCGGCTTTTCGCCCGAGCGGGAAGATCCCGGCAATCGTGATTTCGAGACTTCGACCATTCCGAAGGTCGTTGCCGGCGATGGCGAAGCGGCCGGAAAACTGATGGCCGCATTTTATGGATCGGTGGTCAAAAAGATCGTGCCCGTTTCGACAAACGCCACGGCCGAGGCGGTGAAAATCACCGAAAACGTCTTTCGCGCCGTCAATATCGCGCTCGTCAACGAACTCAAGGTCGTTTACGAGGCGATGGGCATCGACATATGGGAAGTGATCGACGCGGCGAAAACCAAGCCTTTCGGTTTCATGCCGTTTTATCCCGGTCCGGGTCTCGGCGGCCACTGCATACCGATTGATCCATTCTACCTCACCTGGAAATCACGCGAATATGAATTGCCGACGCGGTTCATCGAACTTGCCGGGGAAATCAACACCGGCATGCCGCGCCACGTTGTCGGACGGGTTGCTGAAGCGCTTGATATTCATTCCGGCAAGGCGCTCAGCCGTTCGAAGGTTCTGGTCGTCGGCCTCGCCTACAAGAAAAATGTGCCCGATATTCGCGAAAGCCCCTCGCTGAAACTCATCGAGCTTATTCAGGAGCGTGGTGGCGAAGCCGCCTATTATGATCCGCACGTGGCGGAAATTCCGAAAACCCGCGAATACAGCCACCTGATGGGTATGAAATCGGTGCCATGGGACAGGCAGACGATAGGTGCTTTCGACGCCGTTCTCGTCGCGACCGACCATGACAATGTTGATTATACCGCGCTCAGCGAATGGGCGCCGCTGATCATCGACACGCGAAATGTCTTTGCGCGGCGGGATATTGCGGCAAAACACATCATCAAGGCCTGATACGGACGGATCATGAGCAGACTGGACAGTTTCATTCGCCGGTTGACGGCGCAGCGGGATATTCTCAACCACCTGGCGGCCGATCTCGATCTGCCGGAAGAGGGTGCGCTGATGGAAATTGGCTTGGGAAACGGACGCACTTTCAATCACCTGCGGGAACTGTTTCCCAATCGTCGTATCATCGCCTTCGACAGGGCCATGGGAGCTCATGCCTCCTCCGTTCCGGCGGCGGAGGATCTTGTTATTGGTGAAATCTCGGAGACCGCACCGGCCTTCATCGGTGCAGATGCGGCGATGGTGCATGCCGATATCGGCACGGGCTATCCGGAAAAGGACGCGGTTACATTGACGTGGTTGCCGGATCTTGCCGCGGGCGTTCTGGCGAAAGGCGGCGTCGCCGTCAGCGGTCTGCCGCTGGATCATCCCATGTTGAACCCGCTGCCGGTGCCGGAAAGCGTGCCAAGGGACCGCTATTTTCTCTATCGCAAGATTTGATCCGGGCAGTTCGACAGCAAGCGTTCTAGCCTCTCCTATAAATAACGTTCGCTCTCTTCTTTCGAGAGCAGGAAAACTTTCATCTGCGAGTTCCGTCCGCGAATGGTGATCTGTTCGCTGCGAAGGTCGGCAATATCCTGCCCTGCCTGAATGAGAGCCGGTTCGGAAACAACGATGGCCGCGCCGACTTCCTTGGCCTTGGATTCGAGCCGGCTTGCCACATTGACGGTATCGCCGATAGCCGTCAGGGTTTTTGCGGCGCCATATCCCATGACACCGACGATGCTTGGGCCGGCGTGAATGCCGACCACGACTTCCAGACGGACGGCGAACTGTTTTTCCAGCCCCTCGTTTAAGATTGCGATATCACGCAATATGGTGGCCGCTGCCTTCATCGCGTTGCGGCAGGCATGTTCCTCATCTTCTCCAAGTCCGAACAGGGCCATGGCGCCATCGCCAATGAACTTGTCGAGATGGCCGCCCGCGTGCTCGACAGCCTGGCCGACGATGGTGAAATAACGGTTCAGGAGGAAGACGACATCATAGGGTAGCTTCGCCTCGGAAAGCGTGGTGAAGTTGCGCAGATCGCAAAAGAGGATGGCGATTTCCTCTTCCCGGCCGGGGCGGGCCAGCTGCGTATCGACCGGCAGGTCGCTCTGCTGGGGCGGCGAAACGAGGAGCGCGATACCAAGATCGCTCGTGGGTCGTAGCTGACAGCCGAGCCGCACATCTGAATCGGCATGGATGCGCCGCAATGTGGTCTGCTCGATGTCTCCGGGCGGCGGAAGCGGACCTTTGCTGTCCAGAACCTTGACCCGACAGGTTGAGCAGCGCCCTTTGCCACCGCAGACGGAATAATGCGGTATGCCGGCAAGCCGGCTGGCCTCCAGAATGCTCAGCCCGGCAGGCACACGCGCCTGCGCGCCATGTTCGTAGCGGATTTCGATGGCCGTCAACCGTTGCCGCCAGCTGCGCACGCCGCGCAGGACAAAAACCAGCATCACCGCGCCGATAAACGATGTTTCCACCGACCCAGTGATGAACCTGATCTGCGTCTCCATTTCCCGTTGCAGCGGTAGCTCGTCTTTTTGAACGGTATTGTCGACGAGTCCCGGAGGAAGCGCATATTTTTCGTCGATCTCCGCCAGCCATCGGCCGGCATCGCTGAAGCCCAGCAGCGCAAGAAGCGGCAGCATCACCGCCACCGTCATGAATAGCCCGGCTATACGCGGATACCAGTCGCGGTAACGCAGCCAGAAATAAAGGCCGATGCATCCATGCACCCAGATCACGATCAAGGCGAGGCTTTGCCACGCGCCCTGTATCGGGTTGTTGATCCACAGCCTGCGGATGACCGAGTAGTAGCCGACATCGATGCCATAAATCATATGCGACACGCGGATATTGACGGCGTGGCCGATGATCAGAAACGGGATCGACAGGCCGAAAATGACCTGAAGCGCTTCGCGCAACGGCATGCGCAATGTTCTGCGCAGATAAAGCGAGCGCAGGACAAGACAGACATGCACCAGAACCGAACCATAAAAAAGCAGGCTGCTGACGGGATTGAGCCAGATCAGGCTGAACCATTTTCGCGCCCGTTCGGCGGTGTCGATCGAGATGAGTGCAAGGGAGTGATTAAAAAGATGGGAAAATACAAAAGCAAATATGATGAGACCGGATAAAATCCGGGCCTGTCTTAAGTTGGTTTCCGAAAAGAAACGGATCATGCAAATCCCATCGTGTGGTCGCTCAGCGCAGAATCATCATTAGTAAGCCGTGACGCTCTTAGTGCAGGGAATCTCGTGGCAATATCGTGGAGCAAAAGGCTGGCGAAGGTCAATTGTGCGTGTTCGAATGTCGCTGACGCGCGTCCTGTTTAAAAGGAATCGTTCGGTGAGCTCTCGCCCTTTGTTCTTACGCATTTTCCGCAGGTAAAGCCGCTGCGCATTTTTGCTGGAAATTTTCTGGACGTACGATTGCAATCGCGACTTGGGGGCGTTGCCAAGCACCCCAAACCTCCGCCGTGACCAAGAGGTTGCGGTGACCGCGATCAGAGTTCGATGATCTGGCCGTCCATGGCCGCGAATGCGCCGTCGAACTGGGCTTTTGCCTGTTTCTCGATGCTATCCAGTTCCTCGTCGCTGCGGCTTGGAGCATGGTGGATGAAACCGACATTTTTTGCGCCAGCCAGCTTGGCGAGGCGGATTGCCTGTTGCCAGGAGGAATGGCCATAACCGCGATAAAGGCCCATTTCCTCATCGGTGAACATGGCGTCGTAGAGGAAAAGATCCACATCCCTGATCAGATCGAGCACGGTTTCGTCGATGCTGCCCGGCTCATGTTCGGTATCGGTGATGATGGCGAGGGACTTTCCTTCCCAGTCCAGCCTGTACCCGATGGCGTTGCCGGGATGATTGAGCATTCCGGTTCTGATTGAAAGGCCGGGGCGCGGGTTGAGCGTGTCGCCGGGCATGAAGTCCCGCGTCACCATTTTTGCGCAGCAAACCTCCAGCGGCACGGGGAACCAGGGTGGGCTCATGAAATCCTTGAGCATTTCCCGCGTTGTCATGATGCCGGCCAGGTGACCAGACCAGATAGCGACGTCGTTGCAACTGTTGTAAAACGGCTTGAAATAGGGGAAGCCGACAATGTGATCGTAATGACAGTGCGAGAAGAACAGATCGACGTCGGTAATGCCTTCCGCCCGCAATGCCAGACCGGCGGGATGAAGCCCCGACCCCGCATCGAACAAAAGAACGTGGTCTCCGCATCGTACCTCGATGCAGATGGTATTACCGCCATATTTTCGGAAGTTTTCACCTGAAACAGGAAGCGTTCCCCGCGCACCCCAGATCTTTACCCGAAAATTTCTATTACTTTCCCGACTTGCTGTGTCGGAATCGAACGCCATGACACACCCCAATAACAACGGAATCTTGCACGCTTTCCTCCCATGAAGCCCGTTGTCTCTATAGATTCTTATATCCGCCTTTTTTAGCGGATGCCCTTACCTCTTATTCAGTCAGCATTTCATTTATATTGCAATGGTGCGACATTTATTTTTCTAATATCGCCCGTCGGGGTAGCAAGGAATTGCCGCTCATGTTCTGGCGCTTGCGCGCGCCTTGCTGAGTTCCGTCGTCGTCTGGGTGAGGCGTTCGGCAAGAACGCGCATGACTTTTATGGTAATATCCGGGAAATCGGACATGAGCTTGAAGAATTGTTCCTTGCCGATCCGCAGGGCTTCGACATTGGTGGAGGCACGCACTGTCGCGGTTCTGACGCTGTCACAGAGGATGGCGATTTCACCGACGATGGCATTGCCGGTCATTTCCGCCACCTTCAATGTGCCTGACGGGGAATCGACCAGAACATCCACTTTGCCGGTCAGAACCACATAGGCCGCATCGCCGACATCCCCCTGCCGAAACAGCACGTCACCTGTATGATAGGATACCCGATCCGACGCAAAAGCGAGTAGTTTGAGCTTCGACGGTTCCATTTCCGAAAAAAACGGGACGCGTTTCAGCATTTGAATTTCTTCTTTGAAGAGCATTGCCTTACCCTATTCTTGTTCCACCTCGGCCACGTTCTTGGATTTATGTTGCGACCATATCCTTGAATGTACCGTTTTCCTGCGCCAGAGTCTCGTAACTTCCGTCGGCGGTGACTAGTCCCTGATGGACGAATATGACCCGGCCGAACATGCGCGAGAGCGTTGCATTCGACAGAACCCATATGATTGACGGGTTATTGTTGTTCTGTTTCAGGAGTGTGATGACCCGTTCAACAATTTCCTCCTGCTGTCGGGGATCAAGGCCGGGAAGGGGGCGATTAAAGACGTAATAATCAGATTTACGGATCAGCGCGCGGGCAAGGTTGAGCTTCTGGCGCTGGAGCGGGCCAAGCCGCTTGCCGCCGGCACCGAGGTTGAAATCCAGACCCACGGCCAGGACACGCTCGTAGACGCCCTGCTTGCGCATGACATCGGCGACGATGCGGGTGATGCGCCGGGAGGCATCGGTATAACGATGGCTGACCTTGCCGAAGAGAATATTATCCAGCAGGCTGGTGGCGCTCATATATTTCGTCGGATCGTAGATTTCGATGATGTTCTTCAGGCTGTCGGGCAGCTTTTCATGGAACATGTGCCGGACCTCGACGATCCGGTTCATGATTTCCGGCGACAACAGGCCGAAACGCTGGCGCGGCTCGACGTAGAAGAAGCTCAGCCGCAGCATTGCGCGTTTTTCGCTCTCATTGGCATCATCAAAACCGCGGCCCTGCAGGCGCTGCAGCATCTGCTGATAGACCGGAATGTCATCGGGTGTCATGAATGTCAGCTGCTGGAAGAAGGGGTGGTCTCCCGGCAGGTCGGCGAAGATTTCGACGATGTTTTCGGCAATCGTGTAACCCATTTCAAACAGGGTTTTGACAAGACCGGTCTCGCGCATCAGCGAGCGGAAATAATCGCTTTCGATGATGGTCCGGATCGTCTGGGAAGAGTCCCGCATGGTGCCGAACAGCAGGTTTTCGCCAACCGTCGCCTCGCTGTTGTAGCTCTCAAGCTCGAAGGGTGCGATGAGGCCGCTCAGGTTCTCTTTTTCCAGTTCTGCACGCAGGACATGCCGCAGTTCCACGATGCGGGCGGCGAGATGCAGGTCGGTCAGAGGGTCGATCGACGAGCGCAGCGCAAATTCCAGAATATCCTGCGACAGTTCCACGCTGTCGAGGACGGCCAGGATTGCCCGAATGAGATTTTCCGGCTTACCGTCCCCGGCCGGGCTGGAAGCGTAGTCGATCCATTCGCTGTTGATGTCGATCAGCGGATTGCCCGCCATCTTGGCTTCGCGGATTTCCCACTTGCGGTGTTCCAGAGCCGCACCCTCGTAGTTTTTGTCTGCGAGCGGGGCGTGTTTCAGGCCGTAGAGCAGGTTGTCCATCAGGCTGGCGTGGAAAAAATAGCTGTCCGAAGAGACATAGGAGATACGACGTCCCGTCAGTGATTCTGGCAGTTCCAGTATGTCGACATCATTGATGCTGATCTTGCCGGAGGCCGGCCAGAGTGTACGACCGATCGCATCCGCAAGCGCTTCGCCTCCCGCGCCGCCGACGATGGCGATGACTTCACCCGGTTCGATTTTCAGCGACGCCTGCTCCAGAAGTCGGCTGCCGCTATCGTCTTCCAGTGTCAGATTGGTGATGACGATCGGTGCGGTGATGGCTGCGACGGCTCCCGGCGACAGTTTCTGTACGTTTTCTTCGATCATGTTCGGTGCATTGAACTGTTCGAAGACCTGCTCGTATTTCACCTGCACGTCCTGGCGGGCCTGATCCCAGTCGATCAGTTCCTTCAGCGGTCCGGGCAGTTCCTTATAGGCGTTGATGACGGCGACCAACTGGCCGACATCGAGGCTGCCCTTGAGGGTGAGATAACCGCCGAGCGCATAAAAGAAGAACGGCGTGAGCTGTGCGAGGAAGTTATTGATGAATTTGACCAGAAACTTCCACTGGTAGAGATCGTAACGGATCTTGAAGATGTCGCCGAGCCGGTGCGAGGCGTCGGCGCGCTCGAAATTGGAGGTATCATAGGCGTGGATGGTCCCGATACCATCGACCATTTCACCGATACGCCCGGCTAGCTGGCGGGCGCTCAACTGCCGCTGGCGACCGAGTTCAATGAGGCGGCGGCGCATCTTGGGGATGATGCCGACCTGAATGGCGGCCATGAAAGCAGCGATCAGACCCAGCCAGAAATTCTGCACGAGGATGAAGAAGAGCGCGGAGAGCGCCTGACCGCCGAGAAGCGCCGGCTGCACGAAGGCGTCGCCGGTAAAGCCACCCAGCGGCTCGACTTCGTCCTTCACCATACTGGAGATTTCAGCACCCTTGACCCGCTTGAAGTGGGTGGGCGGAAACCGCAGGATCCTGTCGATCAGCTCAAAGCGGATACGCCGGAGAAGCCGTTCGCCAAGGCGGCCCTTGAAGGTATTGATGTAATATTTGAAAAGCCCGTTGATGACGACAAGCGCAAGGAATGTGAGGCTGAGCGCCATCAACATCGACATGCGGTTGAGTTCGAGCCCGGGGAACAATGTCACGGTGCCCCAATAGGGAATATCGACCGTGAGATGCATGAAAAGCTGGGTCGCGTTCGCCCCTTCGAAGCCATCTCCCTGAATAGGCCCGTTGACGATCTGTTTGGGCAGATCGAAGGCGAGGAAGTAGGGGATCATGGACAAGGCCACAATCAGCAGAATGAAAAGCTGCTGCCGCCTCGTGTGCGACCAGATGTAACGCGTAAGGCTTTGTTCCATATAAAACTTCTATGACCTGTCGGGGTAAGCCCGGGGTGTTGGTTTGCGCGGTGTCTAAACGATCCGGTGGCCGGGTAGCGCAAGCTCCTCCTGCAAATAGGTACGTGACTCGCTATTTATCAGTATATTCAAGCGGTTTCGAGCAAAATAGCATTCGCACCGAGGCTTACCGCCACACTGAAAGATTGTTTTTGCAACCCCTTTGTCGCAATCGATGTAAATGCGACAGTATTTTTAGAATTCTCTAATGTTATTGTTTGTAGTGTAGGACAGGCGTTAAGACACTTGGGTATAGTGATCCCGTAGTGGTTGAGCCAGACGCTGGCGCAATAGTGGCAAGGTCGATGGCGATAGATATTTCAGAGCGTGCAGGCAGCGAACCTCCCCTTGATTCACGGCAGCTTTTCGACATTTCAGCGGATGGGATGATCGCGCATCCTGTTTCTTTTGAAGGGCTTGCCGGTATTTTTCATCCGGCGCGCAATGATGTGCAACGGGATCATGCGGTTCTTTTCGTCAGCCCGTGGGGCATGGAAGAGCTATGCAGCCGCAAGTTCCAGCGGGTTCTGGCCGAGCGGCTGGCCGCTTCCGGCGTTGCCAGCCTGCGGTTTGACTACCTTGGCGCAGGTGACGCGCTTGAACCGGAAGATGCGGGCCGGGCGGCCGACTGGCTTTCCGACACGCGCGCGGCGTTTGATTATCTGAAGCGTCTTTCCGGCTGCTCCGGGGTTGTCGTTGTCGCTCAGGGTCTCGGTTGCCCGATCGCCGCTCAGGCGCTTGCCGGTGCTCTGGAGGTCGGTTCGATGGCTTTTCTGGCGCCGGTCGTCTCCGGCCGTGCCTATCTGCGCGAGCTGGCAATGTGGTCGTCGATGATCGATGATGGTCTTGGTCTTCTTTCCGGGCAACGTCTGGCGCAGCCCGGGGCGATTGCCGGCATGGCCATGCCGGCAGGCGTTGCGGATACGATCAAAAAAATCAATCTTTCCAGTCTTGAAACTGTTCCAGCCCGCCATGTCCTTGTGCTGGCGAGAGCCGGTCGGGTGACGGACAGTGATTTCGCCAGACATCTTGCCACGATAGGCGGCGAGGTGAGGGAGGCGGCGTTTTCGGGTTATGACGATCTCGTTTCCAGCCCGACGCTTTCGAAAATATCCGGCGACGTCGTGAACCTGTTGGTGGATTGGGTCTTGTCACAGACCCATGCCGGGAACCCTGCGACACTCCCGGAAGATTTCACCATCAACGCGCCGCAGCGCGGCCAGGGTTTTTTCGAACAGCCGGTGCAGTTTGGCGAGGGTGGACGGCTTTTCGGCATTTTTTGCGAGCCGGATCATCGGAAACCGGTTTCTTCGGTCCTTTTGCTTGGCGCGGCCTATGACCGGCATGCGGGCTGGGGCAGGCTTTCCGTGCAGACCGCCCGTGCCCTTGCGCGCGCCGGTGTCGCTTCGATGCGCTTCGATGCGGCCAATATTGCCGACAGCCCGCCGGTCAAAAATGTGCCGGATCAGGTTCTTTATGATGCCTCGCAGAATGACGATGTCGCTGCCGCACTCGATTTTCTCGAGCGGCGCGGCAAAGGTCCCTTCATCGCGGCCGGCCGGTGCAGCGGCGCCTATCTCGCCTTCAACGGCGCGCTTGCAGATAGTCGGATCAGCGCAGTCGCGGCGGTCAACCCGGTCGTCTTCCACTGGCAGAAAGGCCGCTCGGTTGATGAAGCACTGCACAAACGGCCGCGTTCGTTTGGGGAGTATAGCCAGCGGTTTCGCCAGGGGGCGACATTCAAGCGCCTCTTCAGCGGCGATGTCGATGTCGTCAGTGCCGGGCTGAACATCGTCAAGGCGACGATGAAGAAGCTCTCGACAAAAACGGCAAGGCTGTTCCGCCGGGGCAGTGAAGAAGGCCGCGCCGTTTACGGTGCATTCGATTCACTCAAGGCAAAGGGCACTGCCGTTAGCCTGCTCTACAGCGACAATGACGACGGGCTTGAGCATTTCCGCTATTATTTCGATGCCGATGGTCGTGGGCTTTCGGCCTATCAGAATGTGTCGCTGACAATTATTGCCGATGCCGATCACAATCTTTCGACTCCGGAAGCGAAAAAAATCTTTATCGATGCGGTTAAGCGGCTGGCTCTAAAAGGCGAAGCGCCGGCCGGACCCCAATGATACCACCTCGCCGGAAGGTGGCGTTTCGACCGTGCCGGTTTCCGGCACGAGATTGATTGTCTTGTTCTCGCCGGGGGCGAGGTGGAACCAGTTTTCCGAAGCGAGATAGCCTTCTGCCGACACATGGACGGATTGCGCCAGCCGGTCCGTACCGATTTCGAGCGACCAGTTGCCGTTGGTTTCGCTGATACCCGGAGCCAGACTGGCGGCATGCATCGCCTTTTTCCGGCCGAGCGGGAAATGGAAGGCGTCGGCGATGACAAGCCGGGTTGCGACATCACGAAGCCGGGCGACCGTGACATCATGGGATGGCGGGCCGAAACGATAGGCATAGGTCGTATCGAAAAAGGCGCCAAACAAATCGGTTGAGGCAATTATCTGGCTCTGCCGCGGTGAAAGCGTCAGCGGGCGTTTGGCGTGTACGACTGGCTGCATGCCGTCGCGCAGGCAGGTCAGTTCCAGCATGGCGTCTAAGCCGTTGCCGGTTTCGTTGATGAGATGGATGTCCAGCCCGTTGGTGCCTTCATCGGAAAGGCTGAGCTGAATGGGGCGGAACGCCCGCTTTAATGCGTGCCAGACGGATTTGGGCCGGCCGGTGGCGTCGATGATACCCCAGCCAGCACCGGGAACGAGATCCTGCAGGGTCCAGACCAGCGCGCCCCGGCAAGAGGAACCGCTGCGCCGCCATTCGGCGAAGGTCGCCTCCATGACCTCGGCTGTTGCTGCGCGGGACATGTCGAGATAAAGCCCGCCATCCTCCCGCCGCAGAACGTCCGGCTCAACGTCGTAAAGCAGCTTCAGATAATGATCGCGAACATCTTCGAAATCCCAGGACGCGCCGCGATCGCGCGGCGTGCGGGCTTTCCAGCGTGGATCGTGCACGGCCACGCCGGGAAGATATTTGTCCAGCGTTTCCTGTTCGGGAATATTGGAAAAGGCCAGACACTCGGCGGCAAAGCGCACATCGGCGCGGCGGGCATCTTCCAGCGGACGACAATAGGCGCCCACACCATAATAGTGACCGACCCCGGCATTGGGGAAAAATGGCAACGCGCCACCAGAGGGTGAATTGGCGACGTAGGCCGTATCCGGCCGTCTCTCAGCCATCACATCCGGAATAATCTCCTCGGTGAGCGTCGCCTTCCATATCTGTTCCGGCAGGCCCAGCATGGCGCCCTGCTGGTACATCTCGCTGCCGCCGCAGAAAACGGTGAGCGACGGAGAAAGCGCTGTCGCCTCGAGGAATTGCGAGATTTCCGTAACGATATGCTGGCGCAGACTCTCATCCTTTGCCGGGTAATCGAAATTGGCAAGCATGGCGTCCTGCCAGACCATGATGCCGAGTTCATCGCAAAGCGCGAAGAATCCCGGTGTCTCATAGGCCATGGTGCCGCCGATGCGGATCATGTTCATGCCGGCTTCGGCTGCTTTTTTGAGCCATGGCTCGTAGTCCGGCCGCGTTCCCGGCAGGCGCACGATGTCGGCCGTCGTCCATACCGCCCCACGGCAGAAAACGGGTTGCCCGTTCACTTTGAGCCCGAAACCGTTGCCGTCCTCGCCGTTTTCGATCTCAATCTGGCGAAAGCCGGTGCGCCCGAGCCGGTGTTGCTTGCCGTCCAACTCAAGAACGACATCGTGCAGTGCGGGCCTGCCATGGGTGTGTGGCCACCAGATTTCGACGCCCGGTATGAGCAGTTCGCCTAGGAGCCTGCCGTCTTCGCCCTTTGAAAGATTGATGCTGTAACCAGCGCAAATCACCCGTGCGGACTGGATGTCGCGGTTCGCTTCTAGAACGATGCTGACCTTTCCCGTGCCGGTATCGTCAAGTGAAGATCGCAGGCTGCAAAGCACGCTTTCCTGTTTGATGAGGCTGATGGGTCGCCATGGGCCGGCGGCATGGATTTCCGGGCACCAGCCGGGCATATAGCCGAGCGCCGTGGTGCGGATCAGCCGCAACCCCTGCGTATTCATCATCTGTGGGCGCCAGCGGGCGCGCGGACCGGTTTTTTCGAGCCTCGGGCCGAGTGCCCGAAAGCAGATCGAAAGCTCGTCTGCGCCTGTCATTTGGACCGGTACTTCCAGCCTTTCAAACATGCTTTGGCTGGCGGCGATCAGTTCGCCGTTGAAGAAGATTTCGGCAAAGGTGGAGAGGCCATCGAAGCGCAGGGTGGCCCGCTCCCGCGTATCGGAAATCATCGTCAGCCGATACCAGGCATCCTTGTCGTTCAGTGCGACAGGGGCAAACCGATCGAATTTTTCCGCCATTTCCAGTGCCTGCGCCACGGTGCCGGGAACGGAGACGTGCAGGCTTTCAAGCGCTGCCGGAATTTCAGAGGGCGTCTCGTAAGCATCGGCGGGCGTCAGTGTCAGCGTCCAGCCTTCACTCAGCAATTCTTCGCTTTCGCCCGGGAGATAGGTTCTCACGCGGCCTCGCTGGCATCAGACAGTTTCGCCGCAAGGTTTTCCATCAAGCCGTCCCATGCGTCTGCTGCCGGATCGAGCACGGAGGCCAGCGCGTCGAATTTGCGGCGCGTGACGGCGCGGGCAAGCTGGAACTGCACGGTTTTGGCAACCTCGGAGATGCGCAGCGCGTGGTCTCTTGCTTCAGAAAAACCTTGCTTGTCCAGCCATTCGAGATGGCTTGCCGCCAGTTCAAAATTGGCGCCGAGCTGGCGCAGCGTGTTGAAGGCATATTTGTGGAAGAAGCCGAAAGGCCTGTCGGCAACCTTTTCCACCTGAGCCGGAAATACGGCTGAAAAAGCCCTGACCGGATTGGTGGATGGCCGTCTTGAAAAATGAAACTTCAGCAGCCGTTCGGCCGTCTTGCGAATATGCGCCGGCGAGGCATTGCTGTCTGCGAATTTCGCAAATTCGGTGTAGGGCAGGAAGGGTGGATCAGTTTCGGCCAGATGATGCTGGAACAAGCCGTCGAAATCTTCACCTGACAGATGGAAAAAGCCGGCATTGTGGAAATAGTCGAGTTCCCGGTTCGCCAGGTCCAGCCGGTTGATGGCGACTGTGGTTTTGCCGTGTTCCTTCTGATAGCTCACCCCATGGGTATCGGGCATATAGAAGCTGTCCATCTCGATCAGGCAGATGCGGCCGCGCTCCAGTTGCGCTTCGATGTGGTTTTCCACCCGGTCAAAGATCGCAAGCTCGGTGGCGCGAACGCCATAAAGCGCTTCGAGATCTTCCAGCGGCACCTTGAAGAAGGTGAACTGGTCGCCCTCGAAATCCTGTGTGAGGGTGAAACCGAACATGGCTTCCGGCGGCAGGCCCTTGGCCGCCAGCACCTCGATCCACAAATCAATGTAGCAATTGGTTTCCGGCCACATCCTCTCGGAAGAATGGAGCGGATGTTGCACATAGTTTTTGGGATCGAGACCGGGGAAAATCTGCCGCATGGATAATCAGCCCCAGAGGGTTTCCACGACCTTTGCAGGCCATTTCTTCACATCCAGACCATGATGGGCAAACAGCGCCAGCGCGATGCGCTCAAGGCCGAAACCGACGCAGGCGGTATGGGCGACATCGCCGTTGGCGAGGTTGAGGCCCCATTTTTGGCCGAAGGCATCCTGATGATAGTTGAAGCTCATGCAGGCTGTCGGGTTGGTCGTCGATGTGACCGGGATCAGCAGTTCGAATTTGAGGTTCTGATCGCGCTGGTTGTTAGCGAGCATTTTGCCGGCACGGCCGAAGAAAGGATCGTTGGCGACATCGATGGTGACGTCGAGCCCGACCGCCTTCATCATCTCCACGCCGCGATCCATCCAGGTCTGGCGGAATTCGGTGACGTCGGAATCGGTGCCCATGCAAACATATTCGCGCATGCGGAAAAGCTGCTGGCGCGCCGGATCCTTGGAGGGCTCATGGCGGAAACAATAGGACTGGATGTCATAGAGACCGCCGCCGGCAGGTAGCGCGCCGCGCTTGGCGATTGTCGGATAAAGCGGATAGCAGGCCGCCGGCGTCAGCACGATGTCGGTGGCTTTCTGGTCCTTGGTCCAGTCTTCGCCCTCATCCATGGATTTCAGAAGGCTGACATGGTCAAGCTCGCAGCCGCAGAAGGAATGGACCGTGCCGGCCAGCTGCGGAAAGCTCTTCATGTAGCCGCTTTTTTCAAAATAGGCGCGGTTGATGCCGGGCGGAAAACGGATCGCTTCGGCGCCATCGGCGGCGCCCGTGCGGTCGATCAGCCGCTCGAATGCGGCAATCACGTCCTCGAACTGGCCACTGCGGCCATAAAGACCGTCCACACCGGTTTCAATCAGCAGGCCTTCTTCGAACAGTCGATCGAGGAACGATGTTTGCATGTCCATGGTCTTATCCCAAGAGGCTGGTGTCCTGCCTGTGAACCAGCAGGAGGTTGGCGGAATTGCCGAGAATACGGTCGTTGGAAATCATCAAACGGGCGGAATGTGCGTCGCGCAGATGCCGGCCGAGGCTGTAGGGCGTGCCGTTCTTGTAACCCATGATGCCGCAGACCAGCATGGCGTGATCGATGATCTCAAGAATGGTTTCCGAAGAGCAGATCTTCACATTGTTCATGGCGACGGCAAAGGCCATGGACATCAGCTTTTCGGCGTCACTCTTGGTGTCTTCGTAAGCCTTGATGCCGGCAATGATGTTGGATTTCACCACCTGCAGCTTGGTGGAAACCTCGGCAAGCCGGATCGCGCCGGGAGGAGCGGTGCCGGGCGACTTGCGTGCCGCGGCCCTGACAAAGGATTGCGCGCGCAGCACCGCATCCGACGCGATGCCGTACCAGACGGCGCTCCACAGAAGATGGGAGCTTGCGAGCATGGATTGCGCGGCGATTTCCGCAAAAGGTTTCGGGAAAATCTGCGCTGCGGGAGCTTCGCCACGAAACAGGAAACCGTCCGAACAGGTGCCGCGCATGCCGAGCGTATCCCAGATATGGGTCTTTTCGAGCGTATACTGGCTTTTCAGGAAAACGGTCATCACCTGATCGGCCGGCGCGGCATCCTTGTGGGCGCGCGAGGTGATGAGGATCGCATCGGCATTGCTGCCATAGGAAATGACGGTGGCGTCCTTTTCCAGCCGGCAAAATTCGCCCTCGACCTCGATCGCACAGATGGAATTGCGCAGATTGCCGCCAATGCCGCCCTCGGTGGTTGCGGAGCCGAGCAGAAGCTGTTCACCGGCGATGCGGCTCATGAAGCCCGCATGCCATGCGCTTGTCTCGCCATGTTCCACCAGGCTGGACAGCTTGATGTGGTGCATGGCGAAAATCATCGCCGTTGCCGAACAGGCCTGGCCAAGCCGCGCGCAGATATCGGCGATTTGCTGCAGGGATGCGCCTTCGCCGCCCAGCGAGGAGGGGACCTGGATGCCCAGCAGGCGTTCCTGCCGCAGCGCATCGACAGCTTCCTGCGGGAAGCTGCCGGTGACATCCACCTCGTCTGCATGTTTGGCGGCAATGGTCGCGACACGGCCCGCGCGCGCGGACAGCGTTTCATCCTGCGGCGCTACGGTCACGTTCATCAGGCTGCCTCTTTACCATCCAGAATGAGCTTAACGGTGTCTTCAATGGCCTTGATGCTGGCGAAGGACTTGCGGTTCAACAGATTGTCGGGAAACTCGATATCGAATGCTTCTTCGATGCCCAGCATCAATTGCACCGATGCAAAGGAAGAGAGGCCTGCCGCATAAAGATCTGCTTCATCTGCAATCGTATCGACGGGGGTGGGAAGCTGGCCGAATTTTGCCAGTATTTCACGAATAGTCGCATTCATTCCGACGGATCTCCAATGAAATTAACATTAGGAAGGTTTGTGCTTATCGTTATGTCGCAAACGATAATATTCACCTAAACCGTTAGGTTAATTACAACTAACGGCAGCATGCGCCATTCCCGCACCTTTGCCAAGCGTTGATCGGCGGCCTTGACAAAAGGCGGCCGGTGTTTTTTGCTGTGAGCCATTCACCAGGGGTGTCCCGTCAAGGGGCTGAGATTCTGCTTTCATGCGCAGTGACCCGTTGAACCTGATCCAGTTCATACTGGCGTAGGGACGGTGCAAAGACCGAAGGTCGGCTGGCGTGTGCAATGCGCTGTCGGCGCTGCGGTATTTTCCATCATTCCGGCTCGAACTGGGTCTCCACTGTCAAACTTTGGAGCCTCATGATGAATATCGCTGCCAAGACTATCCCGCTGTCGGTTACCACCGGACCGCATGCCGCCTCCACGAAAATCCATAAACCGGGAATCCTGCATCCGCATATTCGCGTGCCGATGCGCGAGATCGCGGTGCACCCGACGGCGGGCGAACCGCCGGTAACAGTCTATGATTCCTCCGGTCCCTACACCGATCCCACACATCCCGTTCTGATTGAAAAGGGTCTGCCGCGACTGCGTCACGACTGGGTCGTGGCACGCGGTGATGTCGAGGCTTACGAGGGCCGGCACGTTAAGCCGGAGGATAACGGCTTTGCCACCGGCGAGCGCCTGACCCCCGAATTTTCCGTGCGCCACCAGCCACTCAGGGCGACTGCCGGCAAAGCGGTGACACAGCTTGCCTATGCGCGGGCTGGCATCATCACACCGGAGATGGAATTCATCGCCATCCGCGAAAATCTCGGGCGCGAGGCGGCCAAGGAGAAGCTGGTGCGCGACGGCGAGAGTTTCGGCGCGCATATCCCTGATTACGTGACGGCGGAATTCGTTCGGCAGGAAGTGGCGTCGGGCCGGGCCATCATTCCCGCCAATATCAATCATTCGGAACTTGAGCCGATGATCATCGGCCGTAATTTTCTGGTGAAGATCAACGCCAATATAGGCAATTCCGCCGTTACGTCCTCCATGGCGGAAGAGGTGGAGAAGATGGTCTGGGCGATCCGCTGGGGTGCGGATACCGTCATGGACCTCTCGACCGGGCGCAACATTCACAATATCCGCGAATGGATCATCCGCAATTCGCCGGTGCCGATTGGCACGGTGCCGCTTTATCAGGCGCTGGAGAAGGTCAATGGCATTGCCGAAGACCTCAACTGGGAGGTGTTTCGCGATACGCTGATCGAACAGGCAGAGCAGGGTGTGGATTATTTCACCATCCATGCCGGCGTGCGGCTGCATTACATTCCGCTCACCGTCAACCGCGTTACCGGCATCGTCTCCCGCGGTGGGTCGATCATGGCCAAGTGGTGTCTGCATCATCATCGCGAAAGCTTCCTTTATGAGCATTTCGACGAGATTTGCGATATCTGCCGCGCCTATGACGTCTCCTTCTCGCTGGGCGATGGCTTGCGTCCCGGCTCGATTGCCGATGCCAACGACGTGGCGCAGTTTGCCGAGCTGGAAACGCTGGGGGAGCTGACGCAGATCGCCTGGGCCAAGGATTGCCAGGTGATGATCGAAGGCCCCGGCCATGTGCCGATGCACAAGATCAAGGAGAATATGGACAAACAGCTGAAGACCTGCGGCGAGGCGCCCTTCTATACGCTTGGGCCGCTGACCACCGATATCGCGCCCGGTTACGACCATATCACGTCAGGTATCGGGGCGGCGATGATCGGCTGGTTTGGCACGGCGATGCTTTGCTACGTCACGCCGAAGGAACATCTCGGCCTTCCTGATCGTAACGACGTGAAGGTCGGCGTCATCACCTACAAGATCGCCGCCCATGCTGCCGATCTTGCCAAGGGCCATCCGGCCGCACAGGTGCGGGACGATGCGTTGTCGCGCGCAAGGTTCGAGTTCCGCTGGGAAGATCAGTTCAACCTATCGCTCGACCCGGATACGGCTCGGTCCTTCCATGATGAGACCCTGCCGAAGGAGGCGCACAAGGTTGCGCATTTCTGCTCCATGTGCGGACCGAAATTCTGCTCGATGCGGATTTCCCATGATATCCGCGCCGAGGCGCAAAAGGAGGGACTGGAGGCGATGGCCGCCCGCTTCAAGGAAGGTGGCGAGCTTTATATGCCGCTTCCTACGCCTGCGAATGCCGAATAGGATGCGCGTCCTTGTCAAGGGAACGGGGGTCGCCGGATTGACGGCGGCCTTCGAACTGGCGCGGAGCGGCGTTGCTGTCGAGGTGTCGGAGCGCAATTCCGAGCTTTCTCGCGGGGCGTCGTTCTATGCGGGCGGCATGCTGGCGCCCTGGTGCGAGCGTGAAAGCGCGGAAGAAGCGGTTCTGGCACTGGGCAAGGCGGCGCTCGACTGGTGGGACGAGGCGACCCCCGGCCTTGTGGTCCGCAACGGCACGCTGGTCGTCGCACCCGCCCGCGACAAAGCGGAGCTGTCGCGCTTCGCATCGCGGACCAGCGGCTATCGCTGGGTGGGTGAAGGCGAAATCGCCGCTCTGGAGCCTGACCTTGCCGGTCGCTTTCGGTCCGGACTTTATTTTGCGGATGAGGGGCATCTCGATCCGCGCCTTGCTCTGAAATCGTTGCATGAGCGGCTTTGCGCCATGGGTGTGCCGTTTCATATGGGCGTTTCGGTGGATGAACAGAGGTTCCATCGGGTGGTGGATTGCACCGGACCTGCGGCGGTGGGAGAAATTTCCAACCTTCGCGGCGTGCGGGGAGAGATGCTTTATCTCGCTACGTCGGAGATTTCCCTATCCCGCCCCGTCCGGCTGCTGCATCCGCGCATTCCGCTTTACATCGTGCCGCGCGAGCCTGGCCGGTTCATGGTGGGCGCGACGATGATCGAGACGGAGGATGCCGGGGCGATTTCCGCGCGTTCGATGATGGAATTCCTGAATGCCGCCTATGCCGTGCATCCGGCCTTTGCGGAGGCGGAAATCATCGAGACCGGCACGGGCGTGCGCCCCGCCTATCCCGACAATCTGCCTGACGTCACCGAGGACGGGCGGACCATCTTCATCAACGGCGCGTACCGGCACGGCTTTCTACTCTCGCCCGCGATGGCGCGGAAGGTGGCTGAGATCGTCTGTCACACTCTCTCGAAAGGAACAGGATCATGAAACTTCTGGTGAATGGCGACGAGCTTGATCTCGCCACTGAAACGCTGGCCGGCTTGCTCGCCAGCCTGGATTATGAAGGCGAGTGGCTGGCGACGGCGGTCAATGGCGATATGGTGCATTCGCAAGAACGTGCCGACTACTTGCTGAAGGCCTTCGACCGTGTCGAAATCCTCTCGCCGATGCAGGGAGGTTGAGGCCATGCTGACGCTTTATGGCCGTGAGGTCTCGTCCCGCCTTCTGCTTGGCACGGCGCGTTATCCTTCCCCCGCCGTGCTTGCCGATGCGGTGCGGGCCAGCAATACGGATATTCTGACGATTTCGCTGCGCCGGGAGACGGCGGGCGGCAAGAAGGGTGGGCAGTTTTTCGAGCTGATCCGCGAGCTGGATCGCTATATCCTCCCCAATACGGCCGGCTGTCATACGGTTAAGGAGGCGGTGCTGACGGCGCAGATGGCCCGCGAGGTTTTTCGCACCAACTGGATCAAGCTGGAAGTCATTGGTCATCACGATACCTTGCAGCCGGATGTCTTTGCGCTTGTCGAGGCAGCGAAAATCCTTTGCGATGAGGGTTTCGAGGTCTTTCCCTATACGACCGACGATCTTGTCGTGGCCGAAAAACTGCTGGATGCCGGCTGCAGGGTGCTGATGCCCTGGTGCGCGCCGATTGGCAGCGCCATGGGACCGCTCAATCTGACGGCGCTGAAATCGATGCGGGCGCGGTTTCCCGATGTGCCGCTGATTGTCGATGCCGGCATCGGCCGACCGTCGCATGCGGTGACGGTGATGGAACTTGGCTATGATGCCGTTCTGCTTAATACGGCGGTTGCCGGGGCGGGTGATCCGGTCGGAATGGCGGAGGCTTTCGCCCGTGCAATCGAGGCTGGCCATCAAGCCTTTCTGTCTGGGCCGCTGGAGCCGAGGGACATGGCCATTCCATCGACACCTGTTATCGGGACGGCGGTATTCTCCTGATCGCGGTTTTCCGCCAAGGTCGGGCACGTCACCTTTTGCGTTGACAGTGCCCTGCGGCGGCGGGATACCGGGAGGAAAGGGGAACGGCATGGCGGCACGCAACAATCTTCTCACGGATATCGACGGCGTTTCGGTCGGCAATGTCACCGATCTCTCCCTCGGCTCCGGCGTCACGGCGATTGTTTTCGAAAAGCCCGTCATCGCCTCCGGTTCGGTTCTCGGCGGTGCGCCGGGCGGGCGTGACACCGGCCTGCTCGACCCCGCGATGACGGTTGAAACGGTGGATGCCCTGGTTTTATCAGGCGGTTCAGCCTTCGGACTGGATGCGGCGGGCGGCGTTCAGGCCGGATTGCGCGAAATTGGTCGTGGGTTGCAGGTTGGCTCCGCCCGCGTTCCCATCGTACCGCAGGCAATCCTCATGGATTTGCTGAATGGTGGCGACAAGGACTGGGGGCTGCATTCGCCCTATCGCGAGATGGGGTATGCGGCTTTCAAGGCGGCAGGCCGCGAGGCTTTCGAACTCGGAACGGTGGGTGCAGGAACGGGTGCGACGACCGCCACCTTCAAGGGTGGTCTGGGTTCAGCCAGTGCCATCAGTTCCGGCGGTTACAAAGTGGCTGCCATCGTTGCCGTCAATGCGCTCGGCTCGGCAACTGTCGGCACCAGCCGCCATTTCTGGTCCGCGCCTTTCGAAGTGCAGGGTGAATTCGGCGATTGTGGTTTTCCCGGACGCTTCACGGCGGATGATACCGCGCTTCGGCTGAAGGGCGTCAATCTCACCGCTACGACCATTGGTGCTGTCGTGACCGATGCCGTCCTAACAAAAGCGCAGGCGCATCGCCTTTCCATCATGGCGCATGATGGGCTGGCCCGCGCCGTACTGCCCGCTCATCTGCCGAGCGACGGCGACACCGTGTTTGCGGCCGCGACCGGCGAGAAGCCGCTGGAGGGCGGAGTTCATTTCGCCGAACTTTGTCATTTGGCCACCATCGTGATGGCGCGAGCTGTGGCGCGCGGCGTCTACGAGGCGACTGCCCTGCCGCAGCAGGGTGCGCAGAAAGCCTATTGCGATCTTCATGCCGGGGGTCTTTGAACGATGAGCGAGACACGTCCGCCGCTGAAACCTGTTCTCCGCATTGATTTTCCGCCGGGAGAACGTCTGGGCCATGGCAAGATCGAGTTGATGGAGCTGATTGTGGAGACCGGCTCGATCTCTGCCGCCGGCCGGGCAATGGACATGTCCTATCGCCGAGCATGGCTGCTGGTCGATGCGCTGAACCATATGTTCAGGCAGCCGGTGATCGAATCCCAGCGCGGCGGCAAGCAGGGCGGCGGGGCAGCGCTGACCGCCTTCGGTGCTGAATTGCTGGAACGTTATCGCGGCATGCAAAAGCAGATGAACGAAGTCTTGCGTCAGGATATCGACTGGCTAGAGGCCAATCGTAATCCGCAGGCCGCCGTCAATACGGATCGAGAGCCGCCGATTTTATGATCGCATGCACCGGTTTGCCGGGCGCCAGTTGCAGGCGTTCGCGCGAGAGGTCGGTGATGCGTGACTGGATGATGTCCCCACCGCAATCCACCTGAACCGTCACCATGCCGCCCTCGCTGACCGAGATATCTGCAATATGGCCTTCGAGAATGTTGAGTGCGCTAAGGCCTTCGGGTTTCACCAAAGCCAGCATGACATCGCGAGCCGGTATCAGCACCCGTGCAGGGCTGCCGGGTGTTCCTTTTTTTGCCGGAACCTGAAGCAGCGCTGTGTTGAGTCTGACGGCGGCAAGCCCGTGCCGTGCATCGAAGCTTTCGATGTGCCCTGACAGGATGCTGCCCGCTTCCCGCCGCTCCAGATGGCTGCTGAAATCGGGTCTCCCCAGAACTTCGGCCGCGGTTCCCTCGGCTTCCACCTTACCGTCTTTCAGCACCACAATGCGGTCGGCAAGGCGGGCGACTTCCTGGATGGAATGGCTGACATAGACGATCGGAATTTTCGTCTCGTCGCGCAGCCGCTCGAGATAGGGAATGATCTCGGCTTTGCGCTGCTCGTCCAGCGAGGCGAGCGGTTCGTCCATCAGCAGCAGTCTGGGGCAAGAGAGCAAGGCGCGGCCGATGGCAACGCGCTGTTTTTCGCCGCCCGAGAGTTTGTTCGGACGGCGCTGCAAAAGATGGCCGATGCCCAGCATGTCGATGATATGGTCTTCTTGTACGACCTTCGTTTTGTCTGAGGTGAACCATCTGCCATAATTTAGATTCTGCGCCACGCTGAGATGCGGGAAGAGCCGCGCCTCCTGAAAGACATAACCGAAACGGCGTTTATGCGCCGGTAGGAACAGCCGCTTTCCGCTATCGGCCAGTACTTCGCAATCGAGCGAGACCTTTCCTTCATCCGGCCGCAGCAGGCCGGCAATGATGCGGATCATCGATGTCTTGCCGGAGCCGGAGCGCCCGAACAGTGCGGTCACGCCGCCTTCGGAGGTGAATGACGCGTCAAGTTCGAAGGAGCCGAGGCAATGGCGAGTGGAGACCGAGAGCGTCATTCCATGCTCACCCGTTTGCCGATGATGCGGGCCAGAAACTCCGAGACGAGCAGAGCGAGCATGGAAATCACGACGGAAACGATGGTCAGCCGCAATGCACCGGCATCGCCGCCGGGCACCTGTGTGAAGGTGTAGATGGCGGCAGACAGTGTCTGGGTCTCGCCGGGAATATTGGACACGAAGGTGATGGTTGCGCCAAACTCGCCCATGGCCTTGGCGAAAGCGAGGATCATGCCGGCGATGATGCCGGGCAGGATCAAAGGCAGGGTAACGGTGAGGAATACCCAGAACGGGCTTGCCCCCAATGTTCCCGCTGCCTCTTCCAGCTTGCGGTCCACCGCTTCGATGGAGAGGCGGATGGAGCGCACCATCAGTGGGAAGGCCATGACGGCGCAGGCGAGTGCGGCCCCCGTCCAGCGGAAAGAAAAGACGATGCCGAACCAGCTATCGAGAAATTGCCCGATGGCGCCCCTGCGGCCGAAGAGAACGAGCAGCAGGAAGCCGGTAACGACGGGCGGCAGAATGAGCGGCAGATGGACGATGCCGTTCAGCAGCGACTTGCCCCAGAAGCGGCCGCGGGCAAGCGCCACGGCTACTGCAATGCCGAAGGGCAGGCTGGCGAACATGGCGATGGAGGACACCCACAGGCTGAGCCTGATCGCCGTCCATTCTTCGGGGCTGAGTGTCCACCAATGCAATGCCATATCCTGCAATCGTCAAGTTTCATGGCCCACCGGGAGGTGGGCCTGAGACAAGCTTATTTCAAAACGGTAAAGCCTTGCTTTTCGAAGAAGGGCGTTGCCTTGGCCGACTTCAGGAAGTCCAGATAGGCCTTTGCAGCCGGAGACTTTGCTTCCGAAAGAACGACGACCGGGTAGATGATCGGCGGGTGACTGTCTTCCGGGAAGGTGCCGACAATCTTCACGCCCGGATCAGCGGCGGCGTCGGTCTGGTAAACGATGCCATAGGGTGCTTCGCCGCGTGAGACGAGCAGCAGAGCGGCACGCACGCTTTCCGCGCCGGCGACTTTCTTTTCAACCGAAGACCAGGCGCCGAGCTTTTCCAGTGCGGCCTTGCCGTATTTACCAGCCGGAACGGAATCGACCGCGCCCATGGCCAGACGGCCATCGCCCACCAGAGCAGCAAGATCGAAGCCCTGCTTGATATCGACGGGCTTTGCCTTGTCTGCGGGAGCGACGAGAACGATGCGGTTGCCGAGAAGATTGGAGCGGCTGTCAGCGTTGATCCGCTTCTTTTCGGCGACATAATCCATCCATGCAAGGTCAGCGGAAATGAAGATATCTGCCGGCGCGCCCTGTTCGATCTGTTTGGCGAGCGCGGAGCTTGCGGCATAAGAAACGGTCGCTTCGTTGCCGCTGTCCTTCGCCCATTCGGCATTGATGGCGTCGAGCGCGTTTTTCATGCTCGCGGCAGCAAAGACCGTGACTTTTTCGGCGGCATGGGCCGGAACACCCACAAAGGAAGCTGCCACCCAGAAGGAGGTGGCGGCGGCAATGGTTTTGAAGAAGTTGCGACGCAAAAGTCTCATGGTCTGTTACCCCCGTTTCGAGATATTTTGATGAATATATCGATAGGCCTATAGGGCAATCATTATATTTTCAAGAATATATCGATGAGGAGGCGAAAAGCCGCTGCTGCGGGTGTCTATGTGGGGGAAAATGGGGGACAAAAAGCGCTCCTCCGTCATGCTCGGGCTTGTCCCGAGCATCTGCAACGTCCTGAATTCGTTCGACATGGTTAGATCCTTGGGACAAGCCCAAGGATGACGTCGAGGGTGAGGGCAGGTTTGCCGCTACTCTCAAGACCGCCCATTGGCGCGCTCTCTGTCAGTCAAAAACGCTCGCCGGCGAAATGGGCGATCTGCGCGCCCGCCTCGTAATAAGCTTCCTTTATCGCACGGAAAGCCTGCGCTTTCGGCTCCGTCACGGGTAAAGGCAGTTCGCTTTCGGCGATGTCGCCTGAAATATGCTGTGCAATTACCTTGCCGAAGGCGGTACCCGGGGCGATACCGCGGCCGTTATATCCTGAAAAGCCGACGACATTGTCCGCGAATTTGTGAAAGCGCGGCACGGCATTGTCGGTCATGCCGATCTGGCCATACCATTCACATTCGAATTCCGTTTCACCCAACTGCGGAAAAAGCCGTTTCAGCGACCGTTTCGCCCAGGCCCGATGAATGGCGGCGCCTGTGCCCCGCAAGGCGCCGACGCTGCCGAAGACCAGCCGGCCGGCCTTGTCCATGCGGAACGACGAGAGGATTTCCTTCGTGTCCCAACAGCCCTCACGGCCCGGCAAAATGCTTTTTTTAAGGTTGTCGCCGAGTGGCTTTGTGGCGAAGTTGAAATAGGGCAGGTAGGTCTGTTCGTCGCGGACGATCTGCCAAGGGCCGGTGCTATAGGCTTCGGTGGCGACGACGATCCAGTTGGCGGTTACCGATCCCTGCGGCGTCTTCACCACCCATTGTCCACCGCTGCGTTCGGTTGCCACCACGGGGCTTGCGGTGTGCAGCCGCGCGCCTGCCTTTTGCGCGGTGGCCGCTAGACCACGAACATAGGCAAGCGGCTGAATCGTGCCGGCGCGGGTGTCCAGAAGAGAGCCGGAATAGCCAGTGCTGCCGGTGCGCCTTGCAGTTTCATCGGCATCGAGAACACGGACAGGCGCGCCTCTCGCCGCCCATTGTTCGCAGCGCTCGCGAATTTCCGCGAGGCCTTTCTCGCCGACGGCACAATGCAGGGTGCCGTTTTTTTCGATCTCGCAGGAAATCTCGTGTTTTTCCACCAGTGCGCGGACGAGCAATGGTGCATCGCCCAGAAGGCCGAGAAGGCGTTCGCCGTAAACCTCGCCCAATACACCCGGCAATTCCGTGGGCATGACCCACATGCCGCCATTGATGAGGCCGACATTACGGCCTGCGCCGCCAAAGCCGATTTCCTTAGCCTCGAGAAGGACGACGTCTACGCCTCTTTCAGCAAGATGCAGGGCGGCGGATTGCCCGGTGAAGCCGCCACCGACGATCACGACATCGGCAACCGCCGAGCCCTGCAAGGCGGGTGTTACGGGCGGCTGCGGTGCGGTCTTTTCCCAGAGGCCGTGCGAGCGGGGGTCGTTATACATCGTTCCACCATATTCCGGGCCAGTTCATTTGTTTTTCGTATGAGTGACAAGCCCTTGTTTATGAGACTTTACAAGTGACCATACCTGTTGAATATCGACATATCGTCAAGAGTTCATTCCGTGAGGGAATATGGTTCTGCCGCCGCGCCGTTTTCTGCCGTCGCTTTCGCTGCTGGCGGCCTTCGAAGCCGCTTCGCGGGCGGGCAGCGTCACCGCTGCGGCGAGGGAACTCGGTCTGACGCAGGGCGCTGTCAGCCGGCAAATCCTGGCGCTGGAAGAACAGCTTGGTGTGGCGCTGTTTCTCCGCGAGCGGCAGACGATCCGGCTGACGCGGGCGGGGGAAGGGTATGCGCGGGAAATTCGCGAAGCCCTGCGGCGCATATCGACCGCTTCGCTTAATCTGCGCGCCAATCCGGATGGGGGCACGCTCAATCTCGGTGTTCTGCCCAGCTTCGGCACGCGCTGGCTCGTGCCGCGCCTTCCCGATTTCATCGCCCGGCATCCGGGTGTTTCGGTCAATCTTCTGACGCGGTCGTCACTGTTCGATTTTCGGACCGATACCGTCGATGCGGCGATCCATTTCGGTCTGCCGCACTGGCCGGGCACCGAGCTGGTTTTCCTGATGCATGAAAAGGTCATTCCGGTATGCTGCCCCGCCTTCAGGGAGCGCCATGGACTTTCAAGGCCGGACGATCTGTTGCAGGTGCCGCTGCTGCATATGACGACCCGGCCGGATGCCTGGGAACAATGGTTTGGCAGCCATGATGTGCGTTTCGACAATGTGCACGGCATGCTCTTCGATCAGTTCACCACCATTGCCGAGGCTGCAGGTGCGGGGCTCGGCGTATCGCTCATTCCTTCCTTCATGATCGAGGAGGAGTTGCGAAGCGGGCGTCTGGTTGCGGCTGTCGCGGGGGAGGTGGAAAGCGAAGAGGCCTATTACCTTGCCTGTATGCCTGATCGCGCCGGTTATGCGCCGCTTGAGAGCTTCCGGCACTGGATCGTTGCCGAGGCGGCGCATGGGCCAGGGGCGTTTTCGGCGTAAACCGGCGAGGCGGTCTTGCAAGTCTGGTGCGGCTCAGCCAATAGTGCGCCATGACGTGTGGCGCGAGACGCCACACACCGAAAGTTCCAATACGGGAGATGTCCGTGAAGCCCATTTTTGTTCAGCTTCAATGTGAGCCCGGCAAGACTTATGATGTCGCCGACGCCATCTATAAAACCGAACTGGTTTCCGAGCTTTATTCAACCAGCGGCGAATATGATCTGCTGCTGAAAATCTATCTTCCGCAGGAAGAGGATATCGGCAAGTTCATCAACCAGAACATCGTCAATATTCCGGGGATCGTCCGCTCGCTGACGACGCTGACCTTCACCGCGTTCTGACGCGGATAAGCCTTCATAGGCACATGGCTGTAAAGGCGATGGTGCTCCCTGGGGCGGTACGCCGCTTCATTGGATCAAGATATGTGTCTTTGGGGGAAGGGCCTTGCCGGGCTTTTCAGATCAGCGGATCGGCGTGTTTTGATACACCCTGAATGGGCTGCGTTACGCCGGCAGACGAATTGTCATGCAAAATAAAAGCGCGCCATCGGCCCGCAATTTCGGGTCCGATATTTGGCGCGCTTTGGTTTTGACGGTTCTGTGAGCGGGCGATAGTTTTCCCGCATCAGGCCGCGGCCAGATTCCGGTTGCGCACGAGATCACGGATTGCGATCCGCACGTCATCTGCACTGTCGAACTTCTGTTCGTCCAGATCGTGAACGTGGAACTTTACCGCGATAAATTTCAACCGGTCGTTGTCCGGTATGACGATGCCGACGGGTTCGCCAGCGAATTCAATAACTTGCTTTTGCATAGATATACTCCCGCTGTGGCTACTTCACAGCATGTTGTCGAACTGAATTTCAGGAAATTGAGACCGTTAAGTCACATTCGACAGCAGCGGGAACACGTGGATTTAAATCCAGCGTTCCAGGACACAAGACCAAGGATTGCGTTAATGTTGATATATTTTGACATGACACACTCCCTGTATTGGTGTTGGCCCGGAATCAGGAGACTTGTTCTCCAGTTACACACTGATATTCCAGACCTGCACTAAAATCAATGCTGATTGTTATAGGTAGAATATTTTTCTTTATGATGACAGGAGAGGGGCGGAATTGTGAAATTTTTGTTTTCGTTGGTGGCCGCCCACAAAAGCCCGGCACAGCGGGCTTTTTATTTTATTTTAATTGCTGCCGGGTGTCTGCGGCGGGTAAATATGATCGTTACCGTTGAAATCGGCTACAGAATAACAGCCCTCACGGGTTTTTTCGGCCGCATTTCTGCCAATTGCCGCCTTGCCGTGGCCGCCGGGTATGTCGAGAACATAGGTCGGCTGGCAGAGACCGGAGAGATTCCCCCGCAAGGCGGAAACGATTCGCTGGCCCTCTTCGATCGTCAGCCGGAAATGGCTGGTGCCGGGGGCAAGATCGGGATGGTGCAGGTAATAGGGCTTGATGCGGGTCTCAACAAAGGCGCGCATAAGCTCGGCCAGAGTTGCCGGGTCGTCATTGACGCCTTTCAGAAGCACCGTCTGGCTGACCATGGCTATGCCGGCATCAATCAGCCGCGCGCAGGCGCTTCTGGCTTGGTCGCCAAGTTCGCGTGCGTGATTGGCGTGCAGAGCCACATAGGTGGTCTTGCCGCTGGCCTTGAGGGCTTCGATAAGCGGCCCGTCGATGCGCTCAGGATCGACGACTGGCACGCGGGTATGGAACCGGACGATCTTCACATGCGGTATGTCTTTTAACCGCTTCATCAGGTCGGACAGGCGTCGCGCCGAGAGCACCAGCGGATCGCCACCGGTGAGGATGACTTCCCAGATGGCCGAGTTGGCATTTATATAGTCGAATGCGGCGTCCAGCTCCTCCGGGCTCATCATACCGTTGCCCTGCGGGCCGACCATTTCGCGACGGAAACAGAAACGGCAATAGACGGGGCAGACATGCACCGCTTTTAAAAGAACCCGGTCGGGATAACGGTGAACGATGCCATGCACTGGGCTATGGGCATCGTCACCGATCGGATCGTCCCGTTCTTCGGGAAGGTGGATAAGTTCGGCCGTATCAGGCACAAATTGCCGGGCAATGGGATCCTGCGGATCGCGGCTGTCGATGAGATCGGCGATCGGTGGTGTGATCGCCAGCGCGTAACGCTGCGTCACCGCGCGCAGACCCTCCAGTGCGCTGGCCTCGACCAGCCCCGCTTCGACAAGTGCTTCGGGTGTCTTGATGATTTCAAGCCTTGTCATCGTCCATATTCCGCAACGGGTGCCCACATGACGAGATCGATACGGGGAGCGCCGGTCGCCAGCATTACTAGCCGGTCAAAACCGAGCGCGATGCCGCTGGCCGGCGGCATGATGGCCAGTGCAGCGAGAAAATCCTCATCCAGCGGATAGGTCTCGCCATAGACCCGTCGCTTCTCGGCCATTTCCATTTCGAAGCGCCGTCTCTGTTCAGTGGCGTCGGTCAATTCACCGAAGGCATTGGCAAGTTCCACACCGCAGGCATAAAGCTCGAAACGTTCTGCGACGCGCACATCCCTCGCAGACTTGCGGGCGAGGGCTGCTTCGCTCGTCGGGTATTCATCGAGAATGGTAGCGCGGCCGAAGCCCAGTTCCGGCTCCACCCGCTCGACGATGACGCGGCTGAACATATCCGCCCAGGTATCGTCGTCGGCGACGCGGATGCCGGCATTGGTGAGGCTGGCGGCAAGATGCCGCTCGTCCGTCTCACCGTTTCGGCTGATGGTGGCCAGAAGATCTATCCCCGCATAACGCTCGAATGCCTCGGCGACGCTCAACCGTTCGGGTTCGAGAAAGGGATCGACGCTGCGGCCACGATAGGTGAAGTTTTTCGTGCCCGTGGTTTCAGCGGCAAGCGCCAGAAGATCGGCGCTATCCTTCATCAGGCTCTCATAGGTTTCACCGACCCGATACCATTCCAGCATGGTGAATTCCGGATGGTGCAGGGGGCCTCTTTCCCGGTTCCTGTAAACATGGGCGAAACAGGAAATACGTTTTTCACCGGCGGCAAGCAGCTTCTTGCAGGCGAATTCCGGCGAGGTGTGGAGATAGAGCGGTATGGCATCGCCGCCCGGCGTCAGGCCCTCCGTAGCAAAGGCGTGCAGATGGGCCTCGTTGCCGGGGGAAATCTGCAGGGTGGCGGTATCGACCTCGAGAAAATCAGCGCGGGCAAAGTGGCTGCGGAATGCCGACTGAATCGCGTTGCGGCCAATGAGAAAAGCGCGGCGGTCGGCATGGACGTCGGGCGTCCACCAGGGCGACATTGTCTCGTTGTTTGCGCGCATCTTCTCTTCTTTTCCGTCTTCTCTGCGGCGCCTGTTGCGGTTAAACGCCCCGCAAAACGCCTGATCGCGTCATTTAAAGCAATTCCGGGCGGAAAACCGCTAGGCACTCTTCCGCGAATTGCTGTAGAAGGCTGGCAATTCGTGCGGATTTAAGGTAGTTGCGCCCCAGAAAAAAGACAAAATGTCTGACGGGGCCGGTGCTGCCGCGCAGTCCTTTACGACGCATTTCATCGAGTTACAAGGAAGTCATATGGTCAAGGTTATCGCCTCATCCGTCCGCAAGGGCAATGTTCTCGACGTGGACGGCAAGCTTTACGTTGTTCTCACCGCGCAGAACTTTCATCCCGGCAAGGGCACGCCGGTCACGCAGGTGGACATGCGCCGCATCGTTGATGGCGTAAAGGTCTCCGAGCGCTGGCGCACCACCGAGCAGGTCGAGCGGGCTTTCGTCGAAGACCTGAACTTCCAGTTCCTCTATGAAGACGGCGAAGGTTTCCACTTCATGAACCCGGCCAACTACGATCAGGTGGTTGTCGACGTTGACACCATGGGCGACCAGAAGGCCTATCTGCAGGAAGGCATGACCTGCGTTCTGTCCATCCATGAAGGCAATCCGCTGTCTGTTGAACTGCCGCGCCACGTGACGCTGGAAATCGTGGAAACGGAACCGGTCGTGAAGGGCCAGACGGCTTCTTCTTCCTACAAGCCGGCAATCCTCTCCAACGGCATCCGCACCATGGTTCCGCCGCATGTCGACGCCGGTATTCGCGTTGTCATCGCGACGGAAGACAATTCCTACGTCGAGCGCGCCAAGAGCTGAGCCTGATCGCGGGTTAAACAAAAAGCACCGGTTACCCGGTGCTTTTTTTGTGTCTGGAATAACAAAAAGCCCGCGTCGAAACGCGGGCTTTTTGGTTTGCCTTGTGGCGTGTCTTACATAGCCTTCGCCGCGGTCCGGGTGGGGCCGGGCACCTTCTTCGGGGCAGGCTGGCCAACGGCATAGCCGCCGCCGAGCGCCACGTTCAGTGACACATAGTCCTGTGCGGTCGTTTGGATCGCCGTGGCAAGGTTTGCCTGCGCATCCGAGACCGAGCGCTGAGCATCCAGAACGTCGAGCAGAGACGATGCACCATCACGGTAGCTGGCGGTGGAGAGCTGCAGCGCTTCCTGGTAGGAGGCGACGGTCTTTCTCAGCGCGTCGACGGTACGCTGATCGCGATTGACGGCGGCCAGAGCGTTCTCGACTTCTTCCACTGCGTTAAGAACGGTCGATTTCCAGACGAGATATTGCTCGCGCGCCTGCGAGTTGGTCAGGTCGACATTGGCGCGGAGTTTGCCGCCATCAAGGATCGGCAGAACGAGGCTTGGACCAAACGACCAGCTATTGGCCGTTCCCCTGCCACCACCGCTCAGGAAATTGTAGCTCGGGGTGATCGCGCCACCGAGTTCGATGCTCGGATAAAGCTGAGCTTCAGCGACGCCGATCGAGGCGACCGCAGCGGCCAGATTGCGTTCAGCGACGCGAATGTCCGGACGGTTGCGGATCAGGTCGGCCGGAATACCGGTGCGGGGAACTGCACGCGCAACAGGCTGGCGCGCGCCCTTTTGCAGTTCAGCAATGAGCGACGAGGCCGGCATGCCGAGCAGGGTCGCGATGCGATGTGCGGCCTTGCGGAAGCTGGTTTCGAGGCCTGGTATCTGCGACAGCGTGGAATTGACCAGACCTTCGGACTGGACGACATCGAGGCGCGACGCTGCACCGGCTTCAAGCTGCAACTTGGTCAGGTCAAGCGTTTCGCGGCGGGAACCCAGGTTCTGGCGGGCAATCGCCAGACGCTCCTGATAATAACGCACGTCGATATAGGCTGCGGCGACGGATGAAATCAGCGTCAGGCGCTGAACGTCGACGGTAGAGTAAGCGGCATCAAGCGATGCATTGGCGCTTTCCGTTGCCCGGCGATAGCGACCGAAAAGGTCGAGGAACCAGGACACGCTGAGGCTGCCCGAAGACACGTTGGTGACGGGAACGTCACGGTAGCTTCCCTTGGTCTCACTGGTCGTGTGGCTGCCGTTGGCCGTCAGGCCCGGCAGACCGTCAGCACCGGCCGCGATCACCTGGGCTTCCGCCTGATTGATGCGCTCTATCGCCTGCATCACGGTCAGGTTCTGCGCCAGGCCAGTTGAAACGTAACCGTTCAGGCGGCTGTCGTTAAAGGCCGTCCACCATGCAACGGTGCTTATATCGCCATTACCGGTTTTCCCAGCTTCCGCGAACTTTCCCGGCAATTGGATTTCCGGGGTCTTGTGGTCGGGTCCGACGACGCAGCCTGAAAGCAGCAGCATTGTCAGGGGAAGAGTTGCGCGAATAGACAGCATATAATTTTCCCAATTCTATAGGTTGGCTTACCGAGCGCGGCTTGCTGACAAATGGGCTGCGCGGTCGATATGCCGTAGAAACGTGCATTAGCCAAATCGGCAACATTTCTAGCAGCGTATTAACGGTTGGCACAGCCCATTTTTGTTTTGTTAACGCCTTGAAAGGCGACGAATGATGACGAAAAAGGACGGAACGAAGAAAATTCCGAGCAGTGTTGCAGAAAGCATACCACCCAGCACCCCGATACCGATTGCATTTTGCGCGGCAGAACCCGCTCCGGTTGCGATGGCGAGAGGCACAACGCCGAGGATGAAGGCGAGCGACGTCATGATGATCGGACGCAGGCGCAGCTTCGCAGCTTCCAGCGCAGCTTCCACCAGACTTAACCCATGCTCCTGCCTCTCCTTGGCGAATTCGACGATCAGGATCGCGTTTTTCGCAGCAAGGCCGATGGTCGTCAGCAGGCCCACCTTGAAGTAGACGTCGTTTGTCTGACCGAAGAAGTGGGCCGCAGTCAAAGCGCCAAGGACACCCACCGGGACGGCCAAAATGACCGAGAAGGGGATCGACCAGCTTTCATAAAGCGCGGCGAGGCAAAGGAACACGATGAGCACCGACAGCGCATAAAGCATGGGCGCCTGTGAACCGGACAGACGTTCCTGGTAGGAAATGCCCTGCCACGCCACGGTGTAGCCACCCGGCAGGCTTGCCGTCAGGCGCTCCATCTCGTCCATGGCCTCACCGGAGGCGACACCTGTCCCGGCGGTACCTTCAAGCGAGATTGCGCCTGTTCCGTTGTAACGGGCGAGAGATGGCGGGGCGTTGATCCACTTCACCTCGCTGAAGGAGGAGAAGGGCACCATTTCGCCGTTGGTGTTGCGGGCATACCAGAACTTGAGGTCGTCCGGCTGCATGCGGTAGGGCGCGTCGCTCTGGACATAGACGGGCTTGAGTTCGCCGTTAAGCGTGAAGTCATTGACATCCCTGCCGGCAAAGATCGTCGTCAGCATGAGATTCACGGAGGCAAGATCGACGCCCATGGCCCCCATCTTTTCCTGATCGAGAATGATCTTCATCTGCGTTTCATTGTCCTGGCTGTCGCTTCGAAGCGAGCTGATCTTCGGATTGCCCGTGGCAAGCGCGATCAGTTCCTTGGATGAGGCAGTCAATGCGTCGGTACCGTTGCGGCCGCTATCCACCAGATACATCGAGAAACCGCTCGATGTACCCATGCCCTGAATTGCCGGCGGCAGAAGCGGGAAGACCTGCGCATCGCGGAAACCGAAGAAGGTGCCCATAGCACGCTGCACGATGGCGGCGGCGTGCTGGTCGGGTGCCGTTCTTTCGGCGAAATCCTTGAGCTTGGTGAAGACGATGGCGTTGTTCTGGCCTGAACCGCTGAAGCTGAAGCCAAGCACACCGAAAACAGATTCGACATTGTTGGCTTCTTTTTCGCGGAAGTAGTTTTCAACCTGCTTCACAACCTCGTTGGTGCGTTCGATGTTCGAACCGGTCGGTGTCTGGATGATCGTCAGAAGCACGCCCTGGTCTTCCTGCGGCAGGAAGGAGCTTGGTAGCTTGCTGAAGAACCAGGCGCAGCCGCCTATGACGATCGCAAAAAGAATCATCACACGCAGGGGGCGTTTCAGCAGGTAGCCAATGGAAGAGACATAGCCGTCCGTCGTCTTGCCGAAGCCACGGTTGAACCACGCACCCGGTCCACGCTTCTTTTTATTGTGGTCGATGGGCTTCAGCATGGTTGCGCAAAGCGCCGGTGTCAGAACGATGGCGACCACAGCCGAAAGCAGCATGGCCGAAACGATGGTGATCGAGAACTGACGATAGATGATGCCCGTCGATCCTCCGAAGAAAGCCATCGGAATGAACACGGCGGTCAGGACGAGCGCAATGCCGATGATTGCACCGGTGATCTCACCCATCGATTTTTCGGTCGCCTCGACCGGCGACAGGCCTTCTTCCGACATGATGCGCTCGACGTTTTCGACAACGACGATGGCGTCATCGACGAGAAGGCCGATGGCGAGAACCATGGCGAACATGGTGAGGGTGTTGATGGAATATCCCGTCAGCGCAAGGACGCCGAACGTGCCGAGAAGCACGACGGGCACCGCGATCATGGGAATGAAGGTGGCTCTGAGGTTTTGCAGGAACACCAGAAGCACGACGAAAACGAGGATGATCGCCTCGATCAGCGTATGCACCACCTTCTCGATCGACAGCTTCACGAAGGGTGTCGTGTCGTAGGGATATTCGATCGAGACGCCCTCGGGCAGCGAACCCTCGACGGCGGAAAGCGCCGATTTTACGCGCGCCGCCGTGTCGAGCGCGTTCGCACCGGTGGCGAGGTTGACTGCGAAACCGGCAGAAGGCCGGCCGTTGGAGCGGGAATCCCCACCATAGGTTTCCTGGCCGATTTCGATGCGGGCCACGTCGCTGAGGCGGACGGTCGAGCCATCCTTTTCGACTTTCAGGATCACCGATTCGAAATCGGCGACCGTGGTCAGCTGGCTCTGCGCCGTCACTGTCACGTTGAGCTGCTGGCCTTTGACGGCAGGAACCGCACCGAGCGAACCGACCGAAACCTGGGTGTTCTGGCTTTGGATGGCGCCGGTGACGTCAGCGGTGGTCAGCTGATATTTGTTGAGCTTGAACGGATCCAGCCAGATGCGCATCGCATATTCGGAGCCGAAGACGTTGATGCTGCCCACACCTTCCAGACGCTTGATCTGGTCTTCGACGCGTGAGGAGAACACGTCGCCGAGATCGGCGGAATTACGCTTGCCGTCGGTAGAGATCAGCGCCCCCACCATCAGAATGCTCGAGGTGGAGCGGCTGACCTGGATACCCTGCTGCTGCACGGTATCGGGCAATTGCGACTGGACGAGCTGCAGCTTGTTCTGCACCTGAACCTGCGCGATGTCAGGCATGATGCTGTTGCCGAAGGTCAGGGTCACTTCGGCGCTGCCGGTGGAGGAAGACGACGTCATATAGGTGAGGTCATCGAGGCCGGTCATGCCGTCCTCAATGATCGTCGTCACCGATTTTTCGACTGTTTCGGCGCTGGCGCCGTTATAGGTCGCGCTGACGCGCACCGTCGTCGGTGCAATATCGGGATATTGCGAGATGGAGAGCGTCGCGATTGCCAACGCGCCGCCCAGCATGATGACGATGGCGATAACCCATGCAAAAACGGGGCGCCGGATGAAGAAATGGGCCATGGCAGTCCTGCCTTACCTTTTACGAGCTTCGACCAAGGGTTTCGTGCTCATGCTTATTTCGAGGGGGCGGCGGCAGGCGGAGCTTGCTGCGGCAGAACAACGATACCGCGATCGTCGATGGTTACTTCCACCGGCGCCACTGTCGCGCCGTCGGCAATCCACTGGAAGCCGTCCACGATGAGCTTGTCGCCATCCTTGACGTTTTCCATCACCAGCCAGGCGTTGTTGGATTGCTGGCTGGACGGGAAGGTGCGGGTTTCCACCTTGTTTTCCGCCGAGACGAACTTTGCGGTCAGTTCGCCATTGGCGTTCCGGCTTGCCGCGCGCTGCGGAATGCGGAAGCCCTTCTCCTTGCCGATGGTCAGCGTGGCGCGAACATAGGTGCCGGGAAGCAGAAGATCATCCGGATTTTCGAAGAGGGCGCGGATGGAGAAAGTACCGGTGGTTTCGCTCACCGCCATGTCCGACATGTCGATCTTGCCGTCATGCTTGTATTCGGTGCCGTCTTCCAGCGTCAGATGAATGCCGGTTTCCTTGGTGTCGCCGCCGAGCTGGCCCGACGAAATCGCATTTTTCAGACGCAGAAGATTGATGCTGGATTCCATCAGATCGATATAGATCGGATCGATGCGACGCAGCGTCGTCAAAGCCGTCGTCTGGTTTGCCGTCACCACGTTGCCGATGCTGAAAGCGGTGGCGCTGGTGATGCCGTCGAAAGGTGCGCGGACCTTGGTGAGGTCGAGATTGATTTCAGCCGTTTCCAGCGCCGCCTTGGTCTGGGCCACGTCGGCCTGTGCCTGCAGCAGCGTCACCTTGGCGTTTTCATATTCGATCTGGGTTGCGCCGCTGTTGACCAGCCGTTCGTAACGGGCAAGGTTCGCCTCGGCGCTTGGAACGCTGGCTTCGGCCTTCGCCACGCTTGCCTTGGCCTGCGCCACTTCCGCCAGATAGGTGTTGTCTTCGATCTGGTAGAGAACGTCGCCCTGCTTGACCTCGCTGCCTTCCTTGAAGGGAATTTCGCGGATGATACCGGTGACGCGCGGACGGATCTCGGCGGTCTGGAATGCGCTGGCGCGACCGGGAAGCACTGTTGTCAGAGGATATTCGCTGCTCTTCATCAGGATGATGCTGACCGGAGACGGCGGACGCTCGGCACCCTGACCGGCGGTCTGGCTGCTCTCGCCGCCATCGCTGCATCCCGCCAGGAGCGCTGTTACACACAAAGAAGCAAATAGGGGTAAAATACGTCGGCTCATTGTTCTTCCCTGCGTATCAGTCGCATTCAACTATAAGCGCAATGTCGCTCGGCGGACGCGCGCCCGGAAAGAATAGGTATGACAGGGAAAGGCCTTATGGGGCCTTCGTCATTACATTCATTCCGGACCGCCACGCGCATAGAAGCGCAGGCTCAGGCGCTTCGCAAGCAATTGCGAGAAGGTGACGTAAATAGGGAATCGTCACTTAGCAAGTGGATTGCGCAATCCGGCATCGATTAAATCGACGAGTTGATCACAACGTGTTGCCAAATTGCCGATATCTTCCCGGGCAACGAGGACGGGATGGATAACGCTTGTCAGCGCGTGGAGCACGGTTTCCGCCAGCGGTGGAATGTCCGCCGGCGCATAGACCTTCGCGTTGATGCCGTCGCTGATAATGTCGGCTAACAGGTTTGCGATGACGGATTTATAATAGTCGCCGCACTTCATATCCTGCTTGGCCGTCATCAGGATCATTTCGAATATATAGGGATTGTCGTTGAGGTCCTGATGGTGCTGTTCCATCAGGGTACGGGCGAGGTGGCGCAGTCTGGCAAGTGGTGGGTGACCATCGTCGAGCGGGCGGATCTCTCTTTCGAAGATCCCGATCTGTTCGAAGGCTATGGCGTCGACGAGCGCGTTCTTCGAACTGAAATTCTTGAAGACATTGGCGGGTGACATGCCGAGTGCTGCGGCGATATCGGCTATCGCCACTGCATTGAAGCCACGCTCGCGAAAAAGCTCTTCGGCTTTGGCGAGAATGTCCCGCCGTGTTTCTTCGGCGGAACGGCGAGGCCGGCGTTTGACAGGACGGTCGTTCTTCCTGTCACCCTTTCGCGCCTGTTCGATCGTTTTGCTCAAGGTCAGACTCCGGGGAAAAACCGCTCCAGATTCCGGCGTATTCTTGCAAGCGGCGTCTCACCGCTATCGTCGGGAACGAAACTCTGTCCGGTGATGCGTTCGTAAGCATCAATATAGACCTTCGAGGTCTGCAACACGAGGTCCTGCGGAATCTCGGGCACCTCGTCCTTATAGGGATCGCAACGTTCGGCAACCCAGGCTCTGACGAAATCCTTGTCGAAGCTCGCCGGCCGTGTGCCATTGCGGAAGCTTTCCTCATAGCTGTCAGCCATCCAGTAGCGGCTGCTATCCGGCGTGTGGATTTCGTCGGCCAGAATGATCGTGCCGTTTTCATCGGTCCCGAATTCATATTTCGTGTCGACGAGGATGAGGCCCTGCTTTGCGGCAATCTCCTGCCCGCGCTTGAACAGCGCCAGCGCATAATGAGAGAGCGTGTCCCATTGCTCCTGTGTCAGAAGTTTCTTCTCGACGATCTCTGCGGGTGTCAGCGGCTCGTCATGGCCGCCATCGAATGCCTTGCTTGTCGGCGTGATCACCGGCTCGGGTAAAATCTGATTGTCCTTCATCCCGTCCGGCAGGCTCATGCCGTACATCTGCCGCTCACCCTTCTTGTAAAGGGTCAGGATCGATGTGCCGGTGGTGCCGGCCAGATAACCGCGAACCACCACTTCTACCGGCAGTATGTCCAGCCTCTTGCCGATGACGACATTCGGATCGGGATAACTTACCACGTGGTTAGGACAAATATCCTTCGTCAGCTCGAACCAGTAGCGCGCCGTCTGGGTCAATACCTGCCCCTTATAAGGAATGCATGTAAGAATTCGGTCAAAGGCGCTCAGGCGATCGGTGGATATGATGATGCGGTTGCCATCAGGCAGATCGTAGTTCTCCCGCACCTTGCCACGGTAATAATTCGGCAGCTCGGGAATGACGGCTTCATCGAGAATGCGCACGGGCTCTCCAATTCTTGGGCTTATATGGGGCGTTGAACGCCCCGGTCTTTCTGAAACTCTTGCCCGTTCCTATTGCATGTTTCCCGGAACAGGGCCAGTCGCCACAGAAAGGAGGCGTTTTCAGGAGCCTCATGTGCATTTGTGTTAAAGTCCTATGTAAAATCAGCCACTTACCAAAAATGTCAGTTTTTTGACGAAGGGTGTGTTGACTTGTTTGCGGGTGATCTCTTATAAGTCCGCTCACTGAACGAGGGCGGCGGCGCTGCTGGCGACGA
>NZ_JAFLNA010000021.1:0-92371 GCF_017313405.1 Agrobacterium burrii
GGTGGGAAGCTTGATTTCAACGACCGCCCCGTCCTTCTCCTGCGCGGCCACGCAAGCGTCGGAGGTGATGGCGGCGACGTAGCCGTCCCAGGAATTCGGTCCCGAGGCCGTGCCCTTTGCCGCCGCGTGGATGAAATCCTGCAATTCGACATCGTAGCTGGCGATGAAGCGATCCTTCCAGTCGGTGAGGATATCGTTCTGCAGCCTGGCGCCGAGGCGCGTCTGCACCGACATCGGCTCCGGCAGGCTGGCAATGCCGTCTTCACCCACCACCTGGCACTGGATATCATAGCCGTAGTGGCAATTGACGAAGATTTCGACGTCGATGATCGTGCCCTTGGCGGTTTCGAGAATGACGATCTGCGGGTCCTTCAGCTTCGCATGGCTGCGGGCAGCGGAGCGGGGAAAGAGAACGCGGGCCGAAACATAGTCATCGTCAAGCAGCCAGCGCAACACGTCGATCTCATGGATCATCGTGTCGTGGATCGCCATGGGCGTGACGTACTGTTCCGGAACCGTCGGGTTGCGGTGGGCGGCATGCACCATGATCGGCGCGCCGATCTTGCTATCCACCGCCTGTTTCAGCGCCACGTAACCGGCGTCGTAACGGCGCATGAAGCCCACCTGCACCAGCCGCTTGCCATGCGCCACTTCGGCATCGACGATGCGCCTTGCGCCTTCCGCCGTCGTCGCCAACGGCTTTTCGCAGAAGCATGGCTTTCCGGCAGCAATGGCCGCCAGCACATATTGCTCATGGGTTGCGCCCCATGAGGTGACGAGCACGGCATCCACATCGGGCGATGCGATCAGCTCTTCGCCGGTTGCGAAAACGACGGCATCCGGGGCGATGTCGTTTTTGACCGCCTCGGCCGAGGCGCGGTTGACGTCGCTGAGCGCAACGATCTTCCCGCCGCCCAGAACCTTGTTGATACGGCGGGCGTGATCGCGCCCGATTGCGCCGGTGCCGACGACACCAATTCTCACAGTCATCTGAAAAACCTCATTTCCAGTATTTGGCGACGTATCGCCGGGTTTCGCTGAGCATGAACCGCGCGCTTTCATCGACGCGATCTTCCCAGGCAAAGACGCAGTTCGACAGCACGCCGTCGAATTTCATGTCGGCAAGCGTCGCAAAGAAGGTCTCCCAGTCGATCTCGCCCTGGCCGAAATCGGTGTGCTGGTGCACCCTCACCTTCGAGCCGGGCGGATTGACGATGTAACGCAGCTGCGACGACTTGTTGTGATCATAGGTATCGGCAAGGCGCACATGCACCAGATGGCCCTCCGTCGCGCGCAGGTTCGCCACCATGTCCGGCCCGTAAAAGAACGTGTGCGGCGCGATGAAGGAGGCCTTCACCGCCTTGGAATTGATGGTCTTGATGATGTCGATGGCCGGCGCGATCTCCTCGATCCAGTCTTCGGGATGCGCCTCCAGCGACAGCACCAGCCCTTCCCGCTCCAGGATCGGCACCAGAATATCCATGGCGCGGAAGAACTGCGCCTCGCAGGTTTCCGGCCGGTGCAGGCCGGAGCGGTCGTTGAGGCTGCGGTCCGGCGAGCCGCCACGGCCGAATTCCGAAACGAACATCGGGCATTCCATCTCGACCGCGATCTCGATGGCGCGTTTCCAGTTGTCGATCGCCACTTCCCATTCGTCCGGATAGGGGCTTGCCCAGCGGTACATGGGTTGCAGCGTGGCAAGGCCGACACCGTGGTCCTTCAACGCCTTTTTGAATTCGGCGACCCGTTCGGGATAGACCTTGGGCCGTGTCCACCAGGAGAGGAAATCCGGGCGCGGCGAAAGTTCGACGTAATCATAACCGAGTTCGGCGACCTTGCGGCAGGTCTCAGGCAACGAGAGATGCCGGAACATGTGGGGATCGAGCGTATGTTTCATGGCTGTTTCCAGTGGAGGGATAAAAAGACCGGGGCCGAAGCCCCGTCTATTTCGCGTAGGCGGACATGTTTTCCGGTGTAACGAGTTCGAACGGCACCCAGAGCGTCTTCTCAGTGCGTTGCCCGGCAGCGGCCTTCACCGCCGTCTGGACGGAGACCTCCCCCTGCTTCGTCGCATTCTGGTAAACGGTGATATCGAGATCGCCGGCCTGCATGGCGGCAAGACCATCCGGCGTGGCGTCGATGCCGGCAATGACGACATCCTTCATGGAAACGCCCGCTGCTTTGAGCGCCTGCGCGGCTCCGATCGCCATTTCATCATTATTGGCTATGACGGCATCGAACTGGATGCCCGCCGTCAGCCAGGAGGATACGAGGTCCTGCGCCTGCGTGCGGCTCCAATTCGCTGTCTGCTTTTCGAGGGTTTCGATCTTGCATTCCGGTTTGGAAAATACCGTTTCGACATCCCTGGTGCGCACCAGCGCCGCATGGTTTTCCAATGGCCCCATCAGGATGACGGCCTTGCCCTTGCCGCCCATCAGCTTGCAGGCGGCTTCAGCTTCCATAGTGCCGGAATCGAGTTCGTTGGAACCGACAAAGGCCGTTCCGTCAGGCAGGCCGGTTTCCAGCTCGGCCGGCGGATGGTTGACATAAACCAGCGGAATTTTTGCGGCTGATGCGGCCTTGGTGATTGCGGCAGTGGCATCGCCATCCACCGCATTGACGATGATCGCGTCGACACCATTGGCGATGAAATTCTGCACCTGATTGAGCTGCTTCGACGGATCGAGCTGGGCGTCCTCGACCAGAAGCTCGATGTTTTTATCGCGCCCGGCTTCAGCCCTGATACCGTTAAGCAGGATCGTCAGAAACGGATTGTCGAAAGACGTCATCGAGACTGCGATGCGGGTCTCGGCAAGGGCCGGTGTCGCGAAGATGCAGAGCGCCGTCGCCATCAATAGTTTCTTCAAGGTTTCCTCCCACGGAAAATCGCTGCTGATTGCATCATTTTGTTTCGCCGGAGCCGACCATCCTGCCGGCTCCGGCGCGTTCGGCCCGCCCGGCGGCACTCCCCGGGAGCGGAGAAGCCGCCAAGGCAAGGCCATGGCTCAGTTCTTGGCCTGATAGTTCTTGAGGTTGTCAGGCGTCACCAGTTCGAAGGGAACGAAGACCTTCTTGTCGATCGTCTCACCCTTGGCGAGTTTCAGCGCCGCATCGAGAGCACCCTTGCCCTGCCCTGCGGCATTCTGGAAAACGCTGACATCCAGATCCCCCGCCGCCATGGCGGCAAGCGCGTCCTGCGTGGCGTCGATGCCGGCGATGATGACGCTGTCCATCGACCGGCCCGCCGCCTTCAGCGACTGGATAGCGCCGATGGCCATCTCGTCATTGTTGGAAATGACGGCATCGAACTCAACGCCGGCTGAAAGCCAGTTGGTCATCAGGTCCGACCCTTGCGTGCGCGACCAGTTGGCGGATTGTTCCTCGACAAGCTTGATGAAGCTGCAATCGGGCGTGGCGACGACATCCTTGATATCCTGCGTGCGCATACGCGCCGCCTGGTTGGAAAGCTCGCCCATCATCACCACGGCCCTGGCTTCCGTCTTGCCCGCCTCCTTCAACAGCCGGCAGACTTCCTGCGTCTGCAACGTGCCCGACTGCTTTTCATCGGAGGCGACAAAGGCCTGTTTTTCCGGCAGGCTGTCGAGATTGACCGGCTGGCGGTTGACGTAAACGAGCGGAATGCCCGCGGCGGCAGCGGCCTGCGAAAGCGCCACGGTCGCGTCCGTATCCACCGGATTGACGATGATGGCATCGACACCGGCGGCGACGAAGTTCTGCACCTGGCTCAGCTGCTTGCCGACATCGTTCTGCGCATCCTCGACCTGCAGCGAAACGCCGCTCATGCCCTTGGAATAATCAATCATGCCGTTGCGCAGCACGGTCAGGAAATTATCGTCGAACAGGGCCATAGAAACCCCGACGGTCTGCGCCGATGCGCCCGTTGCCAGCATCGCGGCGAAAGCTGCAATTGCGAAATGTCTTTTCATGTCGTTCTCCTCCAAACCCCTTTGAAAAGAACCGGTCGAGCCGGCTTGAGCGCATCGCGCCACCACCGTCTTCCGGCAAAAGCTGGCCTTCGCCGCGAAGGAAAACTCGCAGCGTCAAACAGCCTCGAAATAATCTAATGTCGTGTGGGTCCGGCCTCCTGCCCGTTCCACCCGCGGCCAAGATTTCCTAGTCCGGTCCCGGCGTCAACGCGTCAGAGACCACCGAAACCATCAAGCCTGATAGAAACACACACCGGATTTATGATGGAATCCATCAAACCATCAAAGGCTCTCAGGAACCCACAGATGCGCAGGCACAAAACGCTGTCCCGGCGTTTCCGCAATACCGTGTTCGATGGTGTGGACCATGGTGGCAAGAAGGTCGGCGCACAACTCGCGAAGCGGTGTCTGGAAGACGCCGCTGATGCGCCTTTCCAGCAGTGCCTGACGGGACTCGGGCGTGAGTTCATTCACGAGACAGACGATTGTCTCCTGCTTGTTTTCCTGCTGCATGGCCTCGACCACCCCTTCCATGCCGCCGCCGATGCAATAGATGCCGACGAGATCCCGGTGCTTGGCGATGGTGTCCATGACAAGCTCATAGGTCAGGCGACGCGTTTCGAGCGTGATGAGGGCATCCATTACCTCGAATTCCGGCGCATATTCCCGCATGTAGCTGCGAAAGCCCGTTTCGCGCAGCGAATGGCCGTGGAACCGGTGGCCGCCCAGCAGCAAAAGCACCTTCCCCCTGCTGCGCGCCAGTTGCGAAATCATCCAGGCGGCCGTGCGCCCAACCTTCATATTGTTGGCGCCGAGATACGCCTCCCTCACGCCCTGGGCAAAATCGGACAGCAACGAAAACGTCGGAATGCCTTTGGCTTTCAAAGCCTCGACGGCGGCCGTAACATCGTGATGGTCCGGCCCCGTGGCGGCAACCGCCTGCACGCGGCCCTTCATGCCTGTCAGCAACGCTGCAAGCTCAGCCGGCTCCCCCGACTGGGCGAATTCAATACGCAGATTGAGGTGGCGATCCCGGATGTTGCGCGCCGCAAGCTCCAGCTCGTCGGCAAAGGTCTGGTAGAAAGCATGCCGTTCCTTGCGCAGGATGATGCCGAGACTATAGGACGGCATATCGGCCAGCATGCGCTGGCGAATGATGTTGGTGGCGTGAAAGCCGATCTTCTCCGCCGCCTCGAATACCCGCCGCGCGGTTTCCTCCCGCACCGGCAGGCGGCCGTTCAGTACCCGGTCGACGGTGGCGACGCTGACGCTCGCGGCTTTTGCGACATCGGTGATGGTCGGACGCTTCATGTTGGCTCCCCGGAAAGATTCCTGTCATATCTCGCAAAACATGTCACGTATAATGATGGAATCCAACATGGGCTGAGGAATATGGCGGGAAGCGTCATGGGAAAATGCTGAGGCTTCGTCTTCAGTGTGGCGTCTGCTTTACCATCCACCACGACTAGCCGCTATGTCTAGTCCGCCATGCCTCCTTCCCCATCTCTTTGTTTTTCACCACGCCTCCTTCCCTCATCTCTGTGCTTGTCACAGAGATCCAGCCAGCCCAAATCCTTGGGCTGAAGGGACTCTTTCGTCGCGCAGACGCGCGTTGGCTGGATTCCTGTGACAAGCACAGGAATGAGGGGAATTTGGGGGGGCAAGGCGAGAAAATCGTCTGCCGAGTGGTCTGAATGGTTCCAATCACGCGTAATGAAACTGAGTCAGCGGCATTCACCCCATTTTACAGCAGCATCCGCACCGTATCACGACGGCACTCGCCCCGTATACCGATACCGAATGCCGCTATCCGGTCAGACTCGCTCCAGCGCCACGGCAATACCCTGCCCGACGCCGATGCACATGGTAGCGAGCGCAAGCCGCTTGCCCGTCAGCGAAAGTTCAAGCGCCGCCGTGCCGGCAATGCGGGCACCCGACATGCCGAGCGGATGGCCAAGCGCGATCGCGCCGCCATTAGCATTCACCCGCGCATCGTCATCGGCAATGCCGAGCTGGCGCAGCGTCGCAAGTCCCTGGCTGGCGAAGGCCTCGTTCAGCTCGATCACGTCAAGCTGTTCCTGCTTCAACCCGAGCCGCGTCAGGAGCTTGGCCGAGGCCGGGGCCGGGCCGATGCCCATCACGCGCGGCAGCACACCGGCGGCGGCACCACCGAGGATGCGGGCAATGGGGGTGAGCCCATATTTCTTCGCCGCTTCCGCCGAAGCGATGATGAGCGCGGCCGCACCATCATTGACACCGGAGGCATTGCCCGCCGTCACCGTCGCGCCATCGCGCTTGTTCACCGGCTTCAGCTTCGCCAACGCTTCAAGGCTTGTCGCACGCGGGTGTTCGTCCCTTGAGACAACAAGCGGATCACCCTTGCGCTGCGGGATCGTCACCGAAACGATTTCCTTGTCGAGACGGCCATTAGCCTGCGCATCCGCCGCCTTCTGCTGGCTGCGCACCGCAAAGGCATCCTGATCCTCCCGCGAGACCTGATAATCGACGGCAACATTGTCACCGGTTTCCGGCATGGAATCGACGCCATATTGCGCCTTCATCAGCGGGTTGACGAAACGCCAGCCGATGGTGGTGTCATAAATTTCGGCATTGCGCGAAAAGGCGCTTTCCGCCTTTGGCAGAACGAAGGGCGCGCGGCTCATGCTTTCCACGCCGCCGGCGATCATCAGCTCCGCCTCGCCCGATTTCACGGCGCGGGCGGCCGCAATGACGGCGTCCATGCCCGAGCCGCACAGCCGGTTGATGGTCGTTCCCGTCACGTAAACCGGCAGGCCGGCGAGCAGCAACGACATGCGCGCCACGTTGCGGTTATCCTCGCCCGCCTGATTGGCGCAGCCGAAGATCACATCCTCGACGGCTTCCCAGTCGATGGACGGATTGCGTTCCATTAATGCCTTGAGAGGCACCGCCCCGAGATCGTCGGCCCGCACCGAAGATAGCGCGCCGCCAAAGCGGCCGATGGGCGTGCGGATATAATCGCAGATGAATGCGTCGGTCATCGGTTTTTCCTCACAGTTCCGGGGCGACGAGATCGATTACCTCGCCATCCACATGCAGTGGCGCACCGGTCATGGCCTGCAATTCCTCAAACGTCATCGCCCGCAGTTTTTCGCGCAGCACAAAACGGCCATCCACCACGTCGATCACCGCATGGCTGGTATATATGCGGGTGATGCAGCCGACGCCAGTGAGCGGAAAAGCGCATGTCTCAACGAGCTTCGGTTCGCCATTCTTGGTGACATGTTCGGTGATGACAAAAACCTGCTTGGCGCCATGCACCAGATCCATGGCCCCGCCGACGGCCGGCACGCCCCTGGAGCCGACGCGCCAATTGGCGAGATCGCCATTCTGCGCCACCTGATAGGCTCCGAGGATCGCCACATCCAGATGCCCGCCGCGCACCATGGCGAAGCTGTCGGCATGGTGGAAGAAGGCGGCACCGGGTTTCAGCGTCACGGCCTTCTTGCCGGCATTGATGAGGTTCCAGTCCTCCTCGCCTTCCGGCGGCGCTTCGCCGAAATTCAGGATGCCATTTTCAGTGTGGAAGATCGCCTGACGGCCGGGCGGCTGATAACGCGCCACCATTTCCGGAAAGCCGATGCCAAGGTTGACGTAAGCACCGTCCTCGATGTCCTGCGCCGCGCGCCAGGCGATCTGGGCATTGGAGAGCTTGATATCTTCGCGGGTGTCGATGGTCTGGGTCATGCGTATGCTACTCCCGCACGAATGAGGACTTCTTCCTGTTGCGGATCGGGGATTTCCACGACGCCGTTCACAAAAATACCGGGGGTAACGACATGCTCCGGGTCGATCTCTCCGGCGGCGACGATCCTGGAAACCTGCGCGATGGTCGTCTTTGCGGCCATGCACATCAGCGGGTTAAAATTGCGCCCGGCCTTGTTGTAGGTGAGGTTGCCATAGGTATCGCCAAGTTCGGCCTTGACGATGGCGAAATCCGCCTTCAGCCAGCGCTCCTGCACGTAAGAGCGGCCGTCGAATTCTGCGATGACCTTGCCTTGCGCCAATTCGGTGCCAAAGCCGGTCGGGGTGTAGAAGGCCGGAATACCGGCACCGCCGGCGCGGATGCGCTCGGCGAGCGTCCCTTGCGGCACCAGTTCCAATTCGATTTCGCCGGCCAGATACCGGTCTGTAAAGGCACGCGGATCGGAAGAGCGCGGGAAGGAGCAGATCATTTTCCTGACCATGCCAGCGTCGATCATCGCGGCGATGCCAATGCGGCCATTGCCGGCATTGTTGTTGATGACCGTCAGGTTCTTCGGCCCTTTGTCTATAAGCGCATGGATCAACTCGATCGGCGCGCCCGATCCGCCGAAACCGCCGATCATGATCGTCGCACCATCACCGATGCCGGAAAGCGCCTCTTCAGCACTCTTGATTGTCTTGTCCATTCTTAAAACCTCCATCCAGCCGAGCGGATGGAACCGACAAGGCTGCTTGGCCATGAGGTAAAGCCGAAAATGCCTCGACGGCAAGAATTTTGTGCGTTATATGATTTTTGTTCGTATATCGCACAAATGGAGCTTGAGCATGGCCGTCAGTGAAAGAGACATGATGGGCGGTCTCGCCAAGGGATTGCGGGTGATCGAGGCCTTCAGCGCCGAGCGTCCACGGCTTTCGATTTCCGATGCTGCCGAGATTGCCGGGCTTGATCGTGCGACGACACGGCGCTGTCTGCTCACACTCTCGGAACTCGGTTATGCGGCCTATGACGGCAAATTCTTCACCGTCACACCCAAGGTGCTGCGGCTCGGCACCGGCTGTCTGGCCACAATGCCGCTGCCGAAGATCGTGCAGCCGCTGCTAGACCGCCTGTCGGAGGAGATCGGCCAGAGCACCTCAGTCTCCATTCTGGACGAGACCGAGATCGTTTATGTGGCGCGGGCCGCCCAGCAACGCGTCATGTCGATTGCGCTGATGCCGGGCTCACGCCTGCCCGCTTATTGCACCTCCATGGGCCGCGTTCTTCTTTCGGCGCAGCCAAACGAGCGGCAACACGAAATCCTCGAGGCCTCCCGCCTGGTCGCCCGCACGGAAAGAACGATCACCAGCATGGACGCCCTGCTCGCCGAGATTGAGGCGACCGGCCATCGCGGTTATGCGCTGATCGATCAGGAAGTCGAAATCGGTCTTCGCTCCATCGCCGTGCCGCTGAAAAGCGTGCGCGGCCAGACGGTCGCCGCGCTTAATGTCGGGCTCGCCGCCTCGGTGGCCTCGATGGAGGATCTGGTGGAGCGCTACCTGCCGGAACTTCTTGCCGTTCAGCGGGAACTGGCGAGAATGCTGGTCTGAGGCTCTTTCTGTCGCGCGCGGGAATCGCCCATTTTCTGCTGTTCGGCGACCCGCCAGGCGCGCGGCGTCATGCCTGTCTCACGCCTGTAGAAGCGATTGAAATAGGCGGGATCGGCAAAGCCCAGCCCTTCGGCGATCATCTGCACACTCGAGACGGTGAAGATCAGTTCCTGCTGGGCTATCTCGATCTGACGCTTAGCGATCAGCCGCTGCAGGCTGAGGCCGGAAACCGAGCGGACCAGACGGTTGAGATGAGTCTCGGACAGACCGACCTTCTTGGCGTAAAACCCGGCTTTTTGCGGCTCGCGGATATGGCGGGCGATCAGCGACAGCAACCGTTCGAAACGCTGCTCCGCAAGGCCTTCGCCGCTCGTTTCCAGAAGCGGGCGCGCCGCCCGCGTCAAAAGCGTGACGACGGTGGCGAGCTGGCCTTCGATCATCGCATCCCGGCCGATCTCACGGGCCTCATATTCGGCGGAAATCCGTTCGAAACCTTGGCGCAGGCATTCTTCCTCGGCAAAATCCCGCAACCGCAGAAGCACTGGCCGCTGGAAATTGCGCAGCAAAAGCGCCTGCACCGATGCCGGCAGCGCGCCCGGCAGCATGGTGACGATCACTCCACCAATATCGCGTGAAAAACGGAAGCCGTGTTCGAAACCCGGCGGCACGATGATGGCGACCGGCGGACGGATAGGCTCGATACGGCCATCCAGCAACGCATCGCCCTCGCCGCCAAAAATGTACAAGATTTGCAGAAAGGCGGAATGGCGATGCAACCCGATTTCGAAGCGGTGCAAGCTGCTTCTTGAAAAAAGCGTCTCACAATGGAAGCGAAAATCAGTGCCTTGCGCTGCTTCTTCGCCATAAAGCCCCTCATTCGCAGCAACCCGCATCTCACCACACTCCTCCGTCTGATGGTCGGATTGTGCAACTTACGGATCAGAAAGTCCATTGAGCTTGTGGCCCGCCTTGGTCAATTTCTTGACCGGAGACAAGTTCGGGAGGAAATAATGCGCACACAGGTCGTCATCATCGGCTCCGGCCCATCAGGGCTTCTGCTCGGCCAGCTTCTTGCGAGAGAAGGCATCGAGACCGTCATTCTCGACCGGGTCGGCAAGGATTACATCCTCGGCCGCGTCCGCGCCGGTGTGCTGGAAGAAGGCACGGTGCAGCTGATGGAAAAGGTTGGCGCGGACAAGCGCCTGCACCGGGAAGGCTTGCCGCATGACGGTTTTTCGCTGACCTTCGACGGCCGCGACCATCGCATCGATCTGTTCGATCTGACCGCCGGCAAACGCGTCATGGTCTATGGCCAGACCGAGGTGACCCATGACCTGATGGATGTGCGTGAGGCGGCAAACCTTGTGACGATCTATGACGCCGGCAATGTCGAACCGCATGATTTTGATGGCGCAAGCCCCTATGTCACCTACCAGAAAGACGGCGTAACCCACCGGATCGATTGCGATTTCGTCGCCGGTTGCGACGGTTTTCACGGTGTGAGCCGCAAATCGGTGCCTCAGGGCGCGATCAAGGAATTCGAGAAAGTCTACCCCTTCGGCTGGCTCGGCATTCTGGCCGATGTGCCGCCGGTCAACCACGAACTTATCTACGCCAACCACCCGCGCGGTTTTGCTCTCTGTTCCATGCGCTCGCACACACGCAGCCGTTATTACATCCAATGTTCGCTGGATGACCGGCCCGAGGACTGGAGTGACGAGCGTTTCTGGGATGAAATCCGCCGTCGCCTGCCGGAAAACCATGCGGATGCCATGGTAACCGGCCCTTCCTTCGAAAAATCCATCGCGCCGCTACGGTCCTTCGTCTGCGAACCCATGCGGTTTGGGCGGCTGTTTCTGGCGGGCGATGCCGCACACATCGTACCACCCACCGGTGCTAAGGGCCTCAACCTCGCCGCCAGCGATGTGCATTATCTGAGCGAGGCGCTGATCGAGTTTTATCGCGACAGGTCCAAGGCCGGCATCGATGCTTATTCGCAAAAGGCGCTTTCCCGCGTCTGGAAGGCTGTGCGTTTCTCATGGTGGATGACGACGATGATGCACCGCTTTCCCGATACGGGAGATTTCGGCCAGCGCATTCAGGAAGCGGAGCTGGACTATCTCGTCCAATCCCGCGCCGCTTCCACGGCCCTTGCGGAAAACTATGTCGGGCTTCCTTACTGAGATGCAGCTTCCGTTTTCCCATCCAGCAACTCGCTCGCTGCCTCGCGAATAGCCTGCATCAGCAGCGACAGCGGCAGGGAGGGCTGCGTATCGGCCCTGACCGTCAGCCCCACGGGACCGCTGGTGTCGCCGGTCTCAACCGGCAGGATCGCCAGAATGCCATCCGCCACATCTGCCGCCACCACGCCTTCCGAGATGATCCAGATCGCATCGCTGGTACGCAGGAAGGCACGGCCGAAGGCATCCGAGACGGTTTCGATGCGGATCGGCAGGGCCGGAACGCCGTTGGCGATCAGAAACTGCTCAACAACAGGACCGATGACGGATTGCCGCGTCGGCATCAGCACCGGATATTCATGCAGGTGATCGAACACCGAAAGGCCCGGAGAAAGCAGCGGGTGGCCGGCGCGCACCACGAAGCGCACCTTTTCAGAATAGAGATGTTCGAAAGAAAAGCCCGCCATTTTCTGCGGCGCGGCGAGACGCCCAACGACGAGATCGAGATCGCCGACACGCAGCTGCTCCAGCAGCACGGCGTTTTCGCCGGTGACGATCTTGACCGGGCTACCGGTCTTTTCCGCCAGAAAACCGGCCATCGCCTTCGGCATGATCCGCACCGAAACCGTGGGCAGAGCGCCGACCCGGACGGGAGGACCGGCACGCGCCGCCTCCTGCGAGACCGAATCGACCGCCTGACGCAGCGCCGTCATCGTCGCGCCCGCATGGCGCAGGAACACCTCGCCATAACGGCTGATACGGATGCCGCGCCCCTCGCGGTCGAATAACGAGACGCCGAGAATCTCTTCCAGCTCGCGAATGGTCTTCGTCACCGCCGGCTGGCTGACATGCAGGATTTCCGCCGCGCGGATGACGCTTTTCTGGCGCGCCACCTCCACGAAAGTCTGCAGGTGGCGGAACTTGATACGCTGGTCGACCATCGCTCATATAATCCATAGGTTATGATTTTCATCGATAATGTCATTTTACTTAACCGGAACCGGCTTGCAATATCCTTCGCAGGAGGAGCACATCATGCATTTTCTGCGCTGCGGCGAGACTGTGATCCATTATCGCATTAAGGGATTGGACAGCGGCAAGCCGGTCATCGCCTTCATCAATTCGCTCGGCACCGATTTCCGCATCTGGGATGCGGTGATAGAAGCGCTGGGCGATGATTATGCGCATGTCCTGCACGACAAGCGCGGCCACGGGCTTTCCGATGTCGGGCGCACTCCCTATTCCATCGACGATCATGCCGGTGACCTGATCGAACTCCTCGATCATCTCGGCGTTAAAAGCGCCATTATCTGGGGCCTCTCGGTCGGTGGCCTCATTGCGCAGGGGATTTATGCGCGCCGTCCCGATCTCGTCCGCGCCCTGGTGCTTAGCAACACCGCCCACAAGATCGGCACGGCCGAAATGTGGAATACACGCATCGACAAGATTGCCGCCGACGGCCTCGCCTCGCTGGTCGATCCCGTCATGGAACGCTGGTTCACGCCCGCTTTCCGCACACCGGGCAATGCCGCTTATGCCGGTGCGCGCAACATGTTATGCCAGCAGCCGGAAGCGGGTTACAGCGGCACCTGCGCCGCCATCCGCGATGCGGATTTTACGCAAGAAGCAGGCCGCTTCGCCGTGCCAACACTCTGTGTCGCGGGCGATCAGGACGGCTCCACCCCGCCGGAACTGGTGCGGTCGCTGGCCGATCTTATCCCTGCGAGCCGCTTTGTAACCATTGCCGGCTGCGGACACATTCCCTGCCTTGAACAGCCGCGTGCCTACACACAGGCAGCGTGCATTTTTCTGAAGACCTTGCCGGAGCATTGACCGATGGCGGACCATATCGACAAGAATGAACGTTTCGAACAGGGCATGAAAACCCGTCGCTCGGTGCTGGGCGACGCCCATGTGGACCGGGCGCAGACCATGACGTCCGGCTTCGACCAGCCTTTCCAGCAACTCATCACCGAAGCCGCCTGGGGCACGGTGTGGTCCGGCAATCACTGGACGAAGCGCGAGCGCTCTATGGTCACCATCGCCTTGCTCGCCGCGCTGGGGCAGGATGAGGAACTGGCCATGCATGTGCGCGCCACCGCCAATACCGGCGCCACCGAAGCCGACATCCGCGAGGCGCTGCTGCATGTGGCGATCTATGCCGGCGTGCCTGCCGCCAACCATGCTTTCAAGATCGCCAAGCTTGCCCTGGCCAGCATGAAGGCCGATAGTTCCCATGATAATTCTGGCGATGGGGAGGAGACGAAATGAGCAACCAGCCGCCCGAAACCGGGCCGTTCTTCGCGCGCAACCGCGATATTCACCCGCTGGCCTATGCGCCCGGCTACAAGACCTCCATTCTGCGTTCACCGCAGCGCGCGCTGATTTCGCTGGAAGGCACGAAAAGCGAGATCACCGGCCCGGTCTTCGGCCATGATATGCTGAACCCGCTGGATAACGACCTCATCCTCAACTATGCCCGCCCCGGCGAAATGCCGGTTGGCCCGCGCATTCTGGTGCACGGCCGGGTGCTGGACGAGCGCGGCCGCGGTGTGGATGGCGCGCTGGTGGAATTCTGGCAGGCCAATGCCGGCGGACGCTATCGCCACAAGAAGGAAAGCTATCTCGCCGCCATCGATCCGAATTTCGGCGGCGTCGGCCGCACGATTACCGACGAGAACGGTTATTACTGGTTCAAGACCATCCAGCCGGGCGCTTACCCCTGGCCGAACGGCGTCAATGACTGGCGGCCGGCCCACATCCATTTCTCGGTCTTCGGCCACGGCTTTGCTCAGCGGCTCATCACCCAGATGTATTTCGAAGGCGATCCGCTGATCTGGAAATGTCCCATCGTCAAAACCATTCCGGACGAGGATGCGATCAGAAGATTGATCGCACCGCTGGACATGAATGCGACGCTGCCGATGGATATGTTGGCCTATAAGTTCGATATCGTGCTGCGCGGTCGCCGCTCCACCCTTTTCGAAAACCGCATGGAGGGCAACTGACCATGGTTCAGCCGCTCAACTATTTCAAAGAGACCGCCTCGCAGACGGCAGGCCCCTATGTGCATATCGGCTGCACACCCAATTTCGTCGGCATCGAAGGCGTGTTCGAAAAGGATCTCGGATCTGGCGCGCTCTACAACGACAAGGCCCGTGGCGAGCGCATCAGCGTGCGCGGCACTGTCTATGACGGCGCAGGCATGCCGCTGAAGGACGCGCTGGTCGAAATCTGGCAGGCGGATACGGACGGTTTTTACAACAGCCCGAGCGAAACCCGCGGCAAGGCCGACCCAAATTTCATCGGCTGGGGCCGCTCACCCGGCGACATGGATACCGGCGAATTCATTTTCGAGACGATCAAGCCGGGTACCGTGCCTTTCCGCGACGGCCGGCCGATGGCGCCGCACATCACCTTCTGGATCGTGGCGCGCGGCATCAATATCGGCCTTCAGACCCGCATGTATTTTCCGGAAGAGCAGGAGGCCAATGCAGCCGATCCGGTTCTTGGCCGCGTCGAACAGAAAAGCCGCATCGCCACGCTTGTCGCCAGAAAGGAAGAGGGGAATATCTATCGTTTCGATATCCGTCTTCAGGGCGAAGGCGAAACGGTGTTTTTCGATATCTAAGCGGAAGCGAAACCTGAGATGAGCCTTACACCCTTCGAACATCCGTTTCTGTCAGGCATTTTCGGCGATAGCGAGATCGTCGAACTGTTTGCGGCAAAAGCGGATATCGACGCCATGGCCCGCTTCGAAACGGCTCTGGCGGAAGCGGAAGCCGAGGCCGGTATTCTGGCGGATGGTGTGGCGGAAGCCATCGTTTCGGGGCTGACTGACTTTGCCGCCGATATGACGGCGCTTCGCCACGGCGTCGCAAAGGATGGCGTGGTGGTGCCGGAACTGGTGCGGCAGATGCGGGCAGCGGTCGCCGGCAAGGCAGCGGACAAAGTGCATTTCGGCGCGACCAGCCAGGATGTCATCGATACCAGCCTGATGCTGCGGTTGAAGGCGGCAACTGAAATCATCACTATCCGCCTCGGCCACCTCATCGATACGCTCAGTGACCTCGCCTCCCGTGACGGCCATAACCCGCTGACGGGTTATACCCGCATGCAGGCCGCCATCGGCATTACCGTCGCCGACCGGGCCGCGAGTTGGACCGCACCGCTGGAGCGCCACCTGCTGCGGCTTGAAACCTTTTCGCAGAACGGTTTTGCCCTCCAGTTCGGCGGTGCGGCCGGTACGTTGGAAAAGCTCGGCGACCATGCCGGCGCGGTCCGCGCCGATCTTGCAAAACGGCTCGGTCTTGCCGACAGACCGCAATGGCAGAGCCAGCGCGACGGCATCGCCGAATTCGGCAATATTCTCTCCCTCATCACCGGCGCGCTCGGCAAGTTCGGACAGGATATCGCGCTGATGGCCGAACTCGGCGCGGAGATCCGCCTTTCCGGCGGCGGCGGCTCCTCGGCCATGCCGCACAAGCAGAACCCGGTCAATGCGGAAACGCTGGTGACGCTTTCACGCTTCAACGCCGTGCAGATATCGGCGCTGCATCAGTCCCTCGTCCATGAACAGGAACGTTCCGGCGCGGGCTGGATGCTCGAATGGATGACGCTGCCGCAAATGGTGACGGCAACAGGCGCCGCACTTCTGATTGCCGAGCGGCTTGCCGGGCAGATCGACAGGCTGGGAGCCGGCGAAGACTAGCCGAAAGACTGGTTGTTTTTCAAAAGAAGACAGGTTCCCGGGCGCTTCCAATGGGAAAGCCAAGGCAGCGCAACCGTGCATCGAAACCGCTTGCGAATTTTCGCCTTACATATTGATATAACAAGGCTTTCTCATAAAAACAAAATGAAGAAAAAACCGCTTTTGAGGCGCTTTTCACCGGGCATGACGCTTGACTCTAAAATGAACTAACTGGTACAAACATTCTCGTTAAGACATGCCGGGGAAGAGGAAGAAGAGCTTCCAAGGCAGAGCAAAACAATGGAGGGCTTTGGCACCACCAGGTGTCCAAAGCGATACGGGCAAGGCGAAACGCCTGTCCGGACCCGAACGGGTTGGGAGGAAGAATGTCTTACAGTCTCGATTTTTCGGTGGTCATGGACCGCCTTCCCGAGCTGCTTTTAGCCTGTCTGGCAACGATCGGCCTTGCCATCGCCGGCATGTCGCTCGCCACCGTCATCGGCGTTCTCGGCGTCGTTGCCCGTCGTTCGCGGTTCAAGCTGCTGCGCAGTCTGGTCATCGGTTTTGTGGAAGTCATCCGCAACACGCCGTTTCTGGTACAGATATTCTTCATCTTCTTCGCCCTGCCGCAGATCGGCATCAAGCTCAATCCCACCGTCACCGCCATCATCGCGCTGGCTCTGAACGGCGGTGCCTATGCCATTGAAATCATTCGCGGCGGCGTGGATTCCATTCCCAAGGGGCAGGTGGAAGCTGGACTGGCGCTCGGCCTGCAACGGTCGCAAATCTTCCGCCATATCATTCTGAAGCCGGCGTTGCGCGCGGTCTATCCGTCGCTCACCAGCCAGTTCATCATGCTGACGCTGACGACATCGGTCTGCACCTCGATCGCGGCTTACGAACTGACATCGGTGGCGCAGCAAATCGAGGCGGACACCTTCCGGTCGTTCGAGGTCTATTTCTCGATCACGCTGCTTTATCTGGTCATTTCCTCGCTGATGATGGGCGTTTTTTCGCTCATCTCCCGCGCATCCTTCAGCTATCCGGTCAAGTGAGGAGAAGACAATGGAATCCATCGGTCCCAACCAACTCTTCTTCCTGATGCAAGGCCTGAAATGGACGCTGGCGCTGACCGTGATCGGCTTCATCGGCGGCGGTGTCTTCGGTCTCTGCGTGGCGCTTGCCCGTGTTGCCGATAGCGTGGCGGTCCAGCGCGCAAGCACGGCTTTCATTGCGGTGTTCCAGGGAACACCGTTGCTGATGCAGCTTTTCGTGGTTTATTACGGCGTGGCGCTCGCGGGCCTCAATGTCGACGCCTGGGTCGCCGTCGCCATCGCGTTTACCCTGCATGCCAGCGCCTTTCTCGGTGAAATCTGGCGCGGCGGCATCCAGGCGGTGCCGAAAGGCCAGACAGAAGCCGCCAATGCGCTCGGCCTGCATTATATTTCCCGCATGAAGGACGTGGTTCTGCCGCAGGCCTTCAAGATTTCGCTGCCGGCCACCATCGGTTTTCTGGTGCAGCTCATCAAAGGCACCTCGCTTGCGGCCATCGTCGGTTTCGTCGAGCTGTCGCGTGCCGGACAGATCGTCTCCAACCAGACGTTCCGCCCGCTCACCGTCTTCGCCATCGTCGGCATCATCTATTTCCTGATCTGCTGGCCGCTTTCCCTCTGGGGTGCGGGCGTGGAAAGGCGGATGCAGGCCAATTCCCGTTAACAACCAAAACCATCTCATCAGCTTTGTAAGGAGGAGCAAAAGATGAAAACCACCACGATGAAACTCTCTCGCCGCGCTCTGCTCGCGCTTGCCGCGGCAACGGTTGCGCTACCCTTTGTCGCGCCGGTCGACGCCTTCGCCGGCACCGTCGATGAGGCCAAGGCCAAGGGCAAGGTCGTCATCGGCATTCAGGGCGACAATTCGCCATGGGGCTTCGTCAATTCCACCGGCGTACAGGACGGTCTCGATGCCGATATCGGCAAGGCCTTTGCCGACTATCTCGGCGTCAAGGTCGAATTCGTGCCGCTTGCCGTGGCAAATCGCATCCCCGCCCTGCTGACCGGCAAGGTCGACCTGTTGTTCGCAACCATGGGCATGACGGCCGAGCGCGCCAATACCATCCAGTATTCCAAGCCCTATGCCGGCAACGTGTTGTCCGTCTATGGCCCGAAGGACAAGAAGATCGCCGGCTATGACGATCTGACCGGCGTTTCCGTTGGCGTGCCGAAGTCGAGCGCCATGGACACCTCGATCACCGCAGGTGCAGGCTCCAAGGCAAACATCCTGCGCTTCGACGATGACGCCGCCAACATTCAGGCGCTGATCTCGGGCCAGGTGGAAGCCGTCGGCGGCAATCAGTTTTATGGCGACCGGTTGAACAAGGCGGCGGAAGGCAAATACGAGCCGAAGTTCGATCTGACGACGCTTTATAACGGCGCCGGCACCCGCCCGGGAGAAAAGGACTGGAACGAGACCGTCAACGCCTTCCTCGACAAGATCAAGTCCGATGGCCAGCTGGCCAAGATCTACGATAAGTGGATGAAGCGCGAAGTTCCGGCCTTCCCGGACAGCCTGCCCGACATCCCCTTCACCGTGAAGTAATCCGGAGGTTTCCATGCCACAATCCACCACTGCCGAGGTTCCGCTTATCGCCCTTCAAGGGGTTGGAAAGTGGTATGGAGCCTTCCACGCGCTTAAAAATATCGACATGACGGTTCGCAAGGGTGAGAAAATCGTCCTTTGCGGCCCGTCGGGTTCGGGAAAATCCACCCTTATCCGCTGCATCAACCATCTGGAAGAAATCCAGGAGGGCAAGATCACGGTCGAGGGAACGACGCTTTCGGATTCCAGCCGCGCCATCGATGCGGTTCGCCGCGAAGTGGGCATGGTGTTCCAGAGCTTCAACCTCTTCCCGCACAAAACCATCATGGAAAACTGCACGCTCGCGCCCATGCGGGTGAAGGGGCTTTCGAAAGCCGAAGCGGAAGCGACGGCACGCAAATATCTGGAGCGCGTGCGCATTCTCAATCAGGCCGACAAATATCCGGCGCAGCTTTCCGGCGGCCAGCAGCAGCGCGCGGCGATTGCCCGTGCGCTGTGCATGGAGCCGAAAGCCATGCTGTTCGATGAGCCGACTTCGGCGCTCGATCCGGAAATGGTGAAAGAAGTGCTCGACACCATGATCGGCCTTGCCCGTGACGGCATGACGATGATCTGCGTCACCCATGAAATGGGTTTCGCCCGGCAGGTTGCCGACCGCGTCGTCTTCATGTCGGAAGGCGAGATCATCGAGGAAGGCCCGCCGGACGAGTTCTTCCGCGACCCCAAGCACCAGCGCACCCGCACGTTCCTCGGCGAAATTCTCGCCCACCATTGAGGTTCGTCCATCTGCCCTCAGACTTGTGGCGACCTCTCGGCATACGCGACGTCATCCTCGGGCTTGACCCGAGGATCCACTGATTTCAACGGGCTAGGATCCTCGGGTCAAGCCCGAGGATGACGAAGGAGAGGTTTCAACACCTCGCCAGCAACCTGAAGGCAGGCGCAGCCTGCCCCGAACCGACGAACGACACCCGATCATGACAGAAACAAAATCCTTCAAGGTCGGCCTGATTGGCGCCGATATCCAGCTTTCCAAATCGCCGGCGCTGCACATGCGCGAAGGGGCGGCCCACGGGCTCGATTATACTTATGAGCTGGTCGACGTTACCGCCCGCAAGCTGCCGGCCAGCGCCCTTGCCGATCTGCTCGAAGAGCTGGAAACGCGCGGCTTTGCCGGCACCAACATTACCCATCCCTTCAAACAGGCGGTCATTCCGCACCTGCATGAATTGTCGGACGATGCCCGCATGCTGGGTGCAGTCAACACCGTCGTCTTCAAAGACGGTCGCCGCATCGGCCACAATACCGACTGGTACGGTTTTTACGAAAGTTTCGTGCGCGGCCTGCCGGATGCGAAACGTGACCGGGCGCTGCTGGTCGGCGCTGGCGGTGCGGGTGTGGCCGTGGCGCACGCCGCGCTGAAGCTCGACATCGCCCGTCTCGACATTTTCGACCGCGATTTCCCGCGGGCGGAAAGGTTGGCCGGCGAACTCAATGCCCGTTTCGGCCAAGGCCGCGCCTTTGCCGTTGACGACCCGGGTGCCTCCCTGCCCTTCGCCGATGGTCTCATCCATGCGACGCCAATGGGTATGCCCGCCCACCCCGGCATGCCGGTTGCGGCCGATCTCATCGAACAGCGGCACTGGGTGGCCGATATCGTCTATATGCCGCTGGTCACCGAGCTTCTGGCGACGGCAGCAACAAAAGGCTGTCGCACCCTGCCCGGCGGCGGCATGACCGTGTTTCAGGCCGTCGGCGCATTCCGTCTCTTCTGCGGCCGCGAGCCGGATGCGGAACGGATGACGGCGCATTTCACCGAACTTTGCATGGCGGAGGGGGTGGCATGAGCCTTTTTACTGTTTTGAACGGACCCAATCTCAACCTGCTCGGCCAGCGCCAGCCGGAAATCTACGGCTATGAGACCATGGCCGACGTGGAGGTTAACTGCCGCAAGGTGGCCGATGCTGCCGGCCATGAGCTGTTCTTCGCGCAGAGCAACCGCGAATATGAGCTAATCGACTGGATTCACGACGCGCGGGGCAAATCGTCGGGCATTGTCATCAATCCCGGCGCATTCACCCACACATCAGTGGCGATCCTCGATGCGCTGAATGCCTTCGAGGCACCTGTCATCGAGGTCCATATTTCCAACATCCACAAACGCGAGGTTTTCCGCCACCATTCCTACGTCTCGACCCGCGCCGAAGGCGTAATCGCCGGTCTCGGCATCGAAGGTTACGAGGTGGCGCTTCGCCACCTCATCAACCGTTTTTCCCGATTGTCGTGATATGGGCGGGCGTCAGCACATAACGCAGGACCATGTCGCTGACATGCCGCGACAATGTCTCCTGACCGTTTTCGGTAAACAGGCCGTCGCCGAAGATGAACGAAAAGGTCTCGGCGTTCGAAACGTTGAAGAAGGACAGCGCGCTGATCTGCCAGTGCAGTTCCAGCGCATCGATGCCATCGCGGAAGATGCCGCCTTTCTGGCCGCGCAGCAGCACGCTTTCCAGCGCGTCGATCGCCGGCCGGTTCAACTGGCGGATCGTTTCGGAGGACTGCATGTGGCGGCCGTGGTGAATGTTTTCGATCATCACCATGCGGATGAAGGCCGGATTGCGCCGGTGGTGGTCGAAGGTGAACCGACAGAGCTTGTCGAGCGCCGCCGCCGGCTCCAGATCGTCAAGCTCCAGATCGCTTTCACCGCCGCGCACCTTGGCATAGGCTTCCTCAAGCACGCGCTGGTAGAGGCTCTCCTTGTCGCTGAAATAATAATAGATCATGCGCTTGGACGTGCGCGTGCGGGCCGCAATTTCATCGATGCGGGCGCCGGAAAGACCGTTCTGCGAAAACTCTTCCATGGCGACCGAAAGAATGTCGCGGCGAACCCCTTCCGGATCGCGCTTCGCCTGCCGGCTGTCTCGGGTTCCGTTCGACGTCGCGCTTTTGGTCATCATCCATTCCATCGGTGGGGCGGCGGCCTGCGGTCACGCCCTGATTATTAACCAATCAGTACATAAGGCTGAAAAGGAAGGCAATATGGCGAGCTATGACACAGGCAGACAGAGCATGCCAATGCGCACATCCATCGCGACCGTGTCGATCAGCGGAGAATTTCCCGAAAAGCTTGCGGCCATCGCCAAGGCGGGCTTCAGTGGCGTGGAGATTTTCGAAAACGATTTCCTGACCTATGACGCCTCACCGCGCGAGGTGAAGGCGCTGGCCGCCGATCACGGTCTGGACATCACGCTCTTCCAGCCATTCCGTGATTTCGAGGGCATGCCGGAACCGCACCGCGCCCGCGCCTTCGACCGCGCCCAGCGAAAATTCGACATCATGGGCGAACTCGGCACCGATCTGATGCTGATCTGTTCCAATGTCTCGCCGGTATCGCTCGGCGGCATCGACCGCGCCGCCGCCGATTTCCGTGAACTTGGGGAGCTTGCGGCAAAACACGGCGTGCGCGTCGGTTACGAGGCGCTGGCCTGGGGCCGGCATATTAGCGATCACCGCGACGCATGGGAAGTGGTACGCCGCGCCGACCACGCCAATGTCGGCATCATTCTCGACAGTTTCCACACTTTGTCGCGCAAGATCGACCCCAATTCGATCCGCTCCATTCCCGGCGACAAGATCTTCATCGTGCAGCTGGCCGATGCGCCGCTGATCGACATGGATTTGCTCTACTGGAGCCGCCATTTCCGCAACATGCCCGGCGAAGGCGACCTGCCGGTGGTGGATTTTATGCGCGCCGTGGCCGCAACGGGTTATAGCGGCCCGCTGTCGCTCGAAATCTTCAACGACCAATTTCGCGGCGGCTCGGCCCGCCTGCTCGCCGAGGACGGTCACCGTTCGCTCATCAACCTCATGGATCAGGTGCGCCGTCTCGAACCTGATATTCGCATCGATGTGCCCGCCATGCCGGAACGGGTGCAAACGCAAGGGGTGGAATTCGTCGAATTCACCACGGCACCGGAAGAAAAATCCCATCTGGAGACATTGCTCGCCACGCTCGGCTTCGAAAGAACCGGCAAGCACCGCAATCGCGATGTCAATCTTTATACGCAGGGCGATATCCGTATTGTCATCAACACCAGCGATGAAGGCGACAGTTTCGCCGGTGCGTCCTATTCCATCCACGGCACCAATGCCTATGCCTTCGGCCTGAAGGTCGATGATGCGCAGGCAGCCCTTGCCCGAGCCGAAGCGCTCGGCGCGCCGACCTTCACTGAACCGCGCAAGACGGGCGAAGTCGCCGTTCCCGCCATTCAGGGCGTGGGCAATGGCGTCATCTATTTCCTTGACGGTTCGCCGGCGCTCGCCTCCATCTGGGACAATGAATTCGTGCCGGAAGAAGGCCAAGCACCGGTAGGCGATGCCGGGCTGAAGCGTATCGATCACCTAGCGCAAACAACGCATTATGATGAAATGCTGACCTGGCTCCTGTTCTACACCTCGCTGTTTTCCACCCGCCGCACGCCGATGGTGGATGTGGTCGATCCGGGCGGTCTGGTGCGCAGCCAAGCGATCGAAAGCGTTCCCTCACCGCATTTCCGCCTGACCATGAACGGCGCGGACAACCGCAAGACCTTTGCCGGCAAATTTCTGGCCGAGGGTTTCGGCACCAGCATCCAGCACATCGCATTTGCCACCGATGATATTTTCGCGACGGCAAAGGCAATGCAGGCGCGCGGTTTCCACGCCCTGCCGATCTCCCGCAATTATTACGACGACCTCGAAGCCCGTTTCGGGCTTGAACCGGAATTTTCCGATGCCTTGCGGGAGGCGAGCATTCTTTATGACCGCGACGATAATGGTGAATATTTCCAGATCTACAGCCGCACTTTCGGTGAAGGTTTCTTCTTCGAGATCATCGAGCGGCGTGGGGCTTATGCCGGTTATGGTGCGATGAACGCGCCCTTCCGCATTGCCGCGCAACGGCGCCTCGCCCCACCGGTCGGCATGCCGCGGGAATAGGCCCCGTCAAACTCCGATCAGGCCGCAGCCGGCAGTAATGTCGATGCGGCCGATCTGCATTCAAGCCAGCGTCACTATCTCATAGTCCCGTGGAATGGCGGAGGTGGCAGTGAACCACTCCGATGCCCGCGTCCGCTGCTGATGGAAATCAAAGGCGGCGCGATCGACAAAAAGTTCCTCCACTCGCCAGATCAGAGGATCGTCGGCCTGAGTGACGTCAAAGGAAATGCAGCCGGGTTCCGCTCTGGTCAGACGAAGGTGCGCTGGAAGATGGGTTTCCACAAGCTGGATATCCTCCACCGATGCGCACCGCAGGAAGCCGGATAATCTGACCGCACCCGTTCTATTCGTCATGTTCGCTATCCTTGTTGAATTACATCATGCGCCCCGGGCGACGAATAGCAGTACCTCTACCATTGCGACATCAAGATAAAATTAGCCCGCGCAACTTTCCGGATTTAGTCCAGAATCCACAAACCGTTAAAAGCAATGGAGTACCGGTTCAAGCCCGAGCACCAGTTCGTGTATGGAGAGAACCCGTACATCCATATGCCCTCAGTCCAGCCAGCGGCGACCCTTTTTAAAGCGACCTAAAGCCATCGGCTTCTCCTCACCCGATGGCCAGAACACACCGCGCCCAAAATAAGCGCATTTGCGTATTTGTAGAGCAGTACACAAAAATTGTTCAACACTCTGGACATGATTGTCGGGTTTTGTTAGCTTTTTTGTAAAACAAGGGTGGGGAATACAGTTTCATGCGCAACATCGATTCCGGGGCCGATGCCGGACTTTTTGCCGGCACCGACGCGGTAGCTTTCAGAGCCGGGGCAAGATCGCAATATCCGCGTTTGCCGGCCTCATCCGATGCGCATTGCGCCCTTGAGGCGGCGTGAGACACCATGCGCCTCTCCCCGGCATTCACGTTTTTCGCTCAGAGCTTGATACCAAACGCCTGTCCGACGCCCCTTTGCCCTTCCATAATTCAGATGGCCGCGCCAGAATTGCCGCGCACGCCAAGCCGGAGACGCTGACATGACTGCCGCAAACCGCAACGCCCTCCTCTCGGTCGAAGGCCTGAGCGTCGAGTTCGGCGACAGCCGCGTCGTGGACGACATATCCTTTTCCGTGGAAGCCGGCAGGACGGTGGCGATCGTCGGCGAATCCGGATCGGGCAAATCGGTCACCTCGCTTTCGACCATGCGTCTTGCGGACATGATGGGCGCGACTTACCCCGCAGGTCGTATCCTGTTCGAAGGCCGTGATCTGCTGAAGGCCTCTCAGAAGGAGATGCGGTCGATCCGTGGCAAGGAGATCGCCATGATCTTCCAGGAGCCGATGACCTCGCTCAACCCGGTCTTCACCATCGGCGACCAGATCTGTGAAGTGCTTGTTCTGCATGAGAAGCTGGGCAAGACGGCTGCTATGGAGCAGGCAAAGCAACTGCTCGACATGGTGCGCCTGCCCGATGCGGCCGAGCTTTTGCACCGTTATCCGCACCAGCTTTCCGGCGGCATGCGCCAGCGGGTAATGATCGCCATGGCGCTCGCCTGCCGGCCGAAGCTGTTGATCGCCGACGAGCCGACGACAGCGCTGGATGTCACCATTCAGGCACAGATTCTCAACATCATGCGCGACCTGCAGAAGAAGCTCGGCATGGGCATGGTCTTCATCACCCACGATATGGGCGTGGTGGCGGAAATGGCCGATGACGTTGTCGTTATGTGGAAGGGCAAGAAGGTCGAGGAAGGTCCGGTCAAGGATATCTTCGCCAATCCGCAGCATCCCTATACGCGCGCCCTGCTTTCCGCCGTGCCGCGCCTCGGCAGCATGACCGGTGAAGAGTTTCCCAAGCGCCTGCCGCTCACCGTGTTGCAGGATGGCCAGCCGGTCATAGTCGGCGAAGAGCGTGTGCAGAACACCGCGAAATACGATGACAAGCCGCTGCTGTCGGTCAAGGATCTGTTCGTTCGCTTCGATATTCGCAAGAACCTGTTCGGCAAGGCGACGCACCGTTGCAGCGCAGTGCAGAAGGTCAGCTTCGATATTCATGCCGGCGAAACACTGGCGCTGGTGGGCGAATCCGGTTCCGGCAAATCCACCATCGGCCGCACCATCCAGCAGTTGCAGACAGCCGTATCAGGTGAAATTGCCTTCAACGGACGCAGCTATTCGCAGATGTCGTCGGCGGAACGGTTCCGCATGCGCCAGCAGGTGCAATACATCTTCCAGGACCCCTTCGCCTCTCTCGATCCGCGCAAGACGGTCGGTTTCTCGATTGCCGAGCCGATCAACACCCATGGTTTGATCAATGATCAGAAGGCGGTACGGCGGCGGGTGGATGAATTGCTGGAGCGTGTGGGCCTCAGCTCCGAACATGCATCGCGTTATCCGCACGAGTTTTCCGGCGGCCAGCGCCAGCGTGTCTGCATTGCCCGCGCGCTCGCCTCCGACCCGAAACTCATCATCGCCGATGAGGCACTGTCGGCGCTCGATGTCTCCATTCAGGCGCAGATCATCAATCTGTTCATGGATTTGCAGGCCGAGCGCGGTCTCGCTTACCTGTTCATCAGCCATGACATGGCGGTGGTGGAAAAGATGAGCCATCGCGTCGCCGTGCTTTATCTCGGCCAGATCATGGAAATGGGCAGCCGCCAGCAGGTCTTCGAAACGCCGACGCATGATTATACCCGCCGTCTGCTTTCGGCCGTGCCGGTTGCCGACCCGTCCGTCGAGCGCCGCATCGCCATGATCGAGGGCGAAATACCCAACCCCGTGCGCCGTGTCGGCGATGAGCCGGCCATTCTCGCCCATGAGGAAATCAATCCGGGCCACTTTATCGCAAAGAGCGCCTGAACAACCGCGAAAAACCGCAACCATCTGAAGAGGAACAGGTAGATGACAAATATCAAAAAGGGGATGACGACAACGTTCGTCGCGCTTGCGCTGGCCGGCACGGCCTTCACCGCAGCACCGGCTTTCGCCGCCGGCAAGATGACCATTTCCAGCCCGCAGGACCCCGGCAGCTGGGATCCGATCGACACCTTCCTCGTGCAATGGGCGGCTGTGGCCACCAACATCTTCGATGGCCTGACCTATCGCGGCCCGGACCTGAAACTGGTTCCCGGCCTTGCCGAATCCTGGGAAGAGCTGGACGAGGGCAAGCGCATCCGCTTCAAGCTGCGCCAGAACGTCAAGTTCCATAATGGCGAGCCCTTCAACGCCGCCGCCGTCAAGTTCACCTTTGAGCGCCTTCTCGGCGAACAGGGTGCCAAAGGCCCGCAGCGCTCCAACTACGTCGCCATCGAAAGCGTTGACGTCATCGACGACTACACCGTCGACATGAAGCTGAAGGCGCCGGATCCGGTGCTGCTCACCAAGCTTGCCGGTTATGGCGGCATGATCGTTCCGCCTGCCTACATCAAGGAAAAGGGCGAGGACAATTTCAACCTCAACCCTGTCGGTACCGGCGCATTCAAATTCGTTTCCTACGCGCCGAAGACCAATATCAAGCTGGAAGCCAACCCGGATTACTGGGGCGGTGCGCCGAAACTTTCCGAGCTTGAATATCGCTTCATCGCCGAGCCGGCGACCGCCGTTGCCGAATTGCAGGCAGGCCGCGTCGATCTCGTCATTCCGCCGACCATCCCGATCGGCATGATCCCTGTCATCGAAGGCGATTCCAAGCTGGAGATCGTCAGCGTTCCCGGCCCGACCGTTGACGCGCTGCGTTTCAACACCCGTGATGGCATCACCGCCGATCCGAAAGTGCGCAAGGCGATCATCATGGCCGTCGATCGCGGCACCATCGTCAAGTCGATCCTCGCCGGCCAGGCCTCGGAAATCGCCAGCTTCCAGAGCGCGCTGTCCTTCGGTTACGATGCCGACCTGAAGCCACTGCCTTACGATCCCGAGGGCGCCAAGAAGCTTCTCGTGGAAGCCGGCGTCAAGCCGGGTGCGGCGCTGCAGATCGATATCCGCGGCAATGATGCGACGATGAACGAAGTGGCGCAGGTTATTTCCAGCTATCTGTCCATGGTCGGCATCACCGCCACCATCAAGCCCTATGAAACCAACGTTCTGCTGAACGACATCATTCCGCAGGGCAAGACCGGCGCGATGTTCCAGCAGAAATGGGGCGGCTGGACCTTCGATTACGATAACACGGCCTATTCCATGTATCACTCGGGTGAAAAGTGGAACCCTTACGACAAGGACGAGAAACTGGACAAGTTGCTGGAATCGCAGCGTCCGCTGACCGACCGTGCCGAGCGCGAAAAGATCCTCAAGGAAGTCGGCGCTTATGCCGCCGAACGTGCGCTGGAAATTCCGCTTTACAACACCAATGCCATTTACGGCATCAACAAGCGGGTCAAGGGTTTCATCGCACCGCCGGATAACCGCCTGAAGCTTACCGACGTCACCGTCGAATAATCAGGTTGGTTTTCTGAACAACACACCTTGCCCGCCGCAATGCGGGCAAGGTCGGGTCTCTCTTCAAGGTAAAAAACGTGGCCGGTTTCCTCATCAAGCGATTGCTGCAGGCGATTTTTGTCGTCATCGCCATCACCCTTCTTGTTTCTTTCGCCGTCCGCCTGACGGGCGATCCGGCTGTCACCATGTTCCAGGGCGGCGGCAGCATGACGGAAGACGATCTGGCACGCATCCGCGCAGCGCTCGGCACCGACCGGCCGTTCTTCGTGCAATATTTCAGCTTCCTCAAGGGTCTGGTGACGCTGGATTTCGGCCGCAGCTTCACCGGCAGCACGCCGGTCTCGCGGCTCATCGCCGATGCCCTGCCCGCCACGCTGCTACTCGCCTTCATCTCCATGGCCGTGTCGATTGCGCTGTCTATCCCGCTCGGCATCAAGGCCGCGACCTCGCGCGGCAAGACGGCCGATCAGGTGATCCGCATCTTCTCGCTCATCGGCCTGTCATTCCCGAATTTTTGGCTGGCCACCATGCTGGTTCTCCTGTTCTCCATCACGCTCGGCTGGCTGCCACCGAGCGGCATGGGCGGTTTTGCCAGCTACATCATGCCATCAGTGACGATGGGCGTCATCCTGACCGCCACCAATGTGCGCCTCGTGCGCACCGCCATGCTCGATACGCTGCGCTCGCAATATATCATGGTGGCGCGCGCCAAGGGCCTCAGCGAAAGCAAGGTTCTCTACAAACACGCGCTGCGCAACTGCGCCATTCCACTCATCACCTATTTCGGCCTGCAATTTGGCGGGCTGCTCGGCGGCATCGTCGTCATCGAGCGGGTGTTCAACTGGCCGGGTCTCGGCACGCTGGCTTTCGATGCGGTCGGTGCGCGTGACTATCCCGTGCTTCAGGCCGTCATCACCGTGCTGTCGCTGATGATCGTCGGCATCAACCTTCTGGTCGATATCGCCTACGGGCTGGTCGATCCGCGCATCCGCACGGAGTAAGTGACGATGGCTGCCAAAACCTCGCGCCTGTCGCGCTTCACCAATCTCGAATTCATCCTCGGCGCGTCCCTCACCACCGTCATCTGCCTTGCGGTCGTCTTTTCCGACGTGCTGTTTCCGGGCGGGGCGGACAAGATCGACCTGATGGCGCGCCTTGCCAAACCCTTCGCCAATGCCGCCCATCCGCTCGGCACCGATCCGCTCGGACGGGATGTGCTCGCCCGCGTCGTCGCCGGCGGCAAGATTTCGCTGCTGGTCGGTTTCACCTCGGTCATCGGCGCGGTCATCTTCGGCGTCGCGGTCGGCCTGGTCGCCGGTTATTATCGCGGCTTCTGGGATATGCTGGTCATGCGCTTTGCCGATATCCAGCTCGCCATGCCCTTCATTCTGCTCGCCATCACCTTCATCGCCATTGTCGGCGGCAGCCTTACCAACACCATCATCCTGCTGATCATATCGCAATGGGTGCAATATGCCCGCCTCGTGCGCGGCTCGGTGCTGACGCTGCGGGAGCGGGAATTCATTCTCTCGGCCCGCGCCATCGGCGTGAAGGACTGGCGCATCATTCTTCAGCACCTGCTGCCGAACCTCATCGGCCCGGTCATCGTGCTGATGACGCTCAACGTCGCCAACAACATCCTGCTGGAAAGCAGCCTCACCTTCCTCGGTCTCGGCGTTGATCCGACCATTCCGAGCTGGGGCGGCATGCTGGCGGATGGCCGCACTTACTTGCAGACGGCATGGTGGGTCAGCGTCTTCCCCGGCCTTGCCATTCTGCTCACCGTGCTCGGCCTCAACCTTCTCGGCGACTGGTTGCGCGACAGCCTTGACCCAACAGGCAGAACCTCGAGGTAATCCAGATGAGCCAGATTTTCGACCAGACCTTCGAGCGCACGCTGGACACGCTTGTCGCCCGCGCCAGGCCCGGCCAGTCCTTCGAGGCATGGACCTTCGATGATGCCAAAAGCCGCCGCGAAGCCGAAGAAAGGCTGAAGAAAAAAGGCGTCAGCGCCCGTATCCGCAGCGCCTACAAACCGCTTCTCTTCACCTTTCTGGAAGAGATCAATCTGGAAGGCGTCGACACCATCGAGGTGGGTTACCCGGTGCACGCCAATGCGCCCGCCAACCGTTTCCGGCTGGAGGCCTATCCGCTGGCGGCTCTGGTGGGCGATGCGAAGATCAATTTCACCGCCCGCGACGGCGACGCCTTCCACTATGACGTTACGCTGAGCCGCAACGGCAAGAAGGAAAGCCTGAAGGTTCTGGCCCCAAACCGGGTTCATACCGATATCATCGGCGAAACCAATGTCTCGCCAACCGGCTGGTTCCGGCTTGCCGGTGACGCGACGGGCGAGCGACTGGCAACGGATTACGAGCAGCTTTTCGAAGCGGCAATCCATGCCGTCGCCAACCACGGCTGGGGCAATGAAGAGCCCTATTTCGAGGAACTGAACATCCGCGTCGCGCATCCGGCCGAAGACATGGTCCTGCCCATCGGCGACGAAGTCGTCAGCCTGCGTGAAGCACTGCATGAGGATTTCTATTTCTCGCTGCTGGAATTCTTCCAGAAGAAATCCGGCCGACCGCTGGGTGACCGGGGCCTGAAACCCGGCCAGATCGTACCGGAAATCGTCAAAAACGAAGGCGAAACCTCCCTCCGCATCGAGACCCGCAAGCTCACCACCGCCTTCCTCGACGGCGGCGAACAGCCGATCGATACGGCCCGTGAACCGATCGCGGCAGGGCAGCTTTCGGCTCTGCTGGCGGATATCGGCGGCGAAGTCTTCGAGGCGCGCTCCCGTTCTGGCCGCATCCTTTCCGCCCGTTATGTGGCCGGCAGCGATGCCGCCGTGATGGTGAGCGGCGGCCAGCACCCCAACGAAACGACAGGCATCGTCGGCGCCATCCGCGCCGCCCGCAAACTCGCAGACCGCAGGGGCGCGCATTTCACCATCTCGCCGCTGGAAAACCCTGACGGCTACGCCCTGCATCAGCGGCTGCGCCTCGACAATCCGCGCCATATGCACCATGCCGCGCGCTACACGGCGCTGGGCGACGACCTCGAATATCGCACGCCGGAAAATTCAGGCAGCCATCTCAACGAGAAGGAAATCCGCTTCAAGGCGCAGGAGATGAGCGGCGCAAGCCTGCATGTGAACCTGCACGGATATCCCTCACATGAATGGACCCGGCCTCTATCAGGTTATGTGCCGCGCAATTTCGCCATGTGGACGCTGCCGAAGGGTTTCTTCCTCATCATCCGTCACCATGCGGATTGGGAAAGACAGGCCGAAGCCCTGCTCGACCGGGTGACCCGACATCTGGGCGCCATTCCCGGCCTGCTCGACTACAACAATCGCCAGATCGCGCTTTATGAAATCCACGCCGGCGAAACCGGCTTCCGCATCATCAACGGCTTCCCGTGCCTGTCTTCCATCGACGACCGCCACACCGTGCCGATGACGTTGATCACTGAATATCCGGACGAAACGATCTACGGAGATGATTTCATCACCGGCCATACCGCGCAGATGGAAACGGTTCTATCGGCCTATGACGCCTGGCAGGAGATCGTGTCGCCGCAAGTCGCCTGACATCGCCAGGCAGGGACCCCATGCCAGCGTGTTCACCTTCGGGCGCGCTGGCACCCGGTCAACTTGGAAGCAGCGGCGCAACATCCGATAGATGTTCGGATGTCTCCTGTATTGTCAGGCCCATGCGCGACAACAAGTCAAACCCGATCAAGCATGAAGCGGAGCGGTTTTGCATGGTGCGGGCGTGAACCACAGGAGACCCCATGCCCGCTCTGGACAAGCTCATCTGGCAGATCGAAACCGATCTGCATAAAAACCTGACATTGACGGTCCTGTCCGACCGCTGCGCCATCAGCACACATCATATGTGCCGGTTGTTCCAGCTTTCCACCGGCCTGTCGATCATGTCCTATGTCCGGGCGCGTCGACTTTCCGAGGCGGCCAGAACCATCGCGCAGTGCGATGCTGACATCCTCACCGTCGCGCTTGGTGCGGGATACGGATCTCATGAGGCGTTCACACGAGCCTTTGCGAATTATTTCAACATATTACCGAGTATTGTTCGCAAGGCCCGATCAACCTCATCCCTTGATCTCATGGAGCCATTCAAAATGAAGAAAGACATGTTCGTCGAAGTCCAGCCACCGGAAATGCGCCGCGCCGAGGCCTTCCTGGTAGTCGGTCTCAGCACCACCTGTTCGCTGGAGAACAACAGCGCTATTCCGGCGCTCTGGCAAGCCTTTAATACTCGTGAAAACGATATCGAGGAGGCGGTATCCGGGGCCGCTTACGGCATATGCAGCGTTGCGGATGAAGCTGGCAACTGCACATATCTAGCCGGCGTCAAAGCGCTGAAGAAAACAGCTGGCATGGATCACATCGAGGTGCCCGCGCAATCCTACGCGGTCTTCACCCATAGTGGCCATATCTCGGATCTTCCCAAAACGGTCTATACGATCTGGAACAAAGTCTTGCCCGATGCCGGCCTTAAAACTGCCCGCTCCCCCGATTTCGAACTGTATGATCGACGTTTCGATCCGCAAACAGGACGGGGCACTGTGGAAATCTGGATTCCGATCGTCGCCTGACGTCTGAAATAGCATGCCCCAGCCTGGTGTTGGGGCATGCACTGAACCGCACTTTCGGCGGGCAGGAACGGAAATGAGGCTTATTTTGCCGGCATTGTGGTAGCGGCGAGCTTGTTTTCCCGCTGCTTCTGCAACAGCTTCTTGCCTTTGCTGAGGATATGCAGGTTCGCGGCGTCGAGCTTGTTATAACCGGCCTGAATGATATCGATATCGGCGACATGGCCGATTGCGGCGAGCTTGTACATGACATCTCCGACGGCCACGTCGACGGTTGGCACCGGCAGGGTTGCAATGTCCTTCGTCGCCGCCTGAACACCCTCCCCCGTACCACCCATGACGTGATACAGAGCCAGCGCCTTGCGCAGAAACGCCTCGCGGCGCTCGATCTTGTTGTTGAGTATACTTTCTCCGACGCGATTTCGCATCAGCTCAACAGCTTTATTTTGATATTCGCCCATCAGACACCAAATAAATTTCAAAATATGCTTCGCGAGACTACGAACAATCCCCTTAGAACTGGTTAAGGCATATCATTTTGCGCGCATGAAATCCGTGTTTTCCCGTCACCCTGCTGCAGCCGGTTTTGATAACGGGACATCCAGACGCGGAAGCTCGCAGACAAGCCGCCCGCGATGGTTACCGGCAGGCCTTGTATTGAGAATCATCCAGCGATCCCTATTGTGGGTTCCATTGCAGGCAGACGCGGATGAAGCGGGGATTGATAACCGTCAGGTTATTTATTACCCCCCTTATTTCATTTTACTTTGGTCATCGCACTCATCAATCTGGCAGCCTGGATCGGTGGATGGGAGCCACGGATCAATTGGGAGGAAATCATGAAATTACGGATCACCGCCGCAATCGCGGCCATCTGCTTCAGTTCTGCTGCTTATGCCGAGACGATTAAGGTCGGCGTGGTCGGTCCGTTCTCCGGCCCCTTCGCGCTGCAGGGCAAGAACTTCAAGGCCGGCATCGACGCCTGGTTTGCGCTGCACGGCAACAAGGTCGGTGATGACAGCATTGAGGTCGTCTATCGCGACGTGCCGCAGGCCGATCCGGCGCAATCCAAGGCGCTGGCGCAGGAACTGGTGGTGAAGGAACGCGTGCAATATCTTGCCGGCTTCTATTTCACCCCTGATGCCATGGCCGTCACCCCGCTTCTGAAGCAGGGCAATGTGCCGATGGTCATCATGAATGCCGCCACCTCGGCCATCGTCACCAAAAGCCCCTATGTGGTGCGTACCTCGTTCACCACCTGGCAGACCTCCACCCCCATCGCCAAGGTGGCGTTTGATGGCGGTGTGAAGAAGGTCATTTCGCTGGTCAGCGATTACGGCCCCGGCGTCGATGCCGAGAACGCCTTCAAGGCGGCATTTACCGCCGCCGGCGGCGAGGTGGTGGAAACCATCCGCATGCCGCTCTCCACCAATGATTTCAGTCCGATTATGCAGCGCGTCAAGGATTCAGGCGCTCAAGGGGTTTTCGCCTTCCTGCCATCCGGTCCGACCACGCTCGGCTTCGTCAAGGCCTTCAACGATAACGGCCTGAAATCCGCTGGCGTCAAACTTTTCGCGCCGGGCGATCTCACCCAGGAATCCGACCTGCCGGCGCTCGGCGAGGCCGCACTCGGCATGCAGACGACTTTCCATTACGCCGTCTCGCATGATTCACCTGAGAACAAGACCTTCGTGGAAGCCGCCACCAAGGCGATCGGTAATCCGAAGGAACTGTCTTTCCCCTCCGTTAGCGCATTTGACGGCATGTATGTCATCAGCAAGATGATCGAGGCCACCGGCGGCAAACAGGATGCGGAAAAGGCAGTCGAGGCGGTGAAGGGTCTTTCCTGGACAAGCCCGCGCGGCCCTGTCAGCATCGATCCGGAAAGCCGCCACATCACGCAGAACATCTATCTGCGCGAAGTCGCCAAGGGCGATGACGGTTCCTACTACAACAAGGAAGTCCAGACCTTCGAAAAACAGGGCGATCCGGGTCTGACGGCGGCGAAATAACGGGCGACACCGGCATCGCCGCCACAATGGCGGCATTCTTGAAACGGTCGAGCCGCCCTTGCGGCGGTTCGGTTCCGGCCCGGACGGGCGTTACAGCACCGGGAGGAGTTTTTTCAACATGCAGACGGTCTTCAGCATCCTCATCGATGCGCTTGCCTATGGCATGGTCCTGTTCATCATTTCCATCGGTCTATCGGTGACAATGGGGCTGATGCGGGTGGTCAATCTGGCGCATGGCGCTTTCGCCATGATCGGCGGTTACCTCGCCTCTTATGCCGCCCACGGCCTCGGTCTCGGTTATGCGGCGGCGATCCTCGTTGCCATCGTCGGTACCATTATTATCGCCATACCGCTCGAACGTTTCCTTTACCGGCGGATTTACGGCGCACCTGAACTGACGCAGGTGCTGATGACCATCGGCATCACCTTCTGCATCATCGGCATCGCCAATTTTGTGTTCGGGCCGACACTCAAAACCATTCCCTTGCCGCAACAATTGGCCGGCCCCACCGATCTCGGCTTCCGCACCATCGCCACCCACCGCATCTTCGCCATCGTCAGCGGCCTCGCCGTCGCGGCAACGCTGTGGTTCACTTTTGAAAAGACCGCCTTCGGCATCAAGCTGCGCGCGGCGGTGGACAATGCCGCCATGGCTGCGGCGCTCGGCGTGCGCACCGAGGTCATCTATGCCGTCAGCTTCGCCATCGCCGTCGGCCTTGCCGCCATGGGCGGGGTCATCGGCGCGGAGCTGCTGCCGGTCGAACCCTATTATGCGCTGCGCTATATGGTCACCTTCCTCGTGGTGGTCTCGGTCGGCGGCGCTGGCTCCATTCCCGGCGCGCTGATAGCCTGCCTGCTGCTCGGCGCCATCGATACGACCGGGCGGTATCTCGCCCCCGAATATGGCGAATTCTTCTTTTATCTGGCGGTCATCGTGATCATCACGTTGTTCCCGCGCGGCCTTCTTGGAAGGGCGAAATGAGATGGCGGTGCTCATGAACGACGTAACTGAAACGGCTGAGATCCCAAAGACGCGCTCGCCGCTGCGCGCTGTCGCCGGGCCGCTCATCATCATCGCCGCAGCCATCATCGGCTACTTTCTGTTTCCGGATAATCTGGCGCTTCTGACCCGAATCATCGCCATTGCACTGCTGGTGCTGTCGATCGATCTCGTCACCGGTTATTGCGGCGTCGCGACGCTTGGTCATGCGGCGCTCTTCGGTGCGGGCGCCTATGCCGCCGGCATCGCCGCCGCCCATTTCGAGATCACCGATCCGCTTCTGATGACCGCCATCGGCGCGGCAGCAGGTGGCGTCGCCGGGCTGCTCTCCGGCACGGTTCTGCTGCGCGCCCACGGCCTGCCGCAGCTGGTGCTTTCCATCGCCGTCATCCATCTGTTCCATGAGGCGGCCAACAAGGCATCGAACTGGACCGGCGGCAGCGACGGGCTATCAGGCGTTTCGCCCGACGCCCTGTTCGGCACCTTCGAATTCGATCTTTTCGGCCGCACCGCCTATATCTATGGCGTCTGTCTGCTACTCCTCGTTTTCCTTGCCCTCAGTGTCATCGTCAACTCACCCTTCGGCATGCTGTGTCGCGGCGTCAAGCAGGACAGCATCCGCATTCAGGCCATGGGCGGCTCGGTCAACGGCACCATTTTGAAGATGTTCGTCATATCAGGCGTCGTCGCCGGCATTGGCGGTGCGCTGAACGCCATTTCCACCCAGGTCGTCGGCCTCGACAGCCTCAGCTTCACGCTTTCAGCCGAAGGGCTGGTCATGCTGGTGCTGGGCGGAGCGGGTTCGCTTTATGGTGCGCTGATCGGCACTGTCACCTTCATGTGGTTTGAGGATGTCGTTTCCGCCGCCAATCCATTCCATTGGCTCACCATTGTCGGCCTGTTGCTGATTGCCGTCGTGCTCTTTGCACCACGTGGGCTTTACGGCGCAGGCGAACAGATCATTGCGCGCCTGCGGGGAGATCGCAAATGAGCGCCATTTTCGAAGTCTCCGGCCTGCAGAAGAATTTCGGTGGCCTCGTCGTCACCAATAATGTCTCGCTATCGCTGTCGCCGGGAGACCGCACGGTGCTGATCGGCCCCAATGGCGCCGGCAAGACCACCTTCGTCAATCTCGTCACCGGCACCATCAAGCCCTCGGCCGGCACGGTGCGCATTGCCGGCGAGGACGTGACAGGCCTCAGCGCCAGCCAGCGGGTGAAGCGCGGACTCGTCCGCTCGTTTCAGGTCACGCGGCTGTTTCAGGATATGACGCCTGAAGAACATGTGGCGCTCGCCATTCTCCAGCGGGAAGGAAAGACCGGCCGGATTTTCGGCCGTTACCGCGCCATGCCCGCGGTGATGAGCGAAGCGCGCGATATTCTCGGCACGCTCGGCCTTCTGGCGCTTGCCGAAACAAGGGTGCGGGAAATCGCCTATGGCCAGCAACGGCTGATCGAGATCGCGCTTGCCATGGCGCTTCGCCCGAAAATCCTGCTGCTCGACGAACCGGCAGCCGGCGTACCTTCGACGGAAACGGCGCGCATAGAGCAGGCGCTCGACCGACTGCCGGCCGATCTCGCCATATTGATGATCGAACACGACATGGATCTGGTTTTCCGCTTCGCCAAACGTGTCGTGGTTCTCGCGGCCGGCGCCGTCATCTTCGACGGTTCGCCTGATGATGTCACCAGCAATGCGGAAGTCCGCCAAGCCTATCTGGGAAGTTACGCCGATGCCCGCAGCGCCGCTTGAAATCTTGAACCTGACGGCCGGTTACGGCCCGACCCGCGTCATCGAAGGCCTGTCGCTTTCGGTGCCATCAGGTTCGCGTTTTGCCGTTCTCGGCCGCAATGGCGTTGGCAAGACCAGCCTTTTTGCCACGCTGGCTGGCCAGACGAAACGCTTTTCCGGCGATATCCGCCTCGGCGGACAGGACATTGCCGCCCTGCCGAGTGCCGCCCGCGCCAAAGCCGGCCTCGGTTACGTGCCGCAGACCCGCGACGTGTTTCCAACACTGACCGTTGAGGAAAACCTCTTCGTCGGCCTCAAGGGTCGGCCGAAATCCGCGATCGAGGAAGCCTATACGCTGTTTCCACGCCTGAAGGAACGCCGCCGCAATCTCGGTTCGCAACTTTCCGGCGGCGAACAGCAGATGCTCTCCACCGCCCGGACGATTCTCGGGAAGCCGCGGGTGCTGCTTCTCGATGAGCCGCTGGAAGGCCTCGCACCCGTCATCTGCGAAGAACTGATGGCCGCCTTCTCCAAACTGGCACAGTCAGGCGAAATGACCATTCTTCTCGTCGAACAACGTATCCAGATGGCCATCGACTTCGCCGACCATGCCATTATCATGGAACGCGGCCGCATCGTCTGGGAAGGGCCGTCCAGCGAACTGGCACAAAACCCGGATATTATCGATACGCATCTCGGGGTTGGCGGGTTGCACTGAGTGCATCGGAGTGAAACCACAACAGGTTTTCAGCCGGAACGGCTTCTGGCAGCTCAGACGGATCCCCTGCATCTCCCCTCATTCCTGTGCCTGTCACAGGAATCCAGCCAGTCCAAGTCCTTGGGCTGGAAGGACTCTCTCGCCGCGCAGACGCGCGTCGGCTGGATCCCTGTGACAAGCACAGGGATGAGGTGAGTGTGTGATGACCGTCGGCGGCTTGGCCATAAGGCCTGAGTCACAGGCCATGCAAATGAGCGGATATGTCATCCCACTCCGGATTTGTGCTTTCAATCAGATTGAGCTTCCACTGTCTTGGCCATTTCTTGATCGTTTTTTCGCGTGTGATCGCACTCGTCAACAGGTCGTATTCCTCGAACCACACGAGCATCTTCACGCCATATCGCGAAGTAAATCCGGGTGTCAGTTCATTCTGGTGTTCGAAAATCCTGTTTGGCAAATCCTTCGTCACACCAGTATAGAGCGTGCCGTTTCGTTTGGATGCTAAAATATAAACGTAACCCTTCATGTAAATGAACGTGCATCTTTCTCGATTACTTCACAAGCAAGAACGCGCACTCTCCTCATTCCTGTGCTCGTCACAGGAATCCAGCCAGCCCAAGTCTTTGGGCTGAAAGGACTCTCCCCGCCGCGCGGACGCGCGTCGGCTGGATCCCTGTGACGAGCACAGGGATGAGGAGAGTATGCTGGTCACTCCTGCCCCAGATCCCGTCCATCACTCATACCTCAAAAAACCCAATGGAATAAAAATTCCACTGGAGTTAAAGTGCACACGATTTCAGTCTGCATAAAGGAACGACAATGACGGCAATCGAGGCGCCAGAATCGGTGAAGGCTTTTGAGGAGCGGTTGCTCCAGGTTGCAGAGGGGCTACCGAAACGATTGCGGCAATGCGCCGATTATGTCGCATCCAATCAGGACCGCATTGCCGTTTCCACCGTCGCCGAAATGGCAGAGGGTGCTGGCGTGCAGCCTTCGGCCTTCATGCGGTTTTGCCAGATCATGGGCTTTTCCGGTTTTTCGGAAATGCAGCGCCTGTTTCGCGATTCCTATGTCGGCGGCTGGCCGGATTACACCACACGACTAGATCATCTGCGTGAAAAGGGCGATGAAAGCGCCTCCAGCCTGCTTGCGGAATTTGTCGAAGCCGGTCGTTCCTCGCTGGAAATGCTGCTGAAATCGGTCGATACGCGGCAGCTTGACGAGGCGGTTTCGGCACTGGCTGGCGCGCGCACTGTCCACATTATCGGTTTGCGACGGTCTTTCCCCATAGCCAGTTACCTTGCCTATGCCTTCGAAAAAATGAAGGTGCCAGCGGTTCTGCACAGCGCCGTTGGCGGGCTGGGCAATATCAGCGCCATCTCCAGCGATGACGCGCTGATCGCCATCACCTTCTCTCCCTATTCCGCCGAAACGCTGGAACTGGCGGAAACGGCACGGGCCAATGGCATTCCGGTGGTTGCGCTCTCTGATTCCGCCGTCAATCCGCTGCGAAAATCCGGCGCAACGCTGTTGACGGTCACGGAAATCGACTTCGGCGCATTCCGCTCGCTCTCCGCAACGCTCTGTCTGGCTATTACGCTGGCCGTAGCTGTGGGAACCCGCAAAACGGCCTGAATATTTTTATTGAAAATGGAAAAAATAGAATTTATGATCCAAATCCATGAAACGGGCATTCCATATTCGTCCGTCTCGTGACGGATGACAGTGGGCGGAGGAGGCCTGCCGGAACGGGATGGCGAAAGGGGCGGGCAGCTTTGTCCGATATCGCTCCAAACATGTGAGGCAGGCCGCCGCAACAGGCGGCCCGAAGGAGGAACCTTTTGAAAAAACTTGATCTTATCACGATCGGGCGCTCGTCTGTCGACCTGTACGGTTCGCAGGTCGGCGGCCGTCTGGAGGACATGGCCTCCTTTGCCAAATATATTGGCGGCTCCCCCACCAACATCGCAGCCGGCGCTGCCCGGCTAGGCCTCAACAGCGCCGTCATCACCCGCGTTGGCGATGAGCATATGGGCCGTTTCATCCGTGAGCAACTGGTTCGCGAAGGCGTCGACGTGCGCGGCGTGAAAACCGATCCGGAGCGGCTGACCGCGCTGGTGTTGCTCGGCATTCGTGACCAGAACCAGTTCCCGCTGATTTTCTATCGCGAAAACTGTGCGGACATGGCGCTGAGCGAAGACGATATCGACCCCGCCTTCATTGCTGAAGCTGGCTGCGTCTGCGCCACCGGCACACATCTGTCCCATCCCAATACCGAAGCGGCCGTGCTGAAAGCGCTGAAACTTGCCCGCGAAAATGGCGCAAAGACCGCGCTGGATATCGACTACCGGCCCAATCTCTGGGGTGTTGCCGGCCATGGCGATGGCGAAAGCCGCTTCGTCGAATCGCAGAAGGTCACCACCAAGCTGCAATCCACCCTGCATCTTTTCGATCTGATTGTCGGCACCGAGGAAGAATTCCACATCGCCGGCGGCTCCACCGATACGCTCGCTGCGTTGAAGGCCGTGCGCAAGGTTTCGAACGCGACGCTGGTGTGCAAGCGCGGGCCGATGGGTGCTTCGGTCTTCACCGGCGACATTCCCGCAAGCCTCGACGATGGCGAGACGGGCGAAGGTTTTCCGATCGAAGTCTTCAACGTTCTGGGCGCCGGTGACGGCTTCATGGCCGGGCTGTTTCGTGGCTGGCTGCGCGGCGAGGACTGGCCGACGACGCTGAAATACGCCAATGCCTGCGGCGCCTTCGCCGTCTCCCGCCATGGCTGCACGCCTGCCTATCCGAGCTGGGAAGAGCTGCAATATTTCTTCAAGGCCGGCATTCGCAACAAGGCGCTGCGCAAGGACGAGGCGCTGGAACAGGTGCATTGGTCCACCAACCGCAAGGGCGAATGGGACACGATGCGCGTCTTCGCCTTCGACCATCGCATGCAGCTTGAGGCCATCGCCGACGAGCTTGGCGTGAAACACGAAAAGATCGGCGCTTTCAAGAAGCTCTGCCTTGAGGCGGCGCAGACGGTTGCGGGCGACAGGCCGGGTTACGGCATTCTCTGCGACGGACGCCTCGGACGCGACGCGCTTTTTGCCGCCAGCGGCTCGGGCCTGTGGATCGGCCGCCCGGTGGAATGGCCGGGCTCGCGCCCGCTGACGCTGGAACCGGAACTCGGCAAGGATTTCGGCGGGCTTTCCGAATGGCCGCTTGAAAATGTCGTTAAGGTTCTGTGCTTCTATCACCCTGACGATACGGATGAGATGCGCGCCGCGCAGGAGGAAACGGTTAGCCGCCTGTTCCAGGCCACGCGCCGCAACCGGCTGGAAATGTTGCTGGAGGTTATTCCCTCCAAGGTCGGCCCGACCGACGATCTCACCGCCGCCCGCATCGTCGAGCGTTTCTATGAAATCGGGGTTTATCCCGACTGGTGGAAGCTGGAGCCGATGAAGACCCGTGCCGCGTGGAAAAACGCCTGCGACGCCGTGCATCGCAACGATCCTTATGTGCGCGGCATCGTCGTTCTCGGTCTCGACGCGCCACAAAGCGAACTGGAGGAAAGCTTCCGCCTTGCCGCCGACTTCGATCTGGTCAAAGGTTTCGCCGTCGGCCGCACGATTTTCGTAGACGCCGCACGGGCCTGGCTCGCCGGCAAGATCACCGATCAGGAAGCGGTCAGGGACATGGCGCAGCGCTATACCAGCCTGTGCCACATATGGGATGAGGCGCGCGCCAAAAAGGGAGAGGCAGCGTGAAGACAATCAGAATGACGGCTGCGCAGGCCATGGTTCGTTACCTGGCAGCGCAGATGAATGAACACGGCGAAACCTATATCGCCGGCATGTGGGCGATTTTCGGCCATGGCAACGTCGCCGGCATCGGCGAGGCGCTTTATGGCATCCGCGACGAACTGCCGACCTATCGCGGCCAGAACGAGCAGTCCATGGCCCATGCGGCCATTGCCTATTCGAAGCAGCTGCGCCGCCGCCGGGCCATGGCAGTCACCTCCTCCATCGGCCCCGGTGCGGCCAATATGGTGACGGCGGCAGCGCTCGCGCATGTCAACCGCCTGCCGGTTCTGCTGATCCCCGGCGATGTCTTCGCCAATCGCGGCCCGGACCCCGTGCTGCAGCAGCTCGAAGATTTTGGCGATGGCACCATGACGGTCAATGACTGCTTCCGCCCGGTCAGCCGTTATTTCGACCGCATCATGCGCCCGGAGCAATTGCTGACCGCCCTTCCCCGCGCCATGCGCACCATGACAGACCCGGCAGATTGCGGCCCCGTCACGCTCGCCTTCTGCCAGGATGTACAGGCGGAAGCCTATGATTACCCCGAAAGTTTCTTCGAAAAGCGCGTCTGGCGCCAGCGGCGTCCTGAGCCGGATGTCGTGGAATTCGAAGAGGCGGTTGCCGCGCTGAAGGCTGCTAAGAACCCCGTTATCGTTGCCGGTGGCGGTGTGCATTTTGCCGGCGCAACCGAGACGCTGAAGCGCTTTGCCGAAACCCACTCCATTCCCGTCGTCGAAACGCAGGCCGGTAAATCGGCCCTCGCCTGGGATCATGATCTCAATTTCGGTCCCGTCGGCGTTACCGGTGCGGAAAGCGCCAATATCGTCAGCGAAAAGGCCGATCTGGTCTTCGGCGTCGGCACCCGTTTTCAGGATTTCACCACCGGTTCCTGGGCGCTGTTCAAGAACCCGAACCGCAAGATCCTGGCGCTTAACGTGCAGCCCTATGACAGCGCCAAGCATGATGCGATCAGCCTGACGGCAGATGCCAAGATCGGGCTTGAAAAACTGTCGGCCGCCCTCGGCAGTCACCGTTTTGCGGCACCGGATGCGGGCCTCAAGGCGGCATGGTTCGAAAAGGCCGATGCCGATACGGCGGCACCGGGTGAAGAGCATGTGAACAGCCTGCCGACAGACATGCAGGTCATCGGCGCGGTACAGCGCCAGTCGCGTGACAATACCGTCGTCATGTGCGCCGCAGGCACCATGCCGGGCGAGCTTCACCAGCTGTGGAAATCCAAGCTGCCGCTCTCCTATCACATGGAATACGGCTTCTCCTGCATGGGTTATGAAGTGGCCGGCGGCCTCGGCATCAAGATGGCGGAACCGGACCGCGACGTGATCGTCATGGTCGGCGACGGCTCCTACATGATGATGAATTCCGAGCTTGCGACATCGGTTGCCATGGGTGTGAAGATCACGCTCGTCATCACCGACAATCGCGGGTACGGCTGCATCAACCGCCTGCAGATGGAAACCGGCGGCGCGGAGTTCAACAACCTCTACGCCCACACCAACGTCAACCCGATCGCCATTGATTTCGTGGCCCATGCCGGCTCGATGGGCGCGGATGCACGCAAGGTGTCCACCATATCCGAACTCGAAGAGGCGCTTGCCACCGCCCGTGCCTCCAGCCGCACGACTGTCATCGTCATCGATACCGACCCTTACCCGACGCCGCAGGCCGGTGGTCACTGGTGGGATGTCGCGGTGCCTGAAGTTTCCGAGCGCGGCGAAATTGCCGGCGCGCGCGCCCGTTATGAAAACCATCTCAAGGAAAGACAGTAAGATGATCCGTTACGGCACCAACCCCATCGCCTGGTCCAACGACGACGACCGCACGCTGGGCGCCCATATCAGCCTCGAACAGTGCCTGGATGAAACCGCCAAGATCGGCTTCGACGGCATCGAGAAGGGCCATAAATTCCCGACCGATCCGGAAGGCCTGAAAGGCGTGCTTTCGCCGCGTGGCCTCTCCTTCGTCTCCGGCTGGCATTCGCTGAACCTTTTGACCGATGACATCGAATCCGAAAAGAAGGCCATGCAGCCGGCGCTTGATCTCCTGAAGGCCATGGGCTCGAAAGTCATCATCGTCTGCGAAACCTCCAACGCCATCCATGGCGCAGACGACACGGCGCTGGTCGACCGTCCGCGCCTTGCGGCCGAGGACTGGGCGTCGTTCGGCGCAGGCGTCGAAGCGCTGGCAGCTTATGCGGCCGAACAGGGCATCACCCTCGTTTATCATCACCACATGGGCACGGTGGTGGAGAGCGAAGACGAGATCGACCTTCTGATGAAGCACACCGGGCCGAAGACCCATCTGCTGCTCGATACCGGCCATTGCCTGTTCGGTGGCGGCGATCCCGTGCGCGTCGCGCAGAAATATATGGGCCGCGTCGGCCATATCCATGCCAAGAACGTGCGTCCCGCCATTGCCGATCAGGTTCGCAATGACCGGCTCTCCTTCCTCGAAGGCGTTCGCCGCGGCGTGTTCACCGTTCCCGGCGACAGCGAAGGCGGCGTGAACTTCCCGCCGGTTCTGAAAGTGGCGGCCGAGCATGGTTACAGCGGCTGGCTGGTGATCGAGGCCGAGCAGGATCCTGACGTGCGCAACCCCTTCGAATATCAGAGCCTCGGGCTGAAATCGCTGAAGGCTTTTGCCCGCGAAGCGGGGCTGGACAAGGCCGAGGCTGCCTGAGCTGAGCGGGGGGCATTCGTCTATACGTCCTAGAATCGTATGTTCCGGGGCAACCCCTCCTCCCTCATTCCTGTGCTTGTCACAGGAATCCAGCCGACGCGCGTCGGCGCGGCGGAAAGACTCCTCTCAGCCCAAGGACTTGGGGCTGGCTGGAGCCCTGTGACAAGCACAGGGATGAGGGAAACGCGGGAATAGCCGCCCGATAAATTGAACGACTGACCAAAAAAGGAACAACACCATGACCTCACTTCTGCGCAAGCCGGTCGCGACCAGCGGCAAGGTGCACGATATCACGCCCCAAAGCGCGGATTGGGGTTATGTCGGTTTCGGCCTTTACCGCCTGAAGCCGGGCGAGACGGCTGCGGAAAATACCGGCGATACTGAAGTTATCCTCGTGCTGGTCGAAGGCAAGGCGACGATTTCCGCGGGGGATAAGGATTTCGGTGAACTCGGTGACCGCATGAATGTGTTCGAGCGTAAGCCGCCGCATTGCGTTTATGTTCCGGCCGGCTCCGAATGGTCGCTGACAGCCACAACGGATTGCACCGTCGGTGTCTGCACCGCACCCGGCGAAAAAGGCAGCCGCGAGGCGCAGCAGATCGGCCCAAACGGCGTGCAGCTGACAGAACGCGGCAAGGGTGCCAATACGCGTTACATCTTCCCCATCGCCATGGAAGAGCGCAATGTGGCCGACAGCCTGCTGGTAACGGAGGTATTCACGCCTTCGGGCAACTGGTCGTCCTATCCGCCGCACCGGCATGATGAGGATAACTACCCCGACATGACCTATCTGGAAGAGACCTATTATCATCGCCTCAACCCGGCGCAGGGTTTCGGCTTCCAGCGCGTCTTCACCGAAGATGGCTCGCTTGATGAGACCATGGCGGTGTCGGACGGCGATGTCGTGCTGGTGCCCAAGGGTCATCACCCCTGTGGCGCACCCTACGGCTATGAGATGTATTATCTGAACGTGATGGCGGGGCCGATGCGCAAATGGCGCTTCAAGAACCATCCCGATCACGACTGGATTTTCAAACGCGACAATCCCTGACAGGTATATTTCACTTTAAAAATTTGGGAGGAGAGACCATGGCCGCTCTTGGCGTGGGACTTATTGGCACGGGTTATATGGGCAAATGCCACGCGCTTGCGTGGAACAATGTCACAAGCGTTTTCGGCGACGTGGAACGTCCCCGGCTTGTCACGCTCGCGGAGGTAAACCCCGAGCTTGCGGCAAAGAAGGCGGCGGAGTTCGGTTTTGCCCGCTCGACAGGCAACTGGCGCGATCTACTTGCCGATCCCGAGATTGACGTGATCTCCGTCACCACGCCGAATGCTTTCCACCCGGAAATGGCCATTGCCGCCCTTGAGGCCGGCAAACATGTCTGGTGTGAAAAGCCGATGGCGCCCGCCTTTACTGACGCGGTGAAGATGCGCGATGCGGCCCGCCGGTCCGCCAAGGCAGCCGCCATGGGCTACAATTACATCCAGAACCCTGTCATCCGCCATATGCGCCGCCTGATCGACGAAGGCGCGATTGGCAAAGTTTATCACGTCCGGGCCGAAATGGACGAAGACTTCATGGCGGATGCCACCCAGCCCTTCTACTGGAAGAGCGAGGCCTCTTCCGGCTATGGCGCGCTGGATGATTTCGCCGTGCACCCGCTGTCGCTGCTCTACGCCCTGTTCGGCCACGCCGAAAGCGCCATCACCGACATGGTGAAACCCTATGAAACACGACCGCTTGCCGGCGGCGGCGACCGCGCAGTCGAAACACACGATCTTGCCAGCGTTCTGCTAAAGCTTGAAGGCGGCATTTCCGCCGTGCTCATCGCCAACCGCTCCGCCTGGGGCCGCAAAGGCCGCATCGCCGTCCAGATTTACGGTTCCACCGGTTCGCTCCTTTTCGATCAGGAACGGATGAACGAGTTCCAGCTCTACACCACGGACGGACGCCCGGAAGAGCAGGGTTTCAGAACCATTCTCGCCGCACCCCACCACAAGCCCTATGACCGCTTCATCCCCGCCCCCGGCCACGGTCTAGGCTTCAACGATCTGAAGGTGATTGAATGCCACGAATTGATCGCGGCAATCGAGGGCAAGAAGGCCCATATTATCGATTTCGAGGAAGGGCTGAAGATCGAGCGCAGCATTCACGCCATGGCCCGGTCCTTTGCCGAAGGGCGCTGGGTCGCGACTGGGGAGATTGTGGAATAGGGATGGGTATGAGGTGAGCGCCGAGTTTCGCCTCTTTCGTCATGCTCGGGCCTGTCCCGAGCATCTGCAACCGATCGATTTAACGCGACGTGGTTGAATCCTCGGGACGAGCCCGAGGATGACGCAGGAAAGGTATCAGCTTTTCACTGGCGTTTCCGGCACCGGCGTCAGCACCTTGCCGTCCTTGAACCAGCCGAGAATATTGTCGACCACCAGATCGGCCATGGCGTTACGCGTCGGGACCGAGGCGGAGGCAACATGCGGCAGCAGGGAAACATTCGGCAGCGACAGGAAGGCTTCCGGCACCTTCGGTTCGGCGTAGAAGACATCGAGACCTGCGGCCCCAACAGCACCGCTCCGCAACGCCTCCAACAGCGCATCCTCATCGACGCTGGAGCCGCGGCCGACATTGATGAACACACCCTGCGGCCCGAGCACCGAGAGGATTTCGGTGTTGATCGCCTTATGTGTTTCCGGCGTTCCGGGTACGATGCAGATCAGGATATCGACGGCTTGCGCCATCTCCTTCAGTGAGCCGTAATAGGTGTAGGAAAGGCCATCCCGCTTGCTGCGGGTGTGGTATCCGATTTCCACTTTGAAGGGCTCCAGCCGCTTGGCGATTTCCTGGCCGATGCGGCCCATGCCGAAGAGACCAACCTTGCGGCCACGCAGCGAAAACGGCGAAAGCGCAAAAGGTCCTTCGCCGACCCATTTGCCGTCGCGCAGCCAGGTCTCGGCCTGATAAAGACGGCGCACGGTGTTGATCAACAGCGCAATCGTCGTATCCGCAACCTCGTCGTTCAGCACGTCAGGTGTATTGGTCACCACGATGCCGCGCGTGGCAGCATGTTTGGCATCGACGCCGTCATAACCCACGCCGAAATTGGCGATGATCTCGAGTTTCGGCAGCGCAGCGATCCATTTGGCGTTGACGACGCCGGAAACGGCGATGGCATTGATGCGCTCAGCCGCACCATCAGGCAGAACCGGCTCTGCACCGGCAGGCGCTGCCACGATCTCGACCTTGCCTTCGAGGCGTTCGAGAACGCGCGGGTTTATCTTGCCGGGAACGAGAACGACGGCCTTTTTGTAAGACATGAGCGGATATTCCTCCTGATAACATTCCAATAGCCGGAGTGGGTTTCAAGCGAACCGCTCGCCATGCCACTCCTCTGGGCGGCGATCCTTTCAAACAAAGACGACCGTGAAAAGGGCAATAAGGGGATGCTATGGGGGCAGACGGAAGTTTCATGCCGATTTTTTTGACGTATCCCTCACCGTCATGCCGGACCGATTCATCGCTGCCGGGTGTGAATTTCTAAATAGAATACACATGAAGGCATTGAGCGCAATGGATACGGCTTCGCGCAACGTCACCCTTGGGCTTGTCCCAAGGATCTAATCACATCCACAAAATCAATAGGTTGCATATCCTCGGGACAGGCCCGAGGATGACGTCGGCGCGGTGGCGTGGCTCACCTCCCTGAAAAAACGTCTTTCCATCGCAGACACACGACGGCCGAATTTCGGGCCGGGTCGGAATGACGAAGGGACGCGACGCTAAGACCGCTGCTGTGCCATCAGGTCAGGCTCACACCCGCGGCCGCACCGGCCCGGTCGATTGCCTGATGCGCATTTCCGGCTTGATGAGGTGAATGCCATCAGGTTCGTGGCTACCGGCCAGCCGGTCCAGCAGCGCGCGGGCCGCAAGACGCCCGACCTCGGCCTGCCCGTTGGAAACGGTCGTCAGCGCTGGCGTGGCGATGGCGGCTTCCTCAAGGTCGTCGTAGCCGGTGACGGAAATATCCACACCCGGCACCAGACCGGCGCGCGAAATGCCGTTCATCAGGCCAATGGCGACCAGATCGTTCCAGCAGACGGCGGCGGTCGGCTTCTGCGGCAGCGACAGGAAATGCACGGCGGCCTCGAAACCGCCCTGCTTGGAGCGGGGGCCGGGAATGCGCAGGTTCGGATCAACCTCGATGCCCGCCTTGCGCAGCGCATTGACGTAACCCTGATACCGGTCGCGGCCGGTCGATGTCTGGTCGGTACCACCAACCATGGCGATGGTGCGGTGGCCAAGGCTGATCAGGTGGTTGGTCGCCAGCGAAATGCCGTAGCTGTCGTCACCGCGATAGGTCGGCATATCGACGCCGTCCATCGAACGGGCCACCAGAATGGCGGGCATGCCGTTCTCTTCGGCCAGCGTCATATCCTCGATCGGCGTGCCGATGGCGGGTGACATGATGATGCCATCCGAACCGAGCTGCAGCAGCGTTTCGATGAAGGTGCGCTGTTTTTCCACCGAATCGTAATGGTTGGAAAGAATGAAGGTCTGGCGGCTGCGGTCCAGCTCGCTTTCGATGGCTTTGAGAATTTCGCCGTAAAACGGGTTCATCACATCGTGAAACACCACGCCGACAATGCCGGAGCGCGAGGTGCGCAGGCTGGCGGCGCGGCGGTTGTAGATATAACCCAGCGCCCGCGCCTGTTCCTTGATCTTGTCGCGCGTATCGGAGGCAACCAGCGGACTGTCACGCAATGCAAGGGAAATGGTAGCGGTCGAAAGACCAAGACTCTCGGCAATCGTGGACAGTTTGATCTTTTGAGCCACAGCATTCCTCCCAAACGCATGTCAGCGACGGATGTCCCTGTTTAAATTGCAATTAAACAATTTAAACAAAATCCGCAACCCGTTTAAGAGATACCCACAAAACAGAGTTTTATTTTTAAAAATTTCAACAAATTATTGAAGATTGGTATCGATTACCTTGAGAAGTTTAACCACAGTGCGCACATCCTTGGCCGAAAGCCCCTCTATGGCCCGCGCGCCGCAATCGGCTATCGAGACATTGATGTGTTCGACGCTTTGCAGGCCGGCTTCCGTCAGCTTTACCAGCGTGACCCGGCCATCCTCGTCGTCACCGCTACGTTCCACGAAACCTTGGGCTTCCATGCGGCCGATGGTGCGCGTCATGGTGGGCGCCTTGACGCCGAGCTTCTGGGCGATCTGTCCCGGCGTGAGGCTGCCTTCCTGCGCCAAAGCCAGAATAACACCGTCCTGCCCGGCATAAAGACCGCTTTCGGCAAGGCTGTGGCTCAGCGCGGTGCGCATGGAGCGGGCGGCCTGGGTAATGGATTGCGCCAGTTCCTCCGGGTTGAAATTCTCATCCCTTTTTTTGGCGTCCTTTACTTTCTTGCTGCCCTTCTCCTTCTTGGCGCCCTTGTCCTTGTTCCCAGTTTTATCCTTGCTCATATGCGAGTGCCTTTTACCCTGTGGCGGAACCGATATATGTTGCTGGAAATCCTTACCGAATGCACGCGCGGACTGCCAGATGCCAAACACATACACGCATTATCACGACGAAAACGTAACAGACCCTCATCTTCGCGCAACCGGTGCAATTTCCGTGTTGCCGCTGGGCGCACATGAACAGCATGGTCCGCACCTGCCATTCGAGACCGATACGCTGATTGCTGACGGCATCGTCGCCCGTCTTGCCGCCGCCCTGCCCGGCCATTTGCCGGTCTCGTTCCTGCCGGTGGAACCCGTCGGATATTCCATCGAACACATGGATGTGCCGGGCACGAAGACACTACGTTACGACGAGGCCGTTGAGCGCTGGCTCGGCATTGCGAAGACGGAATATGAAAAAGGTGTGCGTAAATTCGTGATGCTGAATGCCCATGGCGGCAATTCGCCACTGATGACCATCGTCGCCACCGAGGCCCGCGCCCGCTTCGGCATGCTGGCGGTCGCCACCAGCTGGACCCGTTTCGGCGTGCCGGCGGATATTGTGACGCCGGAAGCCAAGGCTCTCGACATCCATGGCGGCGATATCGAAACCTCCGTCATGCTGGCGCTCTGCCCGGAACGGGTGGCGATAGACAAGGTTGCCGACTTCCCCTCGCGTCAAAGCGATTTCGCCAGCCGTTTCAAACATCTGCGCGCCTATGGCCCGCACGCCTTCGGCTGGCTGATGAGCGATCTCAACGCTCACGGCGTTGCCGGAAACGCCGCCGCTGCCACGGCGCAAAAGGGTGAAAGGCTGATCTCGCACGCCGTCAACGGCCTTGTCGAACTGCTTGAAGACGTCCACGCTTTTGACATAACGTTATTTCATAACAAAATTTGAACCACTTGGCCGGTTTAGGCCAAAATCTCTTTGAACTGCCCGGATGTCGCGCCTATATGGACGACAACACTTCTTCCTTGAGGCCTCTAAGGGCCTTGTCTCCACGCGGGGTTTTCCATGACCGAAACAGCACCAGCCAAGCCCATTCCAGTCACCGTGCTTACGGGATATCTCGGCGCCGGTAAAACGACGCTTCTCAACCGCATTCTCTCTGAGAACCACGGCAAGAAATACGCTGTCATCGTCAATGAATTCGGCGAGATCGGCATCGATAATGATCTGATCGTCGAATCCGACGAGGAAATCTACGAAATGAACAATGGCTGCGTGTGCTGCACGGTGCGCGGCGATTTGATCCGCGTGGTCGAAGGCCTGATGCGCCGTCCCGGCCGTTTCGACGGCATCATCGTCGAGACGACAGGCCTTGCCGACCCGGTTCCCGTCGCCCAGACCTTCTTCATGGATGACGATGTGCGCGCCAAGACCGAGCTGGATGCTGTCATTGCGCTTGTTGATGCCAAGCACCTGCCGCTGCGCCTCAAGGATAGCCGCGAGGCCGAAGACCAGATCGCCTTTGCCGATGTCGTCATCGTCAACAAGACCGATCTCGTCACGCCGGAAGAACTGGCCCGCGTCGAGGACGTCGTTCGCGCCATCAATCCTTCCGCCCGCATCTACAAGGCCACCCGCTCGGGCGTCGATCTCGCCCGCGTTCTCGATCAGGGCGCGTTCAATCTGGAACGGGCGCTTGAAAACGATCCGCATTTCCTTGAACACGGCCATGAAGACCACGCCTGCGGTCCTGATTGCGACCACCACCATCATGACCATGATCATGGGCACGACCATGACCACCATCATCACGACCATGATCACGCGCATCATGACCATGGCCACGATCACCACCACCATGGCGCGGTTTCGCCGATCCATGATGTGACGGTGCAATCCGTGTCGCTGCGCGGCGGCGAGATGAATGCGGAACGTTTCTTCCCGTGGATCCAGAAAGTGACGCAGACCGACGGCCCGAACATTCTGCGCCTCAAGGGCATCATCGCCTTCAAGGGCGATGCGGAACGTTACGTGGTGCAGGGCGTGCACATGATCATCGAAGGTGATCACCAGCGCCCATGGAAAGAAGGCGAAAAGCGCGAAAGCCGCCTCGTCTTCATCGGCCGCGAACTCGACCGCGAAAAGCTGGAAAAGAGCTTCAACGCCTGCCTCGCGACCGCTTGAGGTTTTTGAAGGACGCACCGAGACGCTCTTTTGTGTTCCCGGTGCCCTTCCCCACTCTCGACGTCATCCTCGGGCTTGACCCGAGGACCCATTGCCGCCAGCATGTGGATGGCCGGGTCAGACCCGACCATGACGCGACGGGTTGAAACCGCACCAACGGGTCTTCCCGACTTGGTCAGCGACCGAAATCCACCAAACGAAAAACACATAGACGAAAGACCGATTCCCCATGCCGACTGTTGCCCCGCTTGATATCGAAGGCCACGTGGTCTCGACCCATTTTCTCGGCGACATTCCGCTGTTTGCCACCGCCGCCGGCACCATTCACCGGCTGGATGGCGGCGAGAAGGTAACGCAGGCGCATGACGGGCTTCTGACCTGCATTCGCGATCCCTACAGCGCCACGCTGCTTTCCGGCGGCGAAGATGGGCGCGTGCTACGCATCGGCCACGACGGCAGCATCAGCGAGCTGGCGAACGTGCCGCGCAAATGGATCGGCGTCGTCGCCGGCGGGCCGCAGAAGGCGGTCGCTTATGGCGTCGGCAAGTCCAGCTGCGTGCGCCTGTCGGACGGCACGGTCAAGGAATTCAAGGAAGAGCGCACGGTGGAGGCCATCGCCTTTGCGCCGAAGGGCCTGCGCATTGCGGTGGCGCGGTATAACGGCGTGACGCTGCATTGGGTGGCGAGCGCCGGCGATCCGGTCGATCTGGAATGGAAGGGCGCGCATACCGGCGTCATTTTCTCGCCTGATGGCAAGTTCCTCGTCACCACCATGCAGGAAAACGCCCTGCATGGCTGGAAGATGGAGGCCACGAAAGGCGGCATGGAAGCCCGCCACATGCGCATGACGGGGTATCCCGCCAAGGTCAAATCCATTTCCTGGTCTGCAAAGGGCAAATGGCTTGCATCTTCCGGCGCACCGGCCGCCATCGTCTGGCCATTCGCCGGCAAGGACGGCCCGATGGGCAAGGCGCCGGAAGAACTCGGTAGCCGCGCCAACATCATGGTCACCCATGTCGCCTTCCACCCGGTTGAAGACGTGCTGGCCATCGGCTTCATCGACGGCATGATCCTCGGCGTACGCCTGGCAGATGGCAAGGAAGCTCTGCTGCGCCGCCCCGGCAAGGGTGCGATCACAGCCATGGACTGGAGCGCCACCGGCAAACTGCTCGCCTTTGCCTCAGAGGCGGGTGATTGCGGTATCATCGACATTTCAGCGTAAGGGCGGACGGGGCCGTATCCGTCAACGCGGCCTTGAGCCGGGGTCCGGGGGATAAAGTCCTTGATCGCGAAAGGGACACTTCGCACGGTGCAGACGCGCCATGGCTGGATGTAGGCTCAAGGCCGGCATGACGGAGGAGAGGTTTTCGGCATGCACAAAGGCCCTACTCGCTCACCTGGCGTCGCGTCAGGAAAAGCATCATCAGGGCCGCTCCAGCGCCAACCGAAGCAAGCCTTATCGACGCGCCGAAGCTCGCATATTGCGATACAAACCCCATCAGCGGCACCGCAAACAGCCCGGCAAGGAAGATGGAGTTCATGTAGAGCGCGGTTGCCCGCGCCGTGCGCCCGCGTGCGAAACCCTGCACGAAGGTCAGGCATGTACCGGCACAAAGTCCGTAATAGGCTCCCTCCAGCGCCGCGCCGACCAACATGGCCGGTAGCGTCGTGACCGAAGCTATGACATTGAACGCGACGATCGCCATCACGGCCGCGATGCAGAGAAGGATGCGGGCACTGACCCGGCGCATGATCCTCGGCGCAAGCAGGATGAGCAGCACCTCCATGGCGCATTTGACGCTGAGCGACAGACCCGGCGCATAATCCGGCAGGCCCACCTCGCGCACCAAAAAAACCGGCAGGGCGGAAGCGCAGAGCGCGTGGGCGAAAGACATGCAAAAACTGGCCGCCGCCGCCAGAAGCAGCGGCAGGTTGCGCCCCTCATCTGCCTCGCCCTCCTGCCGCCGCTCCATCGGGCATGTCTGGCCGCGCGGCACGATGGCAAGCGCAAGCCCGCCCCAGATGGTCGTCATCAGCAGGGCGATGCCAAATACGGCCTTTGCGCCGGCAAGATCGAAGATGAGATAGGCTGCAGCCGGCAGCAGCATCCACGCCAGCGACACCATCGTCCGCAGGAAAGCGTTATAAGAGGCGGTATTCAACGCCTGCACCCGGCCGTGATAACGGCCGTAACTGAAGATGAGGGTGCTGGCAGCGTTGGAAAGCCCCATGCCGACCGCCGTTATCGCCACCAGCAGTCCCAAATGCCCGAAGGTCGCAGCCCCCACCGCGACAAAAGCGCCGGACACGGAGAGAAGCAGCAACGGCCGCACCCGCACCCCGGCATCGACACGCTCGCCATAAAAACGGCTGGCGATAATCGAGGCAACCATCGCCGTCACGCTATAAAGGCCAAGCGTTGCCGGCGGATGGCCGAGCACCTGAATGATGTAAAAACCGATAAACGGCACGACAGCCGCGTTGGTGCCGCCGGCAACGAACACCAGCAGCGCGATCATATAGGCCTGACGATCAAAAGCGCCCGGCGAAGTGCTTTTCTGAAGCATGGGGAATCGATTGGAAGCTGGGAGACGGGACAGGATCGCACCATCTCACCAAAACCGACCGCGGTTCAAGCTCGTAAATCAGGAAGCGCACGTTTTTTGGCTTTGAACGAAACGTGCTTCTTCTTTCGCGTCTCCCGGCAAGCACAGCCTCGCAATAAGTTACCCGGCCCGGCAGAACATCTTCCGCCGGGCCGGTATGGATCGATAAAACGGTCCCATGGTTGCCCATGGCGTTGGCGCTATCAGCGACCTCGTCTTCTCGGAAGAGCGGAAGCGCCCCTGATCAGAACTTTACGCCGAGACCAACCTTGACGACATGTTCATTGACATCGCCGACCGACGAGATCGCACCCGTTCTATACGTCGCCTTACCAAAATCGTTGTAGCGATATTCAACGCGGCCGAACAAATTGTTGGTGAACGCGTAATCAATACCGGCGCCAACCGTCCAGCCGTGCAGCATTTTGCTGTCCTTGCCGAACGGTGCATCCACTTCACTGTCGGTCGCGGTGTAGCCGCCGGCAGTGTAGATCAAGGCACGATCGATGGCATAACCGGCACGCAGACGCGCGGAGCCGTTCAGACCTGCGGAAACCTTGCTGGTAACAATGGTTTTGTCCCCCCAGGCATAACCAAGGTCACCTTCGACGCCGAGAACGACGGATGGTGCCACCTCGAAATTATAACCGGCAAAACCGGAAAAACGGGCGCCATCGAATTCATGCTTTGTGGTGACGCCAAAAGTGGTCGACTTCACACGGTTCCAGCCATAACCAGCCGAAGCACCGGCGTAAAAACCGTCCCAGGAAAAGGAAGGCGCGACGTCATTGACATACGGTGCAGCCGGAATGTCATTGACCGCATCAGCGGCAACCGCAGCACCCGAAAACACGCCGAGTGTGACGAGTGCCAGAAATGATTGTTTCAACATGCGATAGCTCCTTGAAAAATAACTTCACCCACCACGCTGCGGGGCACGAACAAATCCGCCACGAAACACAACGTAATTAACAAGGTGAACGCACCTTATGATTGAAGCTCAACAAGGTTAACATCGTGTGAAAATTATAAAAATATAAGTATGAACTATATAAATCCGTTAATATTTCCAGACATAACAATATATAAATTAGACAATAGACACGTAAATCCGAGCGATCATAATTAAGCGATTACGGCTAAGTCCAATCTACAAAATCCATCAGAAGTAGCGTTAAGCACGCAACATTGTGAAAGTATGGCCGAGAAAATATGAACAAAAAAAGGGGGCCGCGAGGCCCCCTTTCAGTTGTGCGATGCGCCGTTTGTTGTTGCCGGAAGCGCCATGCGTCATACACACGCAACTCGGAGATCGTTCCCGGCTTATGTCCTGCGCGCATCGTTACCGTCGAAAATCCCTGTCGATTTTCGATCTGACTGATTAGTGCCGACGCTTCTTGCCGCCGTCATTCTTGTTGTCGATGACATCAACGGAGGTCTTGTTGCCGTTCAGAATACCGCTCAGGATGCCGGTCTTGTTGCCGTTCAGAATCCCGTTATTGGACAGGATACCGTTGAGCCCCAGATCGATGCTTGGCGACACGACGACGAGCGCGCCGCCCTTGTTGCTGTTTCCGGAAAGGATACCGCCCAGAAGACCGCCGGCATTGGCCTGACCAACGGAAGCGATAGTAAGAACAGCGGCTACACAAGCAAATTTAGCAATCATTTCTCTCTCCTCTTATGTTTGATCACGCCCCATGGCGTAACTGAACTGTATATTTAGAGGATTCTAATTCAAGCAAAGGCTAATATTACAATAAACGATTAACACTAATACTTGTGAATTTAATAAAATTTTATCGATCCTGCACCGTGTTCCTCCCTCTGAACCGATTGTTCTGAGTAATCATTTGCCGTTGTGACAGTAAAAAATCCCCGGAAACTTTATTAACCATCTAAATATAAGATATTGCTTAATTAGAGACCGGAGATGCGAATGCGACTGGGGGGATGTATCGCGCTTGTTCTTGGGCTTGCCTGCGCCTCCGGCGCGCGGGCGGGTGAAAGTGCGGATGAGCACAATTTCACCTACAAGTCGGGCGTCGCCTATGACACCAATTATTTCGCCGATACCAATCGCCTGAGCGCGATTTCGCTGCGCGCCGGCTTCGGGCTCAACGGCAAGGTCGCTCTGGAAGGGACGGAACTGCGTTATGCGCTCGAGCACGAGGAGGTCCGTCTCCCCCGTTATAGTTTTGCCAATGAACACAACACCATTGCCTCGTTGGGGTTGACCAGGCGTTTTTCCGAAAAACTGGAATGGACCATCGAGTTGCGCGGCACGCGCAGCGATGCCGGCGATATCTTCGTGCACCTGCCCGAAGAAGACATCGGTTATCGGCGGCTGGACCACAAGCTGGAGGCCTCTTCCCAGCTCGGCATCCTCGCTTTGGGCGGCAAGAACACGCTGACGGCAAGCCTTGCCAGCCTGATGAAGGGCAAGGCGCGTTTCAGGCCGGCCTATTTCCTGCCCACCCGGCTGGAAGCCAATGAGGCACTTTTATCCCTCAAGGCCGAACATGAACGACCGCTGGGCGGCGGCGAAGCGGGGCTGACACTCGCTTATGACCGCATCGTCGTGCCGGAAAGCCAGCAGGAAAAATACGAGCGGTTTGAGGCCAATACGCTGCGCGGCTCACTGGCCTATGGTTACAAGTTCTCCGAACGTTTCGCGGTTCTGGCTGAGGCGGGCCTCACAACCATTTCCGGCGATGAGATCAGCGACAAGGTGAAGCGCACCCGGCCCTACCTGCGGACAGAAGCCGAGGTAAAAGCCACCGACCGCATAACCTTCGGCGCCGGCTTCTCGCAGGACTATGCGCTTTTCGACCCGGATGACCCGATCGCCGAATTCCATCGGCGCTGGCAGCTGGTCATGAAAAGCAAGCTCACCGACAAGGTGGGGCTCAACCTTGCCCTGCAGCGCGTTCACAAGGACTGGATCTATTATAATTACGACACCAGCGAACGCAGGCTGATGGCCACACTCTCCTTCGACACCGGCAAGAGCAGCAAGCTTGAAGTGGAATTCAACCGTCTTCTGCATGGCGAGCGCGACACCGACTTCTCTTATAGTGGCTCCAGCGTCACCTCACGTTTCACCGGCACATTCTGAAATATCCCGCCGGTCGGCGCCGGGTCGAAATTCGGTCCCAATTTCTGCTAGACTCGGGCCTTCAAGATTCGAAGGCAGGACAGACCGGATAATGAACAGACGATTTTTGCTTCTAGCGGCCGGCCTTGCCTGTATTCCCGCCGCGGCCTCGGCCCATCCGCACATCTTCGCCGAGGCGCGCATGGAAATCGTCGAGGGGCCGAACGGCACCGTGCAGGAGGTGCGCAACATCTGGCGTTTCGACGAGATGTTCTCGGCAAGCGTGGTGATGGATTACGACAAGAACAGCGATCTGAAGCTGGACAAGGACGAGTTGGCCGACATCGGCAATACCGTGCTGGAATCGCTTGCCGAATATTCCTACTACACCTTCATCACCGCCGACAGCAAACCAGTTGCATTTGGAAAGCCGGAGGCCATTCACGTCGACTACAAGGACAACCAGATCCTGATGTTCTTTTCGGTCAAGCCGACCAAACCTCTGGCCATCAAGGGTAAGCTGAGCTTCGGTGCCTGGGATCCGACCATGTATACGGCCATCGATTTCGCGAAAGACGGCGATCTGGCGATGCAGGGCAAGGATCTCGCCGCCTGCAAGCACCATGTCGTCCGCCCGGACCCGGACGAAGTGCTCGCCCAAAACCAGAGCACCTTGACCGACGCCTTTTTCAACGACCCAACCGGCACCGATATGACCAAAATGTTCGCCACCCGGCTGGAGGTGACATGCTAAGCCGCAGCGGGCGTCTGGCCGGACATCTGAGCATCGCCGCCATCGGCTTGCTTGCCGTTGCGGGCGCTGCCCATGCGCAATCGCCGCTCGGCATCGGTTCGGCCGAACCGTCCTTTGCGCTCGGCGGACCGTTTGCGCCGCTGATGCAATGGATCAATGTGCACCAGCAGATGTTCTACCGGGCGCTGACCGGCGCGTTGAAAGCCATGCGCGAGGATGGCTGGGCGCTTGGCTCGCTGATCGGCCTATCCTTTGCCTATGGCGTTTTTCACGCCGCTGGCCCCGGCCATGGCAAGGCCGTCATCTCGTCCTATATGATCGCCAATGAAACGCAGTTGAGACGCGGCATTCTGATTTCCTTCGTGTCGGCGCTTCTTCAGGGCGCAGTGGCCATCGGACTCGTCGGCGCGGCATGGCTCGTTTTGCGCGGCACGTCCATCACCATGACGAAGGCGACACAGGCGATGGAGATCGCCAGTTTCGCCATGGTGGCGCTGTTCGGGGCCTGGCTTCTGGTGCGCAAACTCTGGTCGCTGCGCATCCGGCGCGAGCCCGTCGCCGTCTTCGCCACTGCCGGCGAAACATCGACTGGCAGAGCCACCGGCATGGGCACCGGACTACGGTTCCAGGGCAAGCCGGTTTTTGCCGATCACGATCATGATGGCACGGGCGACCTCTGCTCGGCCTGCGGCAAATCCCATGCGCCCGATCCGATGCTTTTGAAAAGCAAGAACTTCAGCCTGCACGAGGCATGGTCGGCCATCATCGCGGTGGGGCTGCGGCCCTGCTCGGGCGCCATCATCGTCATGAGTTTCGCGCTTTTGAACGGGCTTTTCCTCGGCGGGGTGCTATCGGTCCTCGCCATGTCGCTCGGCACCGCCATCACCGTGTCGGCTCTCGCCATCATGGCGGTATCGGCCAAGGGCCTTGCCGTGCGTTTTGCCGGCCCCGGCAGCCGCAAGGCAGCGGGCATCAGCCACGCGATCGAGATCGCCGGCGCACTGTTCGTTTTGATCATGGGGCTGTTATTGCTCGGCGCGTCGCTTCGATTCTAGAGCATTTCCGGTAAAAACGCGGAGCGGCTTACGTCCGGAAATGCATTAGAACAAAAGACCTGGAGCACGTGGTGGTACTCTAACCGTCGCGGCGACGCTGGTAACGTGCGCGCAACCAGAACACCAGGAAGAAACAAAGCACCGCCACGGTACCGAAGGCAGCTGCGAGCCAGGGCGAATAATCACCCAGCCACAGCATGATTTTCGGCATGATGAAAAACACCAGCCCGAAGCCGATGATGATGAGGGCGGCGGCAATGGCCGGCGACCAATCCTTTTTCTCAACCATTGGCAAGCTCCGCACGGATATCCTCGAGCTTGCGCTTCTGCGCCCCGTCATCTGCAAAATTCTCCGGCGAAAGCCAGGTTTCGAAAGCCTTGCCGATCAGCGGCCATTCACCGTCGATCATCGAAAACCACGCGGTATCGCGGTTCTCGCCCTTGGAAATCATATGCTGGCGGAAGACACCCTCGAAGGTGAAACCGTAACGTTTCGCGGTGACTTTCGACGGCTCGTTTTCATTATGGCATTTCCACTCGTAGCGACGGTAACCCAGATCCTCGAAAACATGTTTCGCCATCAGGTAATGCGCCTCAGTGGACAAGGGCGAGCGCTTCATCTTGCCGCCATGCGCGACGGAACCGACCTCGACCACGCCATTGGCAGGATCGGGCCGCATGTAGCTCGCCATGCCCACGACATCACCACTGGCATTTTCCACGAAGACCAGCGTAACCCAGTTGAGCTTTTGTCCCGCACCAATCAGCCAGTCGCCAAAGGCATCAGCATCGGGAAAGGCGTTTTGCGGGAAATATTTGAGAAGAGCATTAACGCCCTCACCGCCAAGTGCGGCCCAGAGCTTCGCGAGATGCCTGCCACGATCAAACGGCTCCGCCGTCACGTAACGGCCCTTCAACACCACCGGCTGTGGCGCCGGACATCCCTTGAAATCACTCAGATCGCTCATTCTCTTCCCCATTGTCTGGGACAAGGATTAGGGCAAGCGGGATGGGATGACAACAGTGCATCTGCGGCATTGGGTGGGTGGCGCTCACCCCCCTCTGCCCTGCCGGGCATCTCCCCCACAAGGAGGGAGATCGACCCAAGGCGAGATTTCGCCCATCTCAACGTTTGAGATTGAAGTGGCGGTAGAGCGTCTTGCCGATCTCCCTCCTTGTGGGGGAGATGCCCGGCAGGGCAGAGGGGGGTGAGCGCCACCCACAGACCTCAAAAGCCGGACGTCAAACCTTCGCCGCCACCACTGTCGCCTCGATATGGTCCACCAGTGCATCCGGCAACCCCAACCGCCCGGCCAAAAGATCGAGATATCCCCGCTCCGCACGCGTATCGGCCTCGATGGCAAGCCGCGAAGCGGTATAAAGCTCGACCTTCTGCTCTTCCGTGCGAGCGGCGGCCACCAGTGCGTCTATATCCAGCGGATCGGCCAGTTCCTTTTCCAGGAACCGCTCCGCCTCGGTATCGAGACCGGAAACCTGCACCTTGTCCATGATATTGGCGCGCTCCTTCTCATCGATATGACCGTCGGCCTTGGCGGCAGCGATCATCGCCTGGATGAGCTTCAGGGCAAAATCATTGGAAAGGGCGGGCGATTGCGGATGGAAGGCGGAATCGGCGGGAGGCGCAAGCAGTTCCGGCTCGGGTTTCGGCGCGGCTTCCGGGGCCTGCCCGGACTTGTAATTCTTGTAGGCGAGATAACCGAGGCCGGCGATGGCGGCGACACCGCCGATGGTGGCGACATTGCCGGCGAGCTTGCGGCCGGTTTTGGTGCCCAGAATGGCAGCGGCGAGCGCGCCGGCCTTCATAGGGTTGTTCTTGGCGATATCGGCGGCCTGCCCGGCTCTGTCACGGACGCTTCCCGAAAGGCCCGGCACCTGCGAGCCGAGGAATTGTTCAAGAAGCTTCTTGGCGTCGAACATCAAAATCTCCTGTAAAGGTCAAAATCTACAGGGGAGATAGGAAGCCGCGGCGCGAATATAAATGTCAAACCCGCTCACGCCTTCGTGAACGGGTTTGAAGCAATGTCAATCAGCCGCGCAGAGCGGCCGCTTCAGCGGCAAGCTTGGTGATGCCCGCCCAGTCGCCGGTCGCCACCAGTTCACGCGGGGCGACCCAGGAGCCGCCGACGCAGACGACGTTCGGGAGCGACAGATAGTCATTGGCATTCTTCAGCGAAACGCTGCCGGTCGGGCAGAACACCGTGCCGGCGAGCGGCGAGGACAGCGCCTTGAGGTAAGGCGCGCCGCCAGCCTGTTCGGCGGGGAAGAACTTCAGGACCTTGTAGCCCTCGTCACGCAGCGCCATGACTTCGCTGGCGGTGGCCGCACCCGGAAGCAACGGCACGTTGGAGCCGTGCGCTGCCTGCAGCACACTTTTATTGATGCCGGGGCTGACGATGAAGGTGGATCCCGCTTCGGCTGCGGCTTCAAAATCCCGGGCGTTGAGAATGGTGCCGGCACCGACATGGGCACCTTCCACTTCCGCGGCAACCGCGCGGATGGCATCGAGTGCCGCCGGCGTGCGCATGGTGATCTCGATTGCCTTCAGGCCGCCAGCGACCAAAGCGCGCGCAAGCGGCACGGCGGAAGCGGCATCATCCACGATCAGCACCGGCACGACCGGCTGAAGTTTGAGGATGGAAAGAAGTTTTTCGGAGTCCTGGGCCAAGATGAGCCTCCCTTGCGCGATTGAAACGATTGAAATCCCGTTTACCGATTAGCCTGCCCCGGCTATGATGTCGAGGCGTGGCAAGGCCATTTTTTATCCAGATACTTCAATCAATTCGCTTCTTCGCGACGTCATCTTGCGATAATCTGACGCACCAGTTTGCGGAGACAGCATGGCCAAGGAAATTGAACGGAAGTTTCTTGTTGCAGGCGGTGAATGGCGCGATGAGGTGACGCATAGCATGGCTTTTCGGCAGGCATATGTCGCTTCGCTGGAAAATCGCTCGGTCCGGGTCAGGATCGTCAATGGGCGTGATGCGACACTGACCATCAAGATCGGCGCAAGCGCGCTTGTCCGCGACGAATATGAATACCCCATCCCCCTCCAGGACGCGGAAGAGCTGATGGCGAGCGCGCCGGGGGTGGTGATAGAAAAGACACGTCACACGGTTGACCATGGCGGTTTCACCTGGGAAATCGATGTTTTCGAAGGCCGGTATCAGGGGCTGGTCGTCGCCGAAGTGGAAATGAACGACGAGAATGCCAAACCCGACCTGCCGTCTTGGCTTGGGAAAGAGGTGACGGGTGACCGCCGCTTTTCCAACCAGTCGCTCGCCATGGACTGTTCGAGTGGAGACTTGCAGGATGCCCTTCAGGATTGATCCGAAAAAGCCCTTTGGCGACGAAATCCGCCGCGCCGGGCTGGAACTGATTAAGGACGCGATTACGATCCTTCGCGACCAGCCCTCCGGTTCGCATGAGGCGGTGCACGATGCCCGCAAGCGCTTCAAGCGGCTGCGGGCGCTCTACCGCCTCATCCGCAAGGCGGCGCCCGATTTCAGCCGCGAGGAAAATGCCCGTTTCCGCGATATTGCCCGCTCACTCGCCTTTGCGCGGGATGCGACGGCGCTGGTGGAAACGGCGGAATATCTCGAGGCTTTTGCGCTCTCCGATGCGCAAGGTCAGGCGTTGCGATCGATTACGGCAATGCTGCGCGAACGTCGCGACGACGCCATCAACCATGAGGTCGATCTTGACGGCGCCATTGCGGCGGCTATCGCCGGCTGCGAGGCGGGACACGAAAGGCTTGCGGCTCTCTCTCTGCCGGATGATCTGAAAAAGACGGCGAGGCTGGTGAGAAGCAGCTGGGCGAAGCAAAGGGTAAAGGCGCGCAAGGCGCTCTCAGATTGTCGCGACCAGGCAGATGTTGAGCATTTCCACGAATTGCGCAAAGCGGGGCAGACCCACTGGATGCATCTTGGCCTCATGCGCCGCCTCTGGCCCTCCGCCATGCGCGCCAAGCGTGCCGACACCAAACGGCTGGTCGATATTCTCGGCCACGAGCATGACCTTTCAGTCCTCACCGCCGTTGCCGACCGGGAGCCGGACCGTTTCGGCAATGGCGAGCGACTGGCGCTTCTTCTCGATGCGATCATCGTAAGACAGCAGGCGTTGCGCGCGGAAGGCCTTGAGCTTGCGGACGAAGTCTTCTCCGAATCCCCACGCACCGAAAGCCGCATCGTCGGCCTTTTGTGGCGGCAGGCGGCCAAATAGGCTGGAAACCCGGCAGAATCTCGGGATTTGACGATTTTCAAAATGCTGGTCGCAGCGGATAAATATTGCTTTGCGGCCGCCGTCGCTGTATTTCAGCGCCCATGACCGACACGACCATTCTCCCCCGCCCGGAAGTCTCTGGTGATTTCCTTGTGGCCGCACTTTATCATTTTGCCCGCCTGCCGCGGTTCGAGAGCCTGCGCGAACAGCTGTTCGAACTCTGCCAGAAAAACGGCGTCAAGGGCACATTGCTGCTGGCTGCCGAAGGCATCAACGGCACGATTGCCGGGCCGGATACGGGTATTCATGCGGTGCTTGCCTTCCTGCGCGCCCAGCCGGAATTTGCCGCGCTTGAGCACAAGGAAAGCCGCGCGTCGCACATGCCTTTCGTGCGGCTGAAGGTGAAGCTCAAGAAAGAGATCGTCACCATGGGCGTGCCGGATATCGATCCGAACCGCATCGTCGGCACCTATGTCGAGGCGCAGGACTGGAATGCGTTGATCACCGACCCGGACACCATCCTCATCGATACGCGCAATGATTACGAGACCGCCATCGGCCTCTTCAAGGGCGCGGTCGATCCGAAGACCAAGACCTTCCGCGAGTTTCCCGAATGGGTGAAAAACAATCCCGGCCTGCACAACAAGCCGAAGATCGCCATGTATTGCACCGGCGGCATCCGCTGCGAGAAGGCCACCGCCTTCATGAAGGAACAGGGTTTCGATGAGGTCTATCACCTCAAGGGCGGCATCCTGAAATATCTGGAAGAGGTGCCGGAAGAAGAGAGCCTCTGGGAAGGCGCCTGTTTCGTCTTCGACGAGCGCGTTTCGGTGGTGCACGGCCTTGCTGAAGGCGACCATCAGCTCTGCCATGCCTGCCGCAACCCGATCACGCCGGAAGTACGCCTGTCACCCAAATTCGAGGAAGGCGTTTCCTGCCCGAGCTGTTACGACGACCGCACCGAAGAGGACCGCCAGCGTTTCCGCGACCGCCAGCAACAGATCGAGCTGGCGAAAAAGCGCGGCGAGCAGCATTTGGGACGATAAAACCGCCATCTTCTGCCCCGGGGAGAGAAGATGGCGCGGTAACGTCGTATCGAGTCTTACAGCTTCACCCATCCGCCATTGTTTTTGCCGGATTCGATGCAGGCAGTAACAAAGGCAACACCCTTTACCCCATCATCGATGGTCGGATAAATCACCGCCGTGTCCAGCGACGAACCCGTGCGGCGGGCTTCGATGGCGTGTGCAGCCTCGGTATAGATGGTGGCAAAGGCCTCGAGATAGCCTTCCGGATGGCCTGACGGAATGCGGGTGACACGCGCGGCGGCTGCCCCCGCCCCGGCACCACCACGGGTGACCAGCTGCTTCGGTTCGCCAAGCTTGGTGAACCAGAGATAATTCGGATCCGCCTGCGTCCATTCGAGGCCGGCCTTGTCGCCATAAACACGAACCTTCAGCCCGTTTTCATGGCCGACAGCCACCTGGCTGCACCAGAGCAGGCCCTTGGCGGACTGCTTGCCGTCCTTCGGCTTGAAGCGCAGCATTACATGCGCATTGTCGTCCAGCCGGCGGCCTTCGACGAAAGTGTGCACATCCGCCGCCAGTTCATCGGCGTCCAGACCGGAAATGAAGCAGCCGAGATTATAGGCATGGGTGCCGATATCGCCGGTGGAGCCTCCGACGCCGGATTGCGCCGGATCGGTGCGCCAGACGGCCTGTTTCGCGCCGGTCTGTTCCAGCGGTTCGGCCAGCCAGTCCTGCGGATATTCCATCTGCACCAGACGGATCGTGCCGAGTGCACCGGCCTCTACCAGTTCCCGCGCATGCCGCACCATGGGATAACCGGTATAGTTATGGGTGAGGATGAACAGGGCATCCGCCTTGTCGGCCACATCCTTCAGCTTTTTGGCGTCCTCCAGATTGGAGGTTAGCGGCTTGTCGCAGATGACATGGATGCCGCGCTCCAGAAACGCCTTCGCCGCCGGATAGTGCACATGGTTGGGCGTGACGATCGCCACCGCCTCGATGCCATCTTCGCGCAACGCTTCCTTCTCCGCCATTTCCTCGAAGGAACCGTAGCAACGTTCGGGATCAAGCCCCAACTCGCGGCCGGAAGCGAGGGATTTTTCCGGTGTGGACGACAGCGCGCCTGCGACGAGATCGAAGCGATTGTCGAGCCGGGCGGCCATGCGGTGCACGCCGCCGATAAATGCACCCGAACCGCCGCCCACCATGCCGAGGCGGATACGCTGGTTTGCCTTGTCTGTCGTCTTGCCTTCAATAGCCATAATATCTCCTCGGCATTTTTTAGCGCATTTCCGCACGGAAACCCGCTTCACATTTTTCTGGAAATGCTCTCAAAGCCCCAGCATACGACGGTTGGCCGCATCGTCGGTGCCGCTCGAGGCGAAATCGTCAAAGGCTTTTTCCGTGACGCGGATGATATGCGCCTTGACGAATTCGGCCCCTTCGCGCGCACCGTCTTCGGGATGTTTCAGCGCGCATTCCCACTCGACCACGGCCCAGCCGTCGAAATCATTGGCCGCCATTTTCGAGAAGACCGCGCCGAAATCCACCTGCCCGTCACCCAGCGAACGGAAGCGGCCAGCCCGCTCCACCCAGCCCTGATAACCGCCATAGACACCCTGCCGACCGGTCGGGTTGAACTCCGCATCTTTGACGTGGAACATCTTGATGCGGTCTTTGTAGATGTCGATATTATCAAGATAATCAAGGCATTGCAGCACGTAATGCGAGGGATCGTAGAGCATGTTGGCGCGTGAGTGGTTCTTCACCCGCTCCAGGAACATCTCGAAGGTGACGCCGTCATGCAGGTCTTCGCCCGGATGGATTTCGTAGCAGACATCCACGCCCTGCTCATCGGCATAATCGAGGATCGGCGTCCAGCGTTTCGCCAACTCGTCAAAGGCGGTTTCCACCAGACCGGCCGGGCGCTGCGGCCAGGGATAAATGAATGGCCAGGCGAGCGCGCCCGAAAAGGTCGCATGTGCCTTGATGCCGAGGTTTCTGGAGGCCTTCAGCGCCAGCTTCACCTGCTCGACCGCCCATTGCTGGCGCGCTTTGGGATTGCCGCGCACTTCCGGCGCTGCAAAACCATCGAAGGCTTCATCATAGGCCGGATGAACGGCAACCAGCTGGCCCTGCAGATGGGTGGAAAGCTCGGTCACTTCCGCGCCGTTCTGGCGTGCGACGCCGGCAAACTCGTCGCAATAATCCTTCGATTCGGCTGCTTTTTTGAGATCGATCAGCTGTCCGGCCCATGTCGGCACCTGCACGCCGATATAGCCTTTTTCAGCCGCCCATTTTGTAATGCTGTCCCAGCTGTTGAACGGTGCAGCATCGCCAGCGAACTGGCCGAGAAAAAGAGCCGGCCCCTTGATCGTTCTCATAAAATAACCTCCCTGTATCGATACAGTTAAGCGGTAAAACCGCTTTCACTCCCAGCGCCAAGCTAACCGCTCGTAATTTTCAGACAAGCCCCAAAAGCGGAAGGGCAAGAGAATTTTGCTGTTTCGCTAAAAAAGCGAAATACGTTTACAGCGCCAGCCCGCTGGCCCTGTCGAACACATGCACACGCTCATGGTGGACAGTGGCGGCAAAGGGGGTATTGACCTTCACCGGCTGCTCGCCATCCACCACCGCCGTTACCTGATCGCCCGCCAGTTCGAAGACCACATGCGTCTGCGCACCCGTCGGCTCCACCAGCACGGTGCGGCCAGAGAGCGAGATATCGCCGCCGATGGCCGAGCCGATATGTTCGGGGCGAAGCCCGATCGTCACCGGCTGGCCGCGCTTGACATTGCGGGAGGCGGCGATGCGGATCGCGGTCCCGTCCTTCAGCCGGGCGGCGGGCTGGTCGCCCTCGCCATCGACCACACCTTCGATGAGGTTCATGGCCGGTGAGCCGATGAAGGCGGCGACGAAGAGATTGGCCGGTGTCTTGTAGAGTTCCAGCGGCGTGCCCTGCTGTTCGATGCGGCCGTGATTGAGCACCACCACCCGGTCCGCCAGCGTCATCGCCTCGATCTGGTCGTGGGTGACATAGATCGAGGTCGTGCCAACTTTCTGATGCAGAGTTTTGATTTCGCTGCGCATTTGCACACGCAGCTTGGCGTCCAGATTGGACAGCGGCTCATCGAACAGGAAGACGGCCGGGTTGCGCACCACGGCGCGGCCCATGGCGACGCGCTGGCGCTGGCCGCCGGAAAGCTGCGAGGGCTTGCGATCCAGCAGCTTGCCGAGATCGAGCATGCGGGCAGCTTCCGCCACGCGCTCCTCAATGACGTTTTTCGGCTGGCCGGCAATCTTCAGGTTGAAGCCCATGTTTTCAGCCACCGTCATATGCGGATAAAGCGCATAGGACTGGAACACCATGGCGATGTTGCGCTCACGCGGCGTCATGCCGTTGACCACCTTGTCGCCGATGAGAATATCCCCATCGGTGATTTCCTCCAGCCCGGCGATCATGCGCAGCAGGGTGGATTTGCCGCAGCCGGAAGGCCCGACCAGCGCGATGAATTCGCCGTCCGCTATATCGAGCGAGATGCCGTGAATGACATCGAGCGAGGCATAGGATTTGCGGATATCCCGAAGTTCGACGGAAGCCATATTTTGCTCCTTTCAAGTCACGATTTGACGGCACCGGCCGTCAGGCCCGCGATGATGTGTTTCTGTGCGAGGAAGAAGACGATGACGGTCGGCAGGATCGTCATGGTGATGAAGGCGAGGACCAGCTGCCATTCCGTGCCGAACTCGCCGCGATAGACCATGATGCCGAGCGGCCAGGGATATTTCGATTCCGAATTCAGCATGATCAGCGGCAGGATGTAGCTGTTCCAGCTGCCGACGAAAGAAACGATGCCGACGGTGGCGACGATGGGCCGCGAAAGCGGCAGGGAAATGTGCCAGAAGAAGCGCAGATAGCCGCAACCATCCACGAACGCCGCCTGAAACAGTTCCTCCGGCAGATTGCGGAAATAATTGCGGAATAGGAGAATACTCATGCCAAGCCCGAAGGCCACCTGCGGCAGCACCACACCCCAATAGGTATCGAGCAGGCCGAGATCGCGGATGCGGATGAACAACGGCAGGATGGCGGTGGCCGCCGGAAACATCAGCCCCAGCAGGAAATAATTGAGCAGGAAGGAGGAACCGAAGAACTTCACATGCGCGAAGGTGAAGGCGGCCATGGCCGAGACGGTCAGCGTCAGGAACACCGTCAACAGCGCAATCACCAGCGAGTTGAAGATCTGCAGCCAATAACGCTTGCCGAAAAGGATATCGCCGTAATTGGCCCATTGCCATTCGGCCGGCAGACCGAACGGATTGACGCGCAGATCTCCCAGCGTCTTGAAGCCGCCAAGCGCTGTGGTCAGAAGCGGAATGAGCACGATGGCCGCGATCAGGCTCAGCGATATATAGAGATAAAGCTTCGTTTGCAGCGGCATGCGGACGGAGGTGGATGTGTCAGTCATGGCGCATGAAAATCCTTTTGTAACCGAAGGCGAGCGTCACGCAGATGACGAAGAGAACGACGCCGACCGCGCTGCCAAGCCCCACCTGCATGCGCATGACGCCATAGGTGTAGAGAAACGTGACCATGGTTTGCGTGGAGTTGGACGGGCCGCCGCCTGTCAGCGGCATGATCATGTCGAACAGCTGCAATGAGCCGATCACCGCAAAGAAGACGGACAGGCGCACCGTGGAACCGAGCATCGGCAAGGTGACATAACGGAACTTCTGCCAGCCGGTCGCACCGTCGATTTCGGCCGCTTCCAGCACGTTCTTGTCAACGGATTGAAGGCCGGCGATGAACAGCATCATGTGGAAACCGAAATATTTCCAGACGATGACGCCGAGCACCGCATAGATCGCCACATCCTTGTCGGCCAGCACGTAAGGATTGGCAAAACCGAAGAAATTGGAGATGGCGGCAAACAGACCGTAATCGCCGTCATAAACGAAACGCCAAATCAGACCCGCCGCCACATCCGCCAGCACATAGGGCAGGAAAAACACCAGCCGGAAGGCGACGACGCCGGGAACGCGGTGGGCCAGCATCGTGGCGAGCCAGATGGCCAGCGGGATCTGGATCAGAATGGAAATCAGGATGATGAGGCCGTTATTGAGCAGCGCCTGCGAGAAGGCGGCATTGCCGAACAGAACCTGAAAATTCTTCAAGCCGACGAAATCGGTCGGCGTGCCGTAACCGTTCCAGCGGTAAAGGCTGTACCACGCCGCCTCGCCCATGGGCAGGATGACGAACAGGGTAAAGAGCAGCAGCGCGGGCGGCAAAAACACCAGCAGGGTCAACGCCCGGTCATGCGCGACCGAGCTTTGCTTGCGCTTGGCCTTCGCCGCGCCGCGCGCCGGTATGGACGCAGAAGTCATGGAAATATCCGTCATCTCTATCCGCTTTCTTTTATGCAGATATCGCGGCGCCGCGTTTTAGCGCGGCGGCCGCAATGCAGGTGACAATCAGCGAAGCTCGAAAGCGTCCTGAATCTGTTTGGCACCCTCTTCCGCGCTCATCTGGCCGGAGACGATCTCGACGGAGACATCATTGACGACGCGGCCGACGGCAGCGCCCAGCGTCTGGTCGAAGAAGTTCTGGTGCCAGGTGGAGCCGGCAAGCTGCTTGGCGGAATCCGCCAAAAGCGGGTTCTTGACCGCGCCGTCCGCACCCGTCGCGACCGGCAGGATCATGCCGGCGGCGGCCATCTTCTCTTCGCTCTCCTTGCTGGTCAGGAAAGTCGCGAAATCGATTGCTTCCTTGGAGGCGTTTTTGGTGACCGCCCAGCCGTTCAGGCCGCCCAGCGTATCGGTGGCCTTGCCCGCACCGCCTGCAACGGCGGGGAACGCGAAGCGGCCGATATTGTCCGCGGCCAGCCCCTTGCCGTCACCGGCATTCTTACGCTGGTTGGCTTCGGTATTGTCGAAACCGAGGATCATCGCCGCCTTGCCGTCACCGAAGACGCCGAGCGCCTGCGGCCAGGTGGAACCGAGATAACCGGGCTGGAAGGGTTCGAGCTTGCCGAATTCGGCCAGTTGCTCGCCCGCCTTGATGATCGCCGGGTCCATGAAACCTTCGCCCTCGCCCTTGCGGGCGGCATCGAACACGGCCTGCCCGCCATTGCGCATGACGAGATAGCTCCAGTAGAAATGGATCGGCCATTTCTCACCGCCGCCACCGGCAATCGGCACGATGCCGGCTTCCTTGATCTTCTTGACCGTCGCGCCCAGATCTTCCCAGCTCTTGATGTCTTCCGCCTTCACGCCGGCCTTGGAAAACAGCGCCTTGTTGTAAAAGAAGCTGACGAGGCTGACCTTGTAAGGCACGGCCCAGACCTTGCCGTCAAAGGACAGGCCGTCGATCGCGGAAGCATTATAGGCCTGTCGCAGCTTGCCGCCATCGGCGTCAAAAACCTCGGTCAGATCCTTCAGCGCGCCGGTTTTGGACTGTTCCTCGAGAACGCCGCCACCCCAGCTATAGAAAAAATCCGGAACGTCGTTGGACTGCAAAAGCGTCGGCAACTTCGCCTTGAAGGCTTCATTTTCCAGGAATTGCAACTGCACATCCACGCCGGGATGTTTGGTCTCGAAATCCTTGGCAATCTCCTCCCAGACGGCCACGGCTTTCGGGTCCAGTTCCACATGCATCCATTTAACGACCGTCGCGGCCGAGGCGCTCGCAGCGCCGAGCATGAGAGCAATGCTTGTCGTTGTGGCAAAGCCTGTCAGCCTGCCGCTCAGGCTTGCGCCTGCGTGCCAAATCGTCATGATGGTGATCCTCCCTCGGGGATTTCCTCATTTATTCCCCAATGCGGATTAATTCACATTAGCCCTCGCTCAATGTCAAGGCACGCTGCCGATTTTTTGCGCCAACAGCTTGACATACCCCTCCCCTACACCGTTATTTAATCCGCAACCCGACATAAATCGGCTCTCGAACGGCATTGATCGCAGCAGGACACCATGAAGACCGCAGACCCAGAACTGATGCGCGCGATCAACAGGCTGAGCGTGCTGGACAGCATCCGCCGCCACGGGCCAATCTCGCGAGTGGAAATCAGCGAAAGAACGCAGCTTTCCACCACCACCGTGTCGGCCATCACCGCTTCGCTGCTCGATGATGGGCTTATACTTACCCGTCATCTCGGCGATATCCGCACCGAAGGCGCGCGCGGCAGGCCGCGCGTGATGCTGGAGCTGAACCCGGACGCCGCCCGCGTGGTGGGTGCGAAGATCGCCGCAAGCCGCATGGTTTTCGTCGTCACCGATTTTTGCGGCAACGTGCTGTCCACCCTTGCCCTGCCTATCCGCGTCGACCGTCAGCCCATCGGCGTCATCGCCGATCTGGTGGAGGATGGCGTGCGGCGCTGCGTGGTCGATGCCGGGCTGTCGCTTGAAGATGTGGATATGGTCTGTCTCGGCCTGCCCGGCGTGATCGAACATCGCACCGGCAAGATCCGCAGCAGCCCGATTTTGCGCGAAGTGAACGTCAATTTCGCCGAAGAAATGACGTCGCGGCTGAATTCGCCCACCATCATCGAAAGCGACGCCCACGCCATCACCCTTGCTCACCACTGGTTCGGCCATGCCCGCGATCTGGAGGACATGGTGCTGATCTCGCTCGAGCAGACGCTCGGGCTTGGCGTGATGCATCAGAACCAGCTGTTTCGCGGCGCCGGCGGCCTCAGCCATAATCTCGGCGACCTCGTCATCGGCCTTGCCAATGAGGGAACCGTGCGGCTGGCAAGCCAGGCCGGCGAGAATGCCATTTTAGGCTCGCGCCCGGTGGACGGACGTTTCGCCGAGGCGATCAGGCTCGGTCGAGGCATGCAGCATGCGCATGCGCTGATTGCGGCTGAGGACAACGAGTTGATCGCAGCGGCCCTTCGCGCCGGCGCCGCCCTTGGCCTGACGCTTGCCAATATCGTCACGCTTTTCGCGCCGCCACGGGTGATCATCACCGGCTCCAGCCTTGAACTGGGCGAGCCTTTCATCGCCAGCATCCGCGACAGCTACAACGCCGCCGTGCCGCCATCTTTGGCCGGCGTCGCAGAGCTGGTTTTCGATGTTGCGAGCGACGAATTATGGGCGCAGGGGGCGGCGGCCGTCGCCCTTTACGAGCTTTACGAATCGCCATGGAACACAACGGGGCCAGCGCTTTAGCCGAAAGGCCTGAGAGCGGACTTCAGCATTTCTGATTTACGGGAGGAAATCACATGAACAAGGTCGGTATCGGCATCATCGGCTGCGGCAACATCTCCAGCGCCTATCTCAAGGCCATGGCGTCGTTTCCGATTCTCGACATTCGCGGTCTTGCGGATATGAACGAGGAGGCCGCGAAGGCACGGGCAGACGAATTCGGCCTTCAGGCAAAAACCATCGACGAACTTCTCTCCGACCCCTCGGTGGAAATCATCGTCAACCTGACGATCCCCAAGGCGCATGTGGAGGTTGGCCTGCGCGCACTGGACGCCGGCAAACACGCCTATTCGGAAAAGCCGCTCGGCATCAATTTCGCGGAAGGCAAACGCCTTGCGGATGCGGCAAAGGCCAAAGGCCTACGTATCGGCTCCGCGCCCGACACTTTCCTCGGCGGCGGACACCAGACGGCCCGCCGGCTGATCGACGAAGGTGTGCTCGGCCAGCCCGTCGGCGGCACCGCCACCTTCATGTGCCCCGGCCACGAGCGCTGGCACCCCAACCCCGCCTTTTATTACGAGGTCGGCGGCGGGCCGATGCTGGATATGGGTCCCTATTACATCACCGATCTCGTCAACCTATTCGGCCCGGTCGCCAAGGTGGCGGGTTTCGCCATCGCGCCGCGCAATGAGCGTCTCATCACCAGCGAGCCGAAGAACGGCGAAAAAATCCCCGTTCATGTCGCCACCCATGTTTCCGGCGTACTGGCGTTCCAGAACGGTGCCGTGGTGCAGATGGGCATGAGCTTTGATGTGGCGGGCCACAAACATGTGCCGCTGGAAATCTATGGCACGGAAGGCACGCTGATCGTGCCGGACCCCAACCATTTCGGCGGCGAGGTGCAACTGCTGAAAAAGGGCGGCCAGTTCGAGCCGCAGGCGCTGTCGTCGCCCTATGCCGACGGTAACTACCGCTCGATCGGTGTTGCGGACATGGCCCATGCCATCCGCGAGAACCGCCCGCACCGCGCCAATGGCGATCTTGCCCTGCATGTGCTGGAGGTGATGGAAGCCTTCCAGACGGCGTCGGATACCGGCACGACCGTTTCCATCACCACCAAGGTGGAGCGTCCTGCTCCGCTTGAAACATCGCTGGTCGACGGCCAGCTCGGCAAATAATCCGGAGGAGAAAATAAATGCGCGAAGCACTCATCGTCTGGGGCGGCTGGAGCGGCCACGAGCCGCAGGAATGCGCCACCATCGTCAAGGACATTCTGGAAGAGGACGGTTTCAAGGTCTATGTCGAGCACTCCACGGAGGCTTTCGCCGATCCTTCGGTGCATGATCTGAGCCTCGTGGTGCCGATCGTCACCATGTCGAAGATCGAGAAGGAAGAGATCAAGAACCTGACGGCCGCCGTCGAAAACGGCGTCGGCATTGCCGGCTTCCATGGCGGCGCGGGTGACAGTTTCCGCGATTGCGTCGAATACCAGTTCATGATCGGCGGCCAATGGGTCGCCCATCCCGGCAACATCATCGACTATCACGTCAACATCACCCGCCCCGACGACCCGCTGATGGAGGGAATTTCCGATTTCCCCTATACGTCGGAGCAATATTACATGCATGTCGACCCCTCCAACGAGGTGCTGGCAACGACAAAATTCACCGGCGATCACGCCTGGTGGATCGACGGCGTGGTGATGCCGGTGGTGTGGAAACGCAAATACGGCAAGGGCCGGGTTTTCTATTCGGCGCTCGGCCATCAGGCCAAGGAATTTTCCGTGCCGCAGATGAAGACCATGTTCCGCCGTGGCGCCAACTGGGCGGCGCGCTAGGGCTATCGGAGCGGCGGCCTTTACCCAAGCGCCGAAGTGCCTCCTGCGCCGTCCGCTCACTCGACGTCATCCTCGGGCTTGTCCCGAGGATCCAATCACCTATCGTAAAATCAACCGGCGGCAGATCCTCGGGACAAGCCCGAGGATGACGGAGGAGAGGTTTTTACGTCTTCATCACCAACTCGTGGCGATGAGACACGGCCCTCTTTTTAGCCCCGAACAATCTCTTCCACCGCCATCGCCACACCCAGCAGATGATCGTCCGTGCCGTGCAGGCCGGAGAGCAGCAGTCCAACCGGCATGCCCGCGTCGCCGGTTCCGCAGGGGATCGATACGCCGCAGAGGTCGAAGAAATTGCCGATCTGGGTGTTGCGCAAGGTCTTCGCATTCATGGCGAAAAAGGCCTCGTCATCATCGATGAGCGGTGCGACCTTCGCCGCGACATACGGCAATGTCGGCGAAACCAGAAGCTCATGCCTGCCGATCATGCCGGAAAATGCCGCCGTCATGCGTTCGCGCGCCTCGATAATAGCGATATAATCAGGCATGGAGATATTTGCTCCAAGCGTCGTTCGGACAACAACGCGCGGGTCCATGCCCGCAGCATCCGCACCTTCCAGCCGTGTTTTGTGCAGGGCAAAGGCTTCCGCCGTCACCAGCGCGCCTTTTTGCCTGATAAGATCGAACAGTTCCGCAAAGATCGGAAATGCCTGCCGCCGCACTGAAGCACCGGCGCGGACAAGCCGTTCCACCGCCTGTTCAAACGCGGCTGCGACGCCCTCCTCGATCCCGTCGAAAAATACCGTTTCCGGCACGACCAGCGAGAGGCCTGAAAGAGGTGCGCGCGCCACATCAGCCGTCGCCTTGCCACGCATGGCGGCGTCCACCCACACGGCATCCTGCACAGTGCGGGTCAGCGGCCCGAGTGAATCAAGGCTTTTCGCCAGCGGATAAACACCGCGCATCGAATATCGGCCCCGGCTGGCCTTGTAGCCCACCACGCCGTTGAAGGCGGCGGGAATACGCACCGATCCGCCGGTATCTGTGCCGATCGCCACCGGCACCAGACCGGCCGCCACCGCCACACCCGCGCCGGAGGAGGAACCGCCGGGCAAACGGTGGCCATCCTGCGAGGCGGGGTTGCGCGGTGTGCCATAATGCGGATTGATACCAAGGCCGGAAAAGGCGAACTCGCTCATATTGGTGCGGCCGATAGAGACCATGCCGGCGCGTTTCAGCGCGGTCACCACATCCGCATCGCGGGACGCCGCCATGCTGTCGCCAAGCACCGTCGATCCGGCCGTCGTCGCCATGCCCTCGAGATCGAAAAGATCCTTCCAGGCCACCGGGATGCCGTCAAGCACACCACAGGAACGACCCTCACGAATGCGTTTCGATGCCGCATCCGCCTCCGCCATGGCGCGCTCGGCCGTCAGGCCGATAAAAATCGCCTGGTCGTCGTCCTGACCAATCGCATCGAGCGTCTCATCCACCAAACTACGTGGATCAAGATGGCCGCTCTGGATGAGAACGGAAAGTTGCGCGATGTTTTTGCCCCTGTGAGCCATGATATCTTCCCTGAAACCGGCATGTTGCGCACACCATGCCGTTTCTCCGCTGCTTGGCAAGGTCAATTGTCGCCCCCTTGCTGCCGGGAATCCACCTTGAAGAACACGTAAAGCGTGTCATAAAGTCTTGGTGGTGTCGCTCCAGAATATAATTACCAGCACCCCGTTTTTTCAACTCAGGGTGCAGGCAAGCAGCGCCTTATATAAGCGACGACTATAAAAAGACGGATTAATTCTTAATCGCATCTAAACTTTGTTGAATTATTTAGCAGACAGCATTGAAATGCATGCCCTATAAAAATTCCATAAAACAATCATAACGCGACATCGCGGGGGATTATCGCGAATGGAAGAGACTGCCTATCGGGGGATAGATAGACAGACTGAACCCGGCCACACGCTTGACCTGACGACGCAGCCGGCAAATGGCCGGTTTTCGCGCCGCCGTTCGCTTGCCAGCAAGATAACCCTGATATTCTTGGGCGGTGTGATCTTTGCCTACAGCATCGGTGCGCTCGTCGGCTGGTACATGTTCGTTGCCGCCGCCAGCGAGCAATGGCTCAATCAGGCCCGTGTCAATTCGCAGATCGCCAGCGCCACGCTGCGCAGCATCTATACCTATGTCAGCGTTACCGCCGACGACGGCGGCCAGGTCAATGGCATATTGACCGACAAGCCGATCGGCGACGACGAATCCATTCTCGTTACCGGCTTCAATCCCAGTGATGTTCTCGCCCTCATCGGCGCGCAGACCAAAAATGCCGTCTGGCTGTTCCGCTATGACGAGACCGATTCCGGCTTCAGGCAGATCGCCGCGGCCTTCGACAACGCTACCGATGACGCCGAGAAGCCGCTTGCCACCGACCCCATTTTTTCAAGAGACGCCGTAGCAGCGCGTTTTGCCACCGGCTTTGCGACCATTGGCGAATCCAGCCATTATATCGGCCTGCTACCGATCATCAGCACGGAAACGAAAAAACCGATTGGCGCAGTGGCCGTCAGTATCGGCGGTTCGGATGCGCTTTATGGCGCGCAGCGCAAGCTGATCTACAACTCGCTCGCTGCGCTTATCGTGGTGCTGACGGTCACGGGCGTACTTGTTACGGTGATAGCCCGGCACTTCCTGAAGCCCGTTCCGGCTCTGGTGCAGGCGACACTGCGTATCGCCCGCGAGGAAACCGATATTGTCACGCCGTTTCAGGAACGCAGAGATGAGATCGGCGACATGGCAACCGCGATTGAAACGCTTCGCGAAGCGGTTCTGGAACGCGGGCGCCTGCGGCAGATACGGGATATGGCTGAACAGCTGGAACATATGGCGCATCACGATGCGCTGACCGGACTTCCCAATCGCGTATTGCTGATGAAGACGCTGGAAAACCGTCTCGAACATCTTGCCGCATCAGGCCAGCCATTCAACGTCATGCTGCTCGACCTCGACCGCTTCAAGGCCGTCAACGATACGCTGGGCCACGCCGCCGGTGACGCGTTGCTGGTGGCCGTCGCCTCGCGAATTTCCTCCGTGCTCGGTGAAAACGACATGGTGAGCCGGCTCGGTGGCGACGAATTCGCCATCATACAGGCGGGAAGCGACGACTACCGGGCAGATGCAGCCCTGTTGGCAAAGCGGGTGGTGCACGCGGTCTCACGCAGCTTCAATCTCGAAGGCAGCCACGTCAGCGTCGATACCAGCATCGGCATCGCCTGCGCGCCGGATCACGGCACTTCCGCCACCCAGCTTCTGCAACAGGCCGATCTCGGACTTTACCGGGCGAAATCCATGGGCTGCGGCCTTTTCGTTTTTTACGAGCCCGGCATGGACATGGCGGCGCAGCACAAGCACGCGCTGGAAATAGACATGAAATCCGCCCTCGAAAACCACGAATTCGAGCTGCATTACCAGCCCGTGGTCAATCTCCAGAGCGGCCGCATCGTCGCCTATGAAGCGCTTGCCCGCTGGCGGCACAGCAAGCTTGGCCTCATCACCCCGGACCGTTTCATTGCGATTGCCGAGGAAAACAATTTTATCAGGCCCTTGGGCGAATGGGTTCTGGCGCAGGCCTGCATGGATGCCATGGCCTGGCCGAAGGACATCCGGCTCGCCGTTAATCTTTCCGCCGTCCAGCTCGGCAATGACGACATCGTCCCCGTTGTCGATCGCGCCCTTGAAACATCCGGTTTTCCGGCCGAACGGCTGGAACTGGAAGTGACGGAAACGGCGATGCTGGAACGCGACAGCAGCGCCAGGGCCCTGAAGCTGTTGAAAGAAAGAGGCGTCCGTCTCGCCCTCGACGATTTCGGCACCGGTTACGCCGGATTGAGCACGTTGACCCATGTGGCTTTTGACAAGATCAAGATCGATCGCGAATTCGTCTCGGGCCTGCCCACCAATCCCATGTGTTCGGCGATCGTCAACACCATCATCGACATGGCCGATCAGATCGGTCTGAAGGTGACCGCCGAGGGCGTGGAAAACGGTGAACAGGTCGCCGCACTCAAGCTTTGCGGCTGCGACGAGGCTCAGGGTTATTATTTCGCCGAACCGGCGCCACTTGCGCACATCCTCAAAAATCGCGCCATCATCACGTCGGCAGGGAAAGACGGGGTGGGTGACGGAAACGACCAGTCGCTGCGCGACACCGGGCGTCCGATGCAGGAAGCCTATCACCCACCACAAAAAGCGATTTGAGAAACCGGCCGCCGGCCAAAAGGAAATAACATGCGTCTTGCGGTATTTTGCCTTTTCGTCACATGCTTTGCCCCGATCACCCCGCTGCAGGCCGCCAGCGAAGGTGACACGCTGCAGCAGATTGCCAGAACCGCAAAAATCCGCATCGGCTACCGCGAAGCCGAGCCGCCTTTTTCCTACCAGCTGCCGGATGGAGAAGTAACGGGCTTTTCGACCGATCTCTGTCGAACGATCAGCGAGGATATCCGCAAGAAGCTGAAGCTCGACAGGCTTGACCTCGAATATGTCAAGGCCACGCCTGCCACCCGCTTCATTCTCGTCCGCAGCGGCCAGATCGATATCGAATGCGCAGCGACCACCAATAACAGCGAACGCCGGAAAATTGTCGATTTCTCCTATCCGAATTTCATGACCGCGACGCAGTTCCTCTCACGCAGACAGGACAATCTGAAAAGCCTTGCCGATCTGGCGGGCCGTTCTGTCACGTCTGCTTCCGGCACCGTCAATATCGAGCAGCTGAATGCCATAAACCGGGAAAAGAATCTCAATATCTCGGTCATGCCGACGAAAACCAATGAGGAAGCCTTCGCGCTCGTCGTTTCCGGCAAGGCTTCCGCCTTCGTCATGGATGGTATCCTGCTGGCAGCGTTGGCAGCGACATCCGAAAATCCGAACCTCTATGCGCTTTCGCAGGAAACGCTGAGCGCACCCGAACCCTATGGGCTGGTTTTCCGACGCGACGACCCCGCCTTCAAAGCCGCGGTCAACGAAAGCCTGGAACAGATTTTCGCTGGCCCCGCCATTCACGACCTCTATGAAAAATGGTTCACCAAGCCCATTCCGCCCAACGGCATGAACCTGAACCTGCCGATGGCCGCCGCCTTGAAACAGGCATATGACGCCCCGAGTGAATACCGTGACTGAGGGCGCCCTCCCACCTGCATTTTTTTATGAAGACATGTTTTGACAGATCATTTTAGCTGGAGATGCGCGATGCAGAGATCGACATTGGGGCTTGCATTCGGAATTTTAGGTCTTTTATCCACCCACGCGGCAAGCGAGGACAGCCAGCCGCCGACACTCGAAACCATCGCCAGAACCGGTACCATCCGGCTGGGTTATGCCGATCACAATATTCCCTTTTCCTATCTCGGCACCGGTGCAGAACCGATCGGTTACAGCATCGAGCTATGTCTGAGAGTGGCGGATTCCATCAAGAAGAAACTGGGCCTGCCTGAGCTAAAGGTCGACTTCGTCAAACGTACCCCCAGCAACCGCATCACGCTTCTCAATGACGGGACGATCGACATCGAATGCGTGGCGAGCACCAATACGGAGGAACGACGCAAGGCGGTGTGGTTTTCCTACAGCCACTTCATCACCGGCACCCGCTATGTGGCGCTGAAAACGAGCCGCCTGAACACCGTTGCTGACCTTGCAGGCCGTACAGTGGTGGTAACGACCGGAACTATTAATATAAGCCAGTTGAATGTGCTCAACCGCAAGCTGGGGCTGAACATCGCGGTTCTGCAGAATGACAGTACCGAAGGCGGTTTCGAGATGGTGACCGAAAACCGCGCCTCAGCCTTCGTCATGGACGATATTCTTCTGCGGTCCTTCGTCGCAGAAACCGGCAAGCCGGAAGACTATTCCATTTCGAACGAATATCTCGCCCCGCCGCAGCCCTATGGCCTGATGCTCCGCCACGGGGATACCGGTTTCAGGGATGCCGTCAACGAAGCGTTGGGACAAATCTACAAGAGCGGCGAAATCGAAAAAATCTACGAGAAGTGGTTCGATGCACCAATACCGCCGAACGGCATCAACCTGAAGCGCCCACTGCCCGACGATCTGGCCGAGGTGTTTCGAAGGCCCGTCGACACGACGGCCGACAAATAAAAACGCCGCCTGTTGAAGGGCGGCGTCTTTCACCAAATATCTTATGCAGCGCGCAGGTCGGCACTCAACGGAATCTCGACATCGATCTCCAATATGGAGACATGTTCGTCGCGATCCATCTTCACATGCACCCTGTCGCTGTCGATCTGCACATGTTTGGCGATCACGGCAAGGATTTCCTCCCGCAGAACGGCGACGAGATCGGTTCCCGACGACGCCCGCTCGTGGGCGAGTAACACCTGCAGGCGCTCACGCGCAAGCGGTGCCGACTTCTGCTTGCGGAACAGGCTGAAAATGCTCATGCAGCCCTCCTTGCGAAGATTTTGGAGAAGATACCCCGCTTCTCTCCCGGAATGACCACGGGAATATCCTCGCCGGAGAGGCGGCGGGCAGCGTCGAAATAGGCCATGGCCGGCGGGCAGCGAGCATCCGCCAGCGTGACCGGTGCGCCAACGTTGGAGGCGCGCAGCACATCCGTGCTTTCCGGAATGATGCCAAGCAGCGGAATGGACAGGATTTCCAGAACGTCATCCACCTTCAGCATGTCGCCGCGTTCGGCGCGGGCGGAGTCGTAACGCGTCAAGAGGAGATGCTTTTCCATCCGCTCGCCGCGTTCTGCTTTCAGCGTCTTGGAATCGAGCAGTCCGATGATGCGATCGCTGTCACGCACCGAGGATACTTCCGGGTTGGTGACGACGACGGCAACATCCGCATGGCGCATGGCCAGCGTCGCGCCGCGTTCGATGCCGGCCGGGCTGTCGCAGATCACCCAGTCGAAATGCTTCTTCAGCTCGGCAATGACCCATTCGACACCTTCCGGCGTCAGATTGTCCTTGTCGCGCGTCTGCGAGGCAGGCAGCAGGAACAGCGTTTCTAGGCGCTTGTCGCGGATCAGGGCCTGCGTCAGCTTGGCATCACCCTGGATGACGTTGACGAGATCGTACACCACCCGGCGCTCGGCACCCATGACAAGATCGAGGTTGCGCAGGCCGACATCGAAATCGACAACCACGACCTTCTGCTTGTTCTGCGCCAGCGCGGCGCCAAGCGCTGCAGTCGAGGTGGTCTTGCCGACCCCGCCCTTGCCGGAAGTTACAACGACTACCTTCCCCATACGGCTCTCCTGTTCCTGTGTTGTTTTCTCTATTTTATCAGCCAAGTTTTTCAGCCTTGATCGTATCGTTTTCCAGCCATAGCTGAACGGGCTGGCCGCGCAGCTTCTCGTCAATATCCTCGGCGACCTTGTAGACGCCGTCGATGGCCAGAAGCTCCGCCTCGAGTTTGCGGCAGAAGATGCGCGCCGAGACGTTGCCGAGCGAACCGGCCATGGCGCGCCCACGCAGGGCGCCGTAAATATGCACCGAACCGCCGGCGATGATTTCCGCACCCGAGGCGACCGAACCGATGACGGTCACGTCGCCTTCCGGAAACATGATTGACTGACCGGAGCGCACCGGCTCGTTGATGACGAGCGACTGCACCACGGCGCGAATCTCGCCCGACGCGCGTGGCTTTTCTTCCGGCAGTTCGGCGGCGACCGCGACCGGCTCCACCTCGACATCGGAAGCGGGCTTTCCGCCCTTCAGCGACGGCGGCATGCCCGGCTCGATCATCGAAGGACGAACGCCCTCAATGCCCATGATGCCGACATTACGCTCCGTCAGCGCCGCCAGCAGCGACTTCAGGCCCGCCTTGTCGAGCGACAGTTCCGACACATCCAGAACCACCGGACGCGACAGAAAGAACCCCGCCGAACGGGCGGCGAGATCATCAAGCCTTTCCAGCCATTGATCGACCGGAGCTTCAGGGGACAGGACGACCGCGAGGAAGGAGCGGCCTTTGATACGAATGGAACGCTGGTCTGTTAGCACTTTGGTCATCTTGGTAAACAAATCGTTGACAATTAGGTACCCCGAATATGGTTAACAAATAGTTAACAGCGCCCTTAAAGCGACGGTCTCGTTAAGAAATTTTCGCCAGGAAAAATCTCATGCAAAGCATTCAAAAACATCCATTAGCTTTTGATTTTGCGTATTTCCATCGCCTGCGAAAACTCATGATAGCGGCTGAGCCTTGCTGCAACCTGACGCTCCGTAAGACCGGATTCACCGCCAGGATTCCTAACCCATCTCTCCCGAGTCGGTAAGACGCGAACCGTCCGATTCCGGGACACTATCCGCCGTCAGCCAGATGCCCGTCATGGGCTTTCTAGCGGGAAAAAGCGATTTCGTTATGCCCTCCGATGCTATAGACACGGGGGGCAAGCCCGACACCTTCAACGGAAGAATGAAATGCACAGCAAAGTCCCACCGCAGAACCAGATATTTTCGCAAGACTATGCCGCCTTCCTGTTCGACATGGATGGAACGCTGCTCAATTCGATCGCGGTGGTGGAGCGGGTCTGGCGCGAATGGGCCGTGGACAACGGCATAGAACCGAACGCCTTCCTGCAACGCATCCACGGCATGCGCGCTTCGGAAGTGGTGCGCCGCGAGGCGGTGCCCGGTCTTGATGTCCAGGTAGAGGCCGATATGCTGCTGCAAAAGGAAATGGACGATGTAGACGGCATTCTTCAGATTCCCGAAGCGGCAGCGTTTCTCGCAAAATTGCCGGCCGGCAATTGGGCCATCGTCACCTCGGCTGCCCGCGCGCTTGCCGAACGCAGACTGGCCGCAGCGGGCCTCACACCGCCACCGGTTATGATCTGCGCCGAAGACGTGGTGAACGGCAAGCCGGACCCGGAAGGATACAAAAAGGCGGCGGAAAAGCTCGGCGTCTCGCCGGAACGCTGCGTTGTCTTCGAAGACGCGCCGGCCGGTATTCAGGCCGGGGAAAGCATGGGCGCGACCGTGGTGGTCATCAACGCCACCCATTCGCATCCCATCGAAACGCCGCATCTTTCCATTGGCGGTTATGGTGAACTGGATGTCAGCATCAGCGAGGACGGCAGCTTGAAACTAACAGGCAGCAAGGGCTGACCGGCCGACAAGCAGCGCGAGAAACAACGATTTCGTGTGCAGGTAGATCTCCCGGTCCGCCAACACTCTATCATTTGCAACGTCATCCTGGCACTTGTCCCGGGCATAACTGAGATAAGAAGTACCGAGCTGTCACATCCGTCGTCGGACGGTGGCGAGCGCGCCGCCGAAGGCCTTGGCGAAACTTTCCCGGTCATCAGGGTTGAGAAACGAACCGATATCGGTCGCCCGCCCCTCGCCCGTCACCTGCATGGAAACGATGCCGATCTCATCGTGCCGCCGCACGTTGAAGCGCGCCCAGAACGGATTGAAGCAATACTCCACCATACGCCCGGCCGGAGAAAATTTGCGGATCGACAGGTTGGTGCGGGAGATGCGGACCTCTTCCCGCGCCTTTGCGGCGCGATAATTGGCGCGGAAGGCAACATAGAGCAGCAGAAAATCCAACCCGAAGAACAGGCCGACAGGCCATGCGCCGGTGGCGAGGAAAAAGCCGCCATAGATCAGGCAGGCGAACCCCGACAAGGCAAGAAGCAGCCGGAAACCCCTTCTTCCAAGCGAACGGTGCGGAACAAGTTCCGCCGCGAAAATCGGCTGGTCGTTGAGCGTATCCACGTTGCTTTCCTTCGGGCGGGCTGGCTATAGATAGACCATGACAGTCGCCAAAAAACGATCCAGCACCCAAACATTGAAAAAGTCAAATCCGGCATTCGCGCGTAAGCCAGCGCGGGTGAAGACGGCCTATTCGAAGGATGAGTTGACCGAGATCTTTCGGCGTTTTTCCATTCAGCGGCCGGAACCGAAAGGCGAGCTGGAACACACCAATCCCTTTACCCTTCTGGTAGCGGTGGCGCTTTCGGCGCAGGCAACCGATGTCGGCGTGAACCGGGCGACAAGGGCATTGTTCAAGGTGGCCGACACGCCGGAAAAGATGCTGGCGCTCGGTGAAGAGCAGCTGATTGGCCATATCAAGACCATCGGCCTTTATCGCAACAAGGCGAAAAACGTCATCGCTTTGTCGCAGATGCTGATCGACAACTTCGGCGGCGAAGTGCCGAAGACCCGCGAGGAGCTGGTGATGCTGCCAGGCGTCGGCCGCAAGACGGCCAATGTGGTGATGTCGATGGCCTTCGGCGTGCCCACGCTTGCGGTGGACACCCATGTGTTCCGCATCGCCAACCGGATCTGTCTTGCGCCGGGGAAAACCCCGGACGAGGTGGAAGACCGGCTCGTCCGCATCATTCCCGAGCAATATCTGTTCCATGCCCATCACTGGCTGATCCTGCACGGGCGTTATTGCTGCAAGGCGCGCAAACCGGAATGCGAGCGCTGCGTGATCGCCGATATCTGCAAATCTCCGGAAAAGACCTTTGATATTCCAGCCCCGCTGGTGGAGCTACCCGCGCAGCTGTTCGGTGCGGCCGGCAGCGAATGAAGGGTCACGCCGGCTGACGGCCTTATGTAGATGCACCATCATCGAGGCGGCGAACAGCGGCGTCAGAAGGTTGAGGAACGGGATCGCCAGAAATGCCGCGATCACCAGACCGGCCATGAACACCGTGGTACGGTGTTTTGAGCGGAACAACCTTGCTTCGGCGGGCGAGCGGAAACGCATCGCCGCAAATTCGAAGAATTCCCGACCGAGCAGATAGCCGTTCACCACAAAAAACGCGATGAGGTTGACGCCCGGCACCAGGAGCAGCAAAAGCGCAATGAGATTGCCGGCAATAACGACACCGAAGAATTTGATCGATGACAGCACGGCCTCGCCGATAGGCATTGCATGGCCCGCCGGATCATCGGGATAGCTTTTCTTTTCCACTACTTCGGCAACATCGTCGAGAAACAGGCCGGCAATGACAGCGGTGACCGGCGAAATCAGCAATGCCAGCGCCAGCGCCAGTCCTATGCCGGCAAAAATGGCGAAAACGAAGGTCAGCCACCCCGCCCAGTCCGGCACGCCGGGGATGAGCGTATCCACCCATGGCAGGGCAAAATAGATGAAGATGGAGCGTATGGCGAACCACAGTGCCGCCAGCACGAGAAGCGTGAGCCCCAAAACCTTCCAGAATACCGACCGGGTCTCGGTCGCAAAGAGATTTTGGAATGCCAGCCGCGCTGCATCAAGAATCATTCGGAACTCCCCTGGGGCCTCTCGCGTTGAAATTCTCTGACCAGACGACAGATAAGAACTGGGCCTGCGCTCTGCAAGATTCGGTAAAAACCGCCAAACGTCTGAAATTAAACCGGAGATGGAATTTCCCTTGAATAAAAGGTATCTCTAAAATATAATAATCCATCTATAATATTTCGCATTCCTGTCCGGTGGAGGACAAGGCCGGGAAAGCTTACCCCCACCGTCAAATCGCAGTTCGCACGCGCGTTTTGCGCGCGCGGATGCATCATCGTTCAATAAAGATAAAAAATGAGGCGTTGGTGGAAAAGCTGCTGTTGAATCTTACCCGTGCCATGAAGGCCGGCACACCTTCCGAGCGCAAGATCGCCAAATATCTGATCGAGCATCTGGACGAGCTACCTTTCGAAACGGCGCAGACGCTGGCTGCCAAGCTCAGCCTCAGCCCGATGACGGTCGGCCGTTTTTTACGTTCGCTGGGATACCGGCAGTTCAGCGACATTCGCGCCGATCTTCGCCATGCCGAACAGGCGGCAGGTCAGGATCAGCCAACGATTACCGAAAGCGGAGAGCGGCAGTCCAACCCGTTTTCCCAACTCCTCTCGCAGCAGATCCAGGCTATCCAGACCGCATTCGACATGACCTCCCAGCCAATCTGGCGTCTGGCCATGACCGAAATCGCCTCGACAACCGATGTTTTTCTGGCGACATCACCGGAAGGTCTCGGGGCCACACGTCACTTTCACGGACGGCTTCTGGAATGTCGCGGCCACGTCCATTATCTCGGCGGTGACAGTGCTGGCTATGTCGCCCTGTGGGATTTCGAGCCGGCACAGACGCTTCTCGTCATCATGGATTGCGGTGGCAGGCTCTCGCCCCTGCAACACCTGTCGGCAACCGCACGCAAAGGCGGCTACAGAACACTTCTGATCACCACCCGGTTTTACGAATGGGGTCCTGAGAGCGCAGACATCTGTCTAGCGCTGCCTCAAGCCCAGAATGGCGGCCAGGGTCTGCTGCAACTCGTTTCATTGATGGAATTTACCCTCTGCAGCCTGATGGCGGAAGCGGATGAAACGCGCAAAACACGGATGAAAAACCTCACCGGCCTGAAGCGCTCGCTAGGCATATGATTGGGAGTATGCTCGCAGCGGGGACCTGATATGGATCGAGCGAGCGCCGCTTGTTTCTTCTCCCCAGTGGGGAGAAGAAACAAACCTCATCCGTCCACTCCAGATTTCACCCCGTCATCTGCTGGCCAAAATCAGAGGCTCTCAAGCTCCTGGCGATGGCGGTACATGGCGAGAAAACGGCGGTAATCCCGTTCATAACGGGGTGTGAGCTCCGGATTTCCGGAAATTTCCGCATTGCCCGGATACATGGCGGCACCTGCCGCCGCAATACTCGCATGCACACCGCCGGCCGCTGCCGCCGTCATCGCTGTGCCAAGCAGTACGGCATCGGCGGTGGCGGGAACCACGATGCGCTTGCCCGTCACATCGGCGTAAAGCTCCATCAAGAGCGGGTTCTTCACATGCCCGCCGGTGACGTGCAGGCTTTCGACCGAATAACCGAAGCGCTCCATGGCATCGAGCACATGGCGCGCACCGAGCGCAATCGCCACGGCGGTGCGCCAGTAAAGGCGGCAGAGACTGTCGAAGGACGTATCCAGCGTCAGCCCGCTGATGACGCCAACCGCATGGGGATCGGCAAGCGGCGAGCGGTTGCCGTGAAAATCCGGTAGCACATGCAGCCGCTCGGCAAAGGCCTCGCCCTCAAGCGCACGCAATTCAGTGACGCGGGCAACGATGCGGGCATGCAGCGCCGTATCCGGCTCACCGCCTGCCGCATGCATGCGCACGATATGATCAAGCAGCGCGCCGGTGGCCGATTGCCCGCCCTCAACCAGCCAGTGGCCGGGCAGTATCGCCTGCCAATAGGGACCCCAGAGGCTGTGGCCGGGCATCTGTCGCTCGGACATGGCAACGAGGCAGCTGGACGTGCCGGCGATCAGCGCCACATGCCGACCCACATCGTCCGAAAGGCAACCGCCCAGCGCACCGAGCGCTCCGGCATAGGCATCGATCATGCCCGCCGCCGCCAGGCAGCCGGTGTCGAGACCGAGTTCGGTCGCCGCCTCGGGCGAAAGCGGGCCGATGCTCTCCCCCGGCATCACCGTGGTTTCGGGAAGGCTGGCGCGCTTTTTCAGATCGGCAAGCCCCGCCAGTTCCAGATAATCCGCCTTCCAGCCGGGATTTTCCTGCGCCAGAAAATTCCACTTCGCCGTCTGCGTGCAATTTGAGCGTCTGGCGGAGCCGGTTGCTTTCCATGTCAGAAAATCCGCCAGATCGAAGGCGAAGGACATGCGCGCCCAACTGGCCGGCATATGCGTTTTCAGCCACATCAGCTTCGGCATCTGCATTTCCGGCGACACGCTGTTGCCGGCAAAATCCAGCACCCGATGGCCCGACGCCGTCAGCCGGTCGGCCTCTGATATCGCGCGGTGGTCGAGCCAGACGATGGTATCGAACCGGTCCTCACCCGTCACCGAAACTGAAACCGGCTCTCCCTGCGCGTCGCGAACGACCAACGAGCAGGTGGCGTCAAAACCGATCGCGGCGACGCTTTGCGGCAGAACGCCGGCATCGGCAAGGGCCGCTTTCACGGCAATGCAGACAGCATTCCATATATCGGTGGAATCGTGCTCAGCGTGGTTTTCACGCGGCCGCTGCATCAGGATTGGGTGGGTGGAGCGGGCGAGAAGCCTGCCGGTCGGATCGAAAATGCCAGCCCGCGCGCTGGCTGTACCGACATCGACAGCGACGAGATTTTGACGCATCAAGTCCGCAATTCCATCCCTTGCGCCAAGACATTGGGGCGGCAGGCAAGCCTTGCTTCAGCCTGCGTCACGTTCCACCCGCCTGTCAAAACCGCCCTTCCCCACATAGCTGCCAACAAGTTGGACCAAATCCGGCATCGCGTCAAACACGGCATCCGCCCCAAGCCCGGCGATCTTTTCGCGGAATGCGGGAAAGCGCGCATGCGAGCCGCCGGTAAAGGCAAAAACGCCCATGCCGGCCGCCTTTGCGGCGGCAATGCCGGCCGGGCTGTCCTCAATCACGATGCAGTGACGCGGCTCGGCGCCCATCGCCTGCGCCGCATGCAGGAAAAGATCGGGTGCCGGCTTGCCATTCTTCACCATCGTGGCGCTGAAGACATGCGGCTCGAAACGGTCGATCAGGCCGGTCAGCCCCAACGAATAGCGGATGCGCTCCGGCTGGCTGGAAGAGGCCACGCAGCGTCTGAGGCCCACAAGCCGGTCCAGCGTTTCTGCAATGCCGTCGATCGGCCGCAACTCGGTACGAAAGCGTTCGAACAACGTCGCCCGCATATGATCGAGAAAATCAATGTCCGTCTCGACGCCGTAATCCTCAAACAGCGTCGTCGTCATGCTGGCGACGCTGCGACCGAGAAAACGCTCATAGGCCTCTTCCTCTCCCATCGTCACTCCGAGATGGGAGAGCATGTCGAGAAGCACCGAGACCGAGACCGGCTCGCTGTCGACGAGAACGCCATCGCAATCGAAAATCAAGAGAGGCCCGGTTCGGTCTTCCATTTCACGTCACTTTTCAGCCAGCTTGTCATCCAGATAAAGCTGCAAGGTCTTCGCCGTACCTTCTTGCCACAGCGTCTTCAATGCATGGGCAAAGCGTTTACGGAAAAGCTCCGATTCGGCAACCTCCCCGAAAATGTCTTCGAAGGCGAGAAAGGCCGCCGCGTCGTCCTTGGCCCTGATGGCGGCCGCCTGCAGACGCTCGGCACTGGCATCGTTGAAGGTGATTTCCTTGCCGCTGTCGGAGGCGCCGTAGAAATAGCGGCACCATAGCGCCGAAACCAGCGAAAGACCGATGATGTCCTCACCGCGCGACAATCTATCCGCGGTGGATGGCAGGATGAATTTCGGCTGGCGGTTGGAACCGTCCTGCGCCAGACGCGGAATGGTGTCGCCGATCTTCGGATTGAGGAAACGCCGCTCGATCAGCCCGAAATACTCCTCAAGATCAGTATCGGGAACGGGCGGAATGACCGGGATGATCTCTTCCTTTTCGAGCTTTGCCAGAAACGCCCGGATCAGCGGATGCTCCATCGCCTCATGGACAAAATGAATATCGAGAAGTGCCGCCGGATAGGCGATTGCCGCATGGCCGCCATTGAGGATGCGGATTTTCATGTGCTCATAGGGCGCGACATCAGACACGAACTGCACGCCGGCCTTTTCCAGCGCCGGGCGACCAGCGGGGAAATTATCCTCCATCACCCATTGCTTGAACTCTTCGCAGAAGACCGGCCAATTGTCCTCGATGCCGAAATCGTCGCGGGCGATAGTGCGTTCGCGCTCGCCGGTGGCCGGCGTGATGCGGTCGACCATGGAATTCGGAAAGGCGACGTCTTCGCCGATCCAGTTCGCGAAGGCCGGATCAGACAAGGCCGCCAGCCCAACTACCGCATTCTTTGTGACCTTGCCATTATGGGGAATGTTGTCGCAGGACATGACGGTGAAAGGTTGCAGCCCCTTGTCACGCCTAGCCTTCAGCCCGGCGACGATGAAGCCGAACACGGTTTTTGGCGCAGCCGGGTTCTTGCCGTCTTCGGCAATGGCCGGATGCTGCGGATTGAAGGAACCGGAGGCATCGATGAAATAACCGCCCTCGGTAATCGTCATCGAGACGATGCGGATCTTTGGATCAGCAAGGGTATCGATAATCGTCTTTGTGTCCCCGACCTTCAGAATGTCGATCATCGGCGCGGTCACCCGCGCACCGGTGCGGTTATTGTCCTGTTCCACCACCGTCGTCAGGAAATCCTGCCCGGCAAGCTTTTCGCGCATCACCGCATCGGAGGGGAGAACGCCCGCACCGATGATGGCGAAGTCATGGTCCGTGCCCGTATTGAACAGATCATCCAGATAGACCGCCTGGTGGGCGCGGTGGAAATTGCCAACGCCGAAATGCACGATGCCGGCGGAGAGATCAGCACGGGAATAGGCCGGAACCGCCGCCGTTTTTTTGGCTTCATCCAGCGTTGCGAGGGAGAGTTTGCATGTCATGTCACGATCCTCGAAAGGGGAAACGTTGTTCGTGCCAGTCACCGGGGAGACCCGGGGATCAGCTCATCCAGTTGCCGCCATCGACATTGTAGGTCTGGGCGACGATGTATTCGGCTTCATCAGAAGCAAGGAAGATCGCCATGCCGGTCAGATCTTCGGCACGGCCCATGCGGCCGAAAGGTACGGCCTCACCGACTAGCCGCTTCTTTTCGCCGGCTGGGCGGTTTTCATATTTCGCAAACAGTGCGTCCACACCGTCCCAGTGCTCACCATCGACCACACCGGGCGCGATGGCATTGACGTTGATGCCGTGTTTGATGAGGTCGAGACCGGCCGATTGCGTGAGGCTGATGACGGCGGCCTTGGTGGCGCAATAAATCGCCACCAACGCCTCACCGCGCCGGCCCGCCTGGCTTGCCATGTTGATGATCTTGCCGCCTTTTCCCCGAGCGATCATGGTTTTTGCGGCGGCCTGCATCATGAACAGCGTGCCGGATACGTTGATCGAAAACAGCCGCTCATAGCTCTCGCGTTTGATCTCGACAATCGGTGCGAGGTCGAAGAGTGCTGCATTGTTGATGAGGATATCGAGCCCGCCCGTCTGGCCTTCCACGGTGCGGATGGCAGTGTCGATGGAATGCTGTTTGGTCACATCAAGTTCGACGGCATAGGCATTCTCGCCGATTTCGCGCGCCGTCCGGCTGGCGCGCTCAAAATCGATGTCGGCAATGGCAACCGTTGCGCCTTCGCGCAGATAGGCTTCGGCAAAGGCGCGGCCAATGCCGCGCGCCGAGCCGGTAATCAGCGCCGACTTGCCTTCCAGCCTTCCGGTCATATCGCCAACCCCCTGTCATCGAACCTGTGGACCTTCGTCTCATCCGGCGTGATGAAGACGGTATCGCCATGCCTGCATTCGAACT
>NZ_JAFLNA010000022.1:0-81168 GCF_017313405.1 Agrobacterium burrii
GCCCGCCGTCAACTGACACCCCCTTAAACCGACATCTGGAGCGGTTTCGCGTTTCCGGCCAGAAAACCGCCGCTCAATCCGGCAATTTGGGAACCACCTTGCGCGAGGGAAACAGTTCTCGCGTCACCGTCATGGCAATCAGCGACAGCGGCAGCGCCAGCATGGCGCCGGCCGCCCCCCACATCCACGTCCAGAAGATGATCATCACGAAGACGAGGAACGGGTTGATCTCCATGTTGCGGCCCACGACAGCCGGAAAGGCGAGGTTTTCCATCAACAGGTGAATGGTGAAGAAGATCGCCGCCGGCATGAGTGCGAAAATCATGTTGTCATGGGTGATGATGCCGGCCACCGTCAGCGATATCGTCATGGCGGTGATGCCGAGAAACGGCACGAAGCTGGAGAGAAAGGCGAACAGCCCCCAGAGGAGCGGCATGGCCAACCCGCCCAAATAGGCGATAACCACCATCGTCACGCCAAGCCCGGCATAGATCAGCGCTGCCGTGGCGAAATAGGTGCCAAGCACTTCTTCCACTGAGCCGATGATGCGGATGGTCCTGAGCCGCTGGTGGCGGGCCGGAAAGGCCATGATGATCGCCTTGCGCAGCCGCAACCGGCTATAGAGAAACATCAGCAGCGCGGCGAGGAAGATCAGCCCCTGAATGACGGCGGGCGTGATGTTGGCGCCGAGCACGGAAATGATCTCACCGCTGCGCGAAATCAGCGATTCCATCGACATCGACCCCATGCTGAAACTCGCCGCCGAAATATTCAGCCATCTGAGACTTTGCAGATAGGGCAGGAAGCGGTCGATGCTGCGTTCCACCAGCGCCGGCCCTTCCGAAGCGAGCAGGGAAAGCGGCTCGCTCAGCGAATTGACCACCAAGAACATCACCGCCGCCACGAGCGTGGAGAGAATGAGCGCGACGCCGAAACCGGGAATGCCATAGGAGCCGAGTTTTTCGGCGGCGATGCCAAGGATCATGCCGACCACGATGGCCATCACCACGGGGATGAGGATGAGCGACAATTCGTGAATGACCGCCATCAGCATGATGAGGAAGATGCCGATCACCGACCAGGCGACAACGACATCAAGCGCTTCGCGGCCGAGCGGCTGCTGGCTACGCGCATCGTCGCGGCGTGAACCGGAGGCGGGGGTTTCCAGCGGATCAGCCCTTGCCACCGGCGCGGCTGCGGTGCTGGCCACGTGATGGCCCAAAATACCGGTTTTGTCCGGTCTGGCATTTTCATTCATCGAACGGTCCCCCAATAAGGGGACAAACGTTCGAAAAATATGGCGGTTCCGGGGCGGCGCAAATTTTTGGCCGCCCCGTTTTATGTTTATGCGGAAAGCTTTAGTCCGATGCCCCATGGGTCTTTCAAAACGATGCCATCGCTTTGCCGCTCGGTCGCGATTTCCAGTCGGTCGAGCGCGGTGACAGCCTTTTCGAGTGCTTCAGGCTCGTTGAATTTCAGCGAGTAACCGGCAAGCCCCGTCATATTGTCCTTGCGCGCCGCAGCACCCCGGCTGTTCCAGATATTGGCCGCCACATGATGATGATAGGCCCCCGACCCGAAGAAGCTGGCGCCCGGATACCGCGCCATGATCTTCAGACCCAGCACGCCCTGGTAAAATTCATCCGCCTGCGGAATATTGCCGACCTGCAGATGGATATGGCCGATCGCGGTTCCGTCCGCAGCACCCGTAAAGGCCGTCTTCGGGGCGCTGTCGTAAAGCGCCTGAAGATTGAGGCCGAGCGTCGCCATCTCCACCTTGCCGTCCTGCTGGTATGTCCATTCCTCTGGCGAGCGGTCGCGATAGACCTCGATACCGTTGCCTTCCGGGTCGGCAAGGTAGATCGCCTCGCTGACCAGATGATCGGACGCGCCCTGAAGCTGGACGTTGTTATGCGCCGCATGCGCCAGCCATTGCGCCAGATCATCGCGGCTCGGCATCAGGAAGGCGGTGTGGAACAGGCCGGCGGCATTGCGCGGCGCGCGTTCCGCCGTGTTGGAGGTGGAAAGCGTCAAGAGCGGCTGGCCATTCACGCCCAGAACCTCGCCGCTTGGGCTCTTTTCAAGCACCGAAAGACCGATGATCTTCTGGTAGAAATCCGAAACGCGCGGCAGATCGTGGACGACGAGATGAGCCTGCCCGACATAGGCCGGCCGCGTCAGGGCGAATTGTTTGATTTCACTCATCATAATCTCCATATTGAATATGACGCGCCGGAAAGCGGATCGGCGGTCACCGGCATTGGCCGACGCCGCTTTGCGGCGTTTGTCTGTGGTGAATATGGGCGGATTTTGTCGTTCAGCAAAGATCGCCTTATGGCGATTGACCGTTCACTATTTGTTGACAATGCCCTGTTGCTAGACCGGCACAGCCTTGACTTCGATCAAGGCGGATCAAGCGATGGCAGGGAAATATGAGCTTGAGCACGACACGCGAAACGGCGGAATAAGCCAAAGGAGACAGCCATGTACAAGAAGATCATCGTACCGGTAGACCTCAGCGCCACCGACAAGGGGGAAAAGATCCTCGCAAAAGCCAAGGCGCTGCTGGACCCCGATGGCGAGATCGTCCTCATCAACGTGGTTGAGGAACTGCCCGGCTACATGGCGATCGACCTGCCCGTCGATCTTATTGAAAACGCCATCAAGGATGCCAAGACGAAGCTTGCGGACCTCAAGGCGAAGAGCGGCTTCAAGGGCAGCCAGGAAATTCGCAGCGGTGCGCCTGCGCGCGAAATCATCGCCGCCGCCGAGCAACACAAGGCGGACCTCATCATCATCGCGTCGCATACGCCGGATTTCAGCAATTATTTCATCGGCGCCACCGCCGACCGCGTGGTGCGCCACGCTAAATGCTCGGTGCTGATCGACCGGTAAGAGCGGCCATAAAAAGGGTTGCGGGCGAATGGCCGCCCGCACCGGCTGGAGGAAAACACCATGAATGTCGAGAGTTACGAGAAAATCCTGCGCGACCGCCAGCGTGAGCTTTATCGCCGCCTGCACCGCATCGAGGCCGATTTCGAACAGCCGCGCAATCCCGATGACGAGGAACGCGCCACGGAGCGCAACAATGACGAGGTGCTGGATGAGATGGGGCAGGTGGGGCAGGACGAGCTGCGCGCCATCGACGCAGCGCTCGACCGCATCACCAGGGGCACCTTCGGCACCTGCGTCAAATGCGGCAAGGCGATTTCGGAGGACCGTTTGAAGGCCGTGCCCTATACGCCGTTCTGTCAGGAATGTGCTGCGGCTTTGTGATAAGGTGGAAGTGAAGGCTTGGGTGGCACGACATCACGGCAAGTTTCTTCTCCCCGCCGGGGAGAAGGTGGCCCGAAGGGTCGGATGAGGGGGCAAGCTCCCCGCATATCGCCCCCTCATCCCGCTGCCGCGGACTTCTCCCCCTCGGGGAGAAGAAACAGGCGGCAACCGCTCGCTCCACAGGCGCTTGCTGGCTCAAACAAAACGCCACCTCTCCTTTCGCAACAGCCTCGAACGCAATTTGATCGACGTTACCGGCTGCTGTCTTGTTCCTGTCTAATATTGTCTCCATGCTTTGATGGAAGCACGCAGACGGGAATGGACTATGAGTGATTTGTGGCGGTTCGGGCGCAAATATGATTTTCACGAGATTGTCGCAGATGGCATCGTCCATGGCGTCGGCATTGTTTTTGCGCTGGTCGGCGCCACGGCGCTGATTTTTTACGCCACCGTCTGGGGTACGCTGAGCGCGATTGCGGCCGCGTGGATTTATGGTTTCGGTCTGGTTGCCTGTCTTTCCGTGTCCTTCACTTACAATATCTGGCCGCATTCCCGAGTAAAATGGTTCCTGCGTCGGCTGGATCATTCGGCGATCTTCATCCTGATTGCCGCCACCTATACGCCCTTCCTGATGCGCGGCATCAACGATCCGCTGATCGCCACCATGCTGGGGTTGATCTGGCTCACCGCGCTTTGTGGTATCTTCCTCAAATGTGTCTTCCCCGGCCGATACGACCGGGTGGCCATCGGCCTTTATCTCGCCATGGGCTGGAGCGGCATCATGGTGGTAGAGCCCCTGTCGTCGCATCTCGCTCCCGTCACGCTCTGGCTGATCGTCGCCGGCGGCGTCATCTATTCGCTTGGCGTGATCTTCCATGTCTGGGAAAAACTGCGCTTCCAGAATGCCATCTGGCACGGTTTCGTCGTCACCGCCGCCGCCATTCATTATTTCGCCGTTGTCACCGCTTTCAGCCTTGTTCCGCTGGCATCCTGAACAGTCTCCCCCTATCACGCCGCAGACACTGGACAGGCCGCGGCGTCATCGCTTAAGGCTCGTGGGGATCGCGACCGCAACCATGCCGGCGCGTATTCCACAATGAGCGAGGGCGAAGGATAATGACCGTGGAACTGCGTGACGCGACCGTGGATGATCTCTCCGGCATCATGGAGATTTACAATGATGCGGTCGTCAATACGACGGCGATCTGGAACGAGGTGCTGGTCGATCTGGAAAATCGCAAGGAGTGGTTCGCTGCGCGCAAGGCGCGGGGCTTTCCGGTCATCGTCGCCATCCTTGACGGCAAGGTTGCCGGCTACGCATCCTATGGCGACTGGCGGGCCTTCGACGGTTACCGCCACACCCGCGAACATTCGGTCTATGTGCACAAGGACGCGCGCGGCCACGGCATCGGCAAGCGGCTGATGCAGGCGCTGATCGACCACGCTTCCGGCAATGACGTGCATGTGCTGATCGCCGCCATCGAAGCGGAAAACACCGCTTCCATCCGCCTGCACGAAAGCCTCGGTTTCAAGGTTGTCGGGAGGTTTTCGGAAGTCGGCACCAAGTTCGGCCGCTGGCTGGATCTGACGTGTATGGAGCTGAAGCTCTGAGCTGAAAGCTGAAGGCCACCTGTATATCGAGCGGGCGCCGCGTTGTTCTTCTCCCCGTCGGGGAGAAGTCCGCGGCAGCGGGATGAGGGGGCAAGCTCTCGGTCTATCGTCGGCGTTGCCCCCTCATCCGACCCTTCGGGCCACCTTCTCCCCGGCGGGGAGAAGAAACAAGCGGCACCGTTTTGATCCACATACGGTCGAGTGAGAGACTCTCAGCCCCTCAAACCGGCTCAAACACCATCGAATGGCCGTTGATACAGTAACGCAGGCCGGTCGGCGGCGGCCCGTCCGGAAAAACGTGGCCGAGGTGGCCGCCGCAATTGGCGCAGCGGATTTCGGTACGCACCATGCCGTGGCTGGCGTCGCGCAGTTCCGTCACCGCGTCCGGTTTGATCGGCTCGAAATAGCTCGGCCAGCCGCAGCCGGCATCGAACTTGGTGTCGGAGAGGAATAGCGGCTCGTCACAGGCGGCGCAGCGGTAGAGGCCTTTTTCGGTCGAGTTCCAATAGGGACCGGTAAAAGGGCGCTCTGTGCCGTGCTCGCGGAGAATGTGATATTGCTCCGGCGTCAGTTGTTCACGCCAGTCGGCATCGCTCTTGTTGACTTTGGGGGGCGTCAGATCGCTCATGGAATGATCCTTTCTGTTCCTGCCAGAAATAGTCATCGCCGCCACGGATTGAAAGAGGGCAGACCGTCATAACGCGTTCGTTATGAGCCGGGAGTGTCGATTTGGGTTGAGATGCCTTTAGCTATGCCTTAACTGAAAAAATCGATTTAAAGAGAACGCCAGTCATTGGCGCGCAGGGGTGGGGGACACCCCAGGCAGATGTGTGGGGGACACCCCGGGAGATGTGAATGACACCAGATGTCACGCCGCTGACATTCCTGTCGCTGTTTCTGCCGTTTATGGCAGCGCTTGCCGCACCGGTGCTGGTGAAGAGGTTCGGGCACAATGCCGCCTGGGTGCTGGCGCTTGCGCCGGGGCTGGCCTTTGTCCATTTCGCGCTGATGCTGCCTGACATTGCGGCGGGCGGTGTGGTGACGGGCGGTTATGCCTGGGTGCCGAGCTTCAATCTCAGTTTCTCCTGGTTCATCGATGGCCTGTCGCTGACATTCGCGCTGCTGATCACCGGCATCGGCCTGCTGATCGTGCTTTATGCCGGCGGCTACATGAAGGGCCATCCGCAGCAGGGCCGTTTCCTGTCGTTCCTGCTTCTGTTCATGGGGGCTATGCTGGGCGTCGTGGTCTCCGACAGCCTGCTGATGCTGTTCGTTTTCTGGGAACTGACCTCCATCACCTCGTTCCTGCTGATCGGCTTCGATCACGAGCGTGCCGCCTCGCGCCGCGCCGCCCTGCAGGCGCTGGTGGTGACGGGTGGCGGCGGTTTGCTGCTGCTTGCCGGGCTGATCTTCATCTGGGACATCAGCGGCATGACGCAGCTGTCGATGCTGGTGCGCGGCGGCGACATATTGCGCGACAGCCCGTTTTATCTCGCCGCACTGCTTCTGGTCCTCGGCGGCGCCTTCACCAAATCGGCGCAGTTTCCCTTCCATTTCTGGCTGCCGAACGCCATGGAAGCACCGACACCGGTTTCGGCCTATCTGCATTCGGCAACCATGGTGAAGGCCGGCGTCTATCTCTTGATGCGTCTCAACCCGGTTCTCGGAGACACGGCTGCCTGGCAGATCCTGCTGCCCTTCTTCGGCGGGCTGACGATGCTCACCGGGGCGCTGCTGGCCGTGCGCCAGACCGATCTGAAGCTGATGCTTGCCTATACCACCGTTTCGTCGCTCGGCCTGCTGGTCATGCTGACGGGCTTCGGTTCGGACCATGCCATTGAAGCCGCGGTGCTTTATCTGGTGGCGCATTCGCTGTTCAAGGGCGCGCTGTTCATGGTCGCCGGCATCATCGACCACGAGGCCGGTACGCGCGATGTCACGAAGCTTGGCGGCTTGCGCAAGGCCATGCCCATCACCTTTGCAGCGGCGCTGGCCGCAGCGCTTTCCATGGCCGGCCTGCCGCCGTTTTTCGGTTTCCTCGCCAAGGAAGAGATTTATTACGCGCTGGCGCATGGCAATCCGCGCGCCGTGCTGTTCACCGGCATCGCCATTCTCGGCAACGCGCTGATGTTCGCCGTCGCCTTTGCGGTGGGGCTGAAACCCTTCCTCGGCAAGCCGGTGAAAACGCCGAAACATGCGCATGAGGGGCCGCTGCTGCTCTGGCTCGGCCCGGCGCTGCTGGCGCTGAAGGGGCTCACCATCGCTCTCTTTTCCGGCATCGCGCATTTCTACATCTCCATCCCCATGGCAAGCGCCATTGCCGGTGAGCCGCGTCCGGTGGAAATCTCGCTCATTCCCCATATCGGCGTGCCGCTCGGCCTTTCGCTGCTCACGGTCGCGCTCGGTATCGTCCTTTATACGCAGCTTGTCCCGCTCCGCGGCCTGATGGACCGCACGTTCAAGGCGCTGGGAGCCGGGCCGGACAGGGGTTTCGATGTCTTCATCGACGCGCTGGTGAAAATCTCCTTCCACGTCACGCGGCTCATTCAGCCCGGCCGGCTGGAATTTTATGTCACCGCCACCTTCGCCGTCATCGCCGCCGTGCTGCTTGTGCCGCTATTTCTTTACGGCGAACTTCCGGCGATGCCCTCTTGGCCGCACGATATGCAGATCCATGAACTGACCTTCATCGCCATCGCGGTGGTGGGGCTTCTTGCGGTGCTGACGGCATCCAGCCGGCTCACCGCCATCATCGCGCTTGGCATTCAGGGCTTTGCCGTGGCGGTCATTTTCCTGCTGTTCGGCGCGCCTGATCTGTCGTTTACGCAGTTCATGGTCGAGACGCTGTCTGTGGTCATTCTGACGCTGGTCATGACGCGGCTTCGCCTGTCGCCGTCGGACCATCGCGGGCTTGGCCAGAAGCTCTTGGACAGCACCATCGCCATTGCCTGCGGAACCGGCTTTGCCCTGTTCCTGATGCGGGCGACGGAGGCGAGCTTCGACAACCGCCTGACGGACTTCTACAACACCTATTCCAAGGTCATCGCCCACGGCGCCAATGTCGTGAACGTCATCATCGTCGATTTCCGCGGCACGGATACGCTGGGCGAAATCGCGGTGGTGATGATCACCGGCCTTGCCATCCTCGCGCTCATCCGCATCCGCCCGGCCGCCGCCGTCAAGGGACCGGCGAAAACGGCGAAAAAGAAGGGAGCACGGGCATGAATACGTTGATCCTGCGCACCGTCGCCCCCGTTGTCACCAGCCTCATGGTGCTGTTTTCCATCTTCGTGCTGCTGCGAGGCCATAACGAGCCGGGCGGCGGTTTCATTGGCGGATTGGTCGCGGTCTCGGCGCTGGCAATCTATGGCATCGCTTATGGTGTGGCGGCGGTCAGACGCGCCATCGTGTTTCATCCGCTCGCCATCGCCGGAGCAGGGTTGCTGATGGCGATGTTGTCCGGTGTCGTGTCGATGGCCGCAGGCGTGCCCTTCATGACCGGGCTCTGGGTCTATCCGAGCCTGTTCGGCGTCGAGGTGCCGCTTTCCACCGTCATGTCCTTCGATATCGGCGTTTACCTCGTCGTGGTCGGCGCCATCACCTCCATTGCGCTGGCACTGGAAGAAAGGGAAAGCGACTGATGGAAGCGGTCTTCTCCATTCTCGTCGGCATCTTCTTTTCGGTGGCGATCTATCTCATGCTGTCGCGACACAGCATCCGCATGCTGCTCGGCATCGCCATTCTCGGTAATGCGGTCAATCTGTTGCTGTTCACCGCCGGCAGGCTGACGCGCGAAGTACCGGCGATCATTCCGGCCGGCATGGATACGCTGCCGGCGGGTGCTGCCAATCCGCTGCCGCAGGCGCTGATCCTCACGGCAATCGTCATTTCCTTTTCCTTCTTCTGTTTCCTTCTGGTGCTGACCTGGCGTGCGTTCCAGGAATTGCAGACCGACGACACGGACGAAATGCGCACCGCAGAACCGGCCGGCGAGCCTATGCCGCCGCTCGGTTATTGAGCGGGCAGGGCTTCAGACACATGGCTTCATCCACCCCTTCCGCAGTTACCGATCTTTCCGCAGCACTCGTCATGGCGCCCGTGCCGCTGTCCGACTGGCTGATCATCCTGCCGGTCGCGCTCTGCATCGGCGCGGGCGCGGTGCTGATGATGATGCGCCACGCCATCCGCCACCATGCCGCCGTTGCCATCGCGGCGCTCTTCCTGCTCGTGGTGCTCGATGCAGCACTTTTGTGGAAGGTCGCGACGCAAGGCCCGTTCACCATGGTCATGGGCCGCTGGCTGCCGCCTTTCGGTATCGCCTTTACCGCTGATCTCACCGGCGCGCTGCTGTCGCTTGCTGCTGCCATCGTAGCGCTTGCGGGCGCCATCCATGCCGCCAGCGATATCGACGCCAGCGGCAGGCGCTACGGTTTTTATCCGTTCCTGATGCTGCTGATGGCGGGTGTCACCGGTGCCTTTCTGACGGGCGATCTGTTCAACCTCTATGTCTGGTTCGAGGTGCTGCTGATCTCGTCCTTCGGTCTCATCGTGCTCGGCTCGACGCGCGAACAGATCGACGGGGCGTTGAAATACGCCATCTTGAACCTTATCGGCACCACGCTGTTCCTGATCACGGTCGGTTATCTCTATGCCATCTTCGGCACGCTCAACATGGCCGATATCGCGCTGAAGGCGAACGTCCTGCGCGGCACCGCGCCGCTGATGACGCTCGCCAGCCTCTTCGCGCTCGCCTTCGCCATGAAGGCGGCGGCCTTTCCGGTGAATTTCTGGTTGCCCGCCTCCTATCACACGCCACGCATCGTCGTGTCCGCCCTGTTCGGCGGCCTGCTGACCAAAGTCGGCATCTATTCGCTGCTACGCGTCATGGTCATGCTGTTTCCGGTCGAGCGTGAGGAACTGAGCATCGTCATCGCCATCTCGGCGGCCCTGACCATGGTGCTGGGGGCGATGGGCGCACTCGCCCAGAACGATATCCGCCGCATGCTCGGTTACATCGTCATTTCAGGCATCGGCTACATGATGGCCGGCATCGCCATCGGCACGCCGTCGGGCGTGTCGGGCGCGTTCTTTTACGCGCTGCATTCCATGGTGCTGATGACAGCGCTTTATCTTGCCGCCGGCCATGCCGCCCGCCTCGGCGGCGGCTTTAGTCTGACGGCGCTGAGTGGCCTTTACCGGCAGGCCCCATGGTTTTCGGCGCTGGCGCTGGCGCTGTTTTTCGCCGGTTCCGGCCTGCCGCCTTTTTCCGGCTTCTGGCCGAAGGCGGTGCTGGTCAAATCGGCGATCGATATCGGCGCATGGTGGCTCGCCGCCGCCATTCTCGTTTCAGGTTTCATCGCTACCATCGCCTTCGGACGGATTTTCCTTTTGTGTTTCTGGCGCCCGGCGACGTTGGCAGGCCAGCCGCCATCACCGGCACCGCCCTCTCAGGCGCTCCCCTCCGTCGTACCGCTGGTCGGACTGACCTTGCTGGTGGTATTTTTCGGCCTGTTTCCGGAAAGCCTGCTCAGTCTCAGCCAGCAGGCAGCAGTGGGGCTGGGTGATCCCCAGGCCTATATCCAGTCGGTCTTTCCCGAGGGAGGCAAACCATGAGCCTCTATATCGTCCTGTCGATGTTCCTCGCCATCTGGCTTGCCATAACCGGCAGCGTCACGCCGGCGAATATCGTCTTCGGCGTCATCGTCTCGGCACTGGCGCTCGGGCTTATCCGTCATCAGATGCCCAGGGGCAACAATCACTGGCTGCGGCTGACGCGGATACTGTCGCTCGGGCTGCTGTTCTTCAAGGAACTGGCGCTGTCGGCCTGGAAGGTGGCGGTGCTGGTGACGCGGCCGAAGCTCGACGTGCAGCCCGGCATCTTCGCCTATCCGTTGACGGTGACGACGGACTTCCAGATCACGCTGCTCGCCAATCTCATCACGCTCACCCCCGGCACGCTTTCGGTCGATGTATCCGAGGATAGAAAGACGCTCTACGTCCACGCCATCGATTGCAGCGATATCGAAGCCGCGAGGAACGACATCCGCAACGGCTTTGAAAAAAAGATCATGGAGGCGTTTCAGCAATGACGCCGGAACAAATAGTTTCATTTGCAACTATACTTGCCTCGGTTGTACTCTCGGCAGCCTTCCTGCTGACAGTATATCGTGTTGTCATCGGGCCGACCCTGCCGGACCGGATCGTCGCGCTGGACATGCTGGTCGGCATCGCCATCGGATTCATCGCGGTCATCGCCATCCGCACCGGCTTCACCCTTTATGTCGATATCGCGATTGCGCTCGGGCTTGTCGGTTTTCTGGCAACGGTGGCCTTTGCCCGTTTCGTGTTGGCGCGCGGCGCAGACGGCGGGCGAAAGTCGAAGGCGGTGCTGGATGGCGAAAGGGTGTCGGAAGACATTGAAAAAATGTCAAAAAATCAGAAGGTTGGCGGAAAAAGAAAGGGCGGAAAATGATCGGCTGGCTTGTTGCTATCCTCGTTGCGGCGCTGACGGTCTCGGGAGCCGCCTTTTCACTGATCGCCGCAATCGGGCTCAATCGCCTGCCTGATGTCTATACCCGCATGCATGCGGCCTCCAAGGCGGGGACGGTGGGGTCCGGGCTGCTGCTTCTGGCCGTGGGCATTCATTCCATGGATATGTCGACGCTGGCACGGGCACTCGCCGGTTTCTTCTTCTTCATTCTGACAGCACCGGTCTCGGCGCATCTTCTTGCCATGGCCGCGCATAAGGCAGGTTATCCGCTTCATGTTAAATCGGTAGTTGATGACCTCAAGAAAATTTGAAGTTGAAATCCCCCCCAATAATAGGGGGTGTTCATTTTCAATTGCTACTTGGCATAGTATTTTATTACCCGTAATTTTTTGTATTGCGATTAGACTGTTTTGAACTGAAAAATTCATAATAGGAATTTGACTTTTGCTGTTTTGCTGTTATCCAAATTAAGTGTAAAGTTGCTAATCGCGATTTGCATCTAGCCTCTTCATAGTCGGCATAGACATTTTATTAATGTCTAATCTATGGTCCATCAGACCATTGCTGCCCATGTCGCGGGCCATAAGTTGAATCTCGGATCAATACGTTTCCGGTTTTCGCTTGAAATCTAGGGGTAGATTTCACGTTGGTTTCAACAAGGCGAAGGTGGGGCACCGGGTAACTTCACATCGCTCGAAGCGGCGTTCGCCCGCTTCCGGAGATAAATAAACAGGAGATACTTAAATGACGGAAACTGCATACGGTAACGCCCAGGATCTGCTGGTCGAACTGACGGCGGATATTGTGGCTGCCTATGTTAGCAACCACGTCGTTCCGGTTACAGAGCTTCCCGGCCTTATTTCGGATGTTCACACGGCACTCAGCGGCACCTCGGCCCCGGCATCGGTGGCGGTCAATGTTGAAAAGCAGAAGCCTGCCGTCTCGGTTCGCAAGTCGGTTCAGGACGATCATATCGTCTGTTTGGAATGCGGCGGTTCGTTCAAGTCGCTCAAGCGCCACCTCACGACGCATCACAGCATGACACCGGAAGAATACCGCGAAAAATGGGACCTGCCGGTCGATTATCCGATGGTTGCGCCCGCCTATGCCGAAGCCCGCTCGCGGCTCGCCAAGGAAATGGGTCTCGGCCAGCGCCGCAAGGCCAACCGCTAATCGCAACGATGGGTCTGCGGGGGGGTGTGTTTCTTCTCCCCGCCGGGGAGAAGGTGGCCCGAAGGGCCGGTTGAGGGGGCTAGCTCTCCGCATATCTCTACCCTTACCCCCTCAACCCGCTGCCGCGACCTTCTCCCCGGCGGGGAGAAGGCGGCAAGCGGAGCCCGCCCGCTCCACACGCTCCCTTTGAAGCTGTCTTTACCGTCACATGAATACCCAGCCGGTCCATCGACCGGCTTTTTTATTGTCGCGTTGAATCTTTAGTGAGGAAAAAAATCCTTTATCGCTTGCGTCATTTCTGCAAAAATAAAGCTATATCAAGGATATATTCTTCCTCGTCAAATTCACGCTTCCCCACGGCTGTCCTCAGGTGTATGAATTAATTCCTATTCGTAGAGGAGTTGCATATGCCGTCGGATACATCGCCCCTGTCTGTCGCCGCGCGGCCATGCGCGCCGGTTACCGATCGTCATTTCCGCGGCTGGCCACCGGCTGCCGGGCGGGAGGAGATTTCCCGCATCTGCCGGCTGGTCCGGCAATTGACAGCCGAAATGGTGCAATTGACCGGTGAGCGTTTGGCCGGCCCCCGCTTGTCCGGGCACCGCGACAGGCGGCGCAGCGAATGCCATATCCGTCAGATCGCCATGTATGTGTGCCATGTGCAGCTCGGCATTGCCATGTCAGATATCGGCCCCTGTTTCGGCAGGGACAGAACCACGGTCGGCCATGCCTGCCAGGTGGTTGAGGATCGACGTGACGAGCCCGCCTTTGACGAATTCGTCGCTGCGCTGGAACGGCTGACCGGCAGCATTTTCAACGTGATGAGGGGTGTTCGCGATGAGTGAGGCGAAACAGACACCCATCGCTCGCCCCGATCCTGTTCTCTTCCGGCTGGTGCGTTTTATCGCGGCTGGCGCGGCTGAAGCGTTGGAAGAGGGTGGCGAAATGGTATTGCGGCGGGCTAGTGCAGCGAAAGAAGGGGCAGGGAAAGAGAGGGAAGGGCGTGAGAGATCGCGATTCCCGGCAGCGACGGTGAGGCTTGCCGTCGCATCGGGTCTGGTCGTCCGGCAGGGCGACACGCTTTTAGCCGCAGCGCCGCTCTCGGCCTATCTGAGGCGCGCGATCGCGAAGGATCGCGACGAGATTTTTCAGGAGCAGCACCGGGATGTGCAGACGGTGATCGTGGATGTCGGCGAGGGCAGGCAGCCCGCCCGGCACAACCTCAAAACCTCGCCTTTGACCAGCCTGTCTCGCCTGAAGGAGCGGGACGGCACGGCCTTCTTTCCGGCTGACGCCTTACAGGCGGGAGAACGTCTCGCCGCTGATTTTCACCGCGCGCATCTCAACCCCAGGGTCACCGCGACATGGGAACCGCGAATTGCGAAGCGAACAAAGGGGGAGGCGGGCGGCGCGCTCGATCTCACCGAGGCTGCGATGGCCGCACGTGTGCGGTTTTCCCGTGCGGCGGATGCGATGGGGCCGGAACTGTCGGGCGTCGCCATCGATATCTGCTGTTTCGAAAAGGGTCTGGAAACGGTGGAGCGGGAGCGGCAATGGCCGGCGCGGTCGGCAAAACTGCTGCTGCGCGCCGCACTCCTGTCGCTTGCCCGGCATTACGTGCCTCAGGCCAACCGCTCAAAAAGAGCAAGCCACCATTGGGGGGATGACGATTATCGCCCGTCCATCATCGCGGGCTGAAGATCAGGCGGCCAGCAGCCTGGCTTCTTCGCGGATGCGCTTGACCATGGAGCGCAGGCCATTGGCGCGCTGCGAAGAGAGATGTTCCACCAGCCCGATCTTGTCGAACACCTGGATGGCATCGAGACCAGCGATTTCGGAGGCCTTTTTACCGGAATAGACGGCAAGGACGATGGCAACGAGGCCGCGCACGATATGCGCATCGGAATCGCCCTCGAAGGTCATGAGAGGGTCTTCCGCACCGTCGCTATGGCTGACGAGCCAGACCTGGCTGGCGCAACCCTGCACCTTGTTTTCAGCGGTGCGCTTGTCTTCCGGCAGATCGGGCAGCGCCTTGCCCAGTTCGATGACATAACGATAGCGATCCTCCCAGTCGTCGAGGAAGGCGAAGTCATCAAGGATCGTTTCGAGAGAGGCCATTTGCGCGCCGTATCGTCCACTATTGCATATCTTGGCTACGATATAGGGCAAGTGCGGACGGTTTTGAACCATCTGGCCATGAAAAAGCCCACGGAAAACAGGTTTCCGTGGGCAAGTCTGGCAGGCAGTCAAGCAGACGGACATATCCGGCTGCGAGGAAGGGGCGGTGCGGCGAGGCGCGACCGCGAAATATCAGGGGGCAGGGCGCTTCTGCGGCAGGGGAATGACGGTGCCGGTCTTCAGCATGTCGGTATTCCCGGGAAATTCGACGCTGATGGCCGGGGCTTCGGCCAGTTTTTCGGTCTCGGCGACGATCTGCGTGGCGGGAGCGATTTTGTCTCCGGCGGCAAGCTGCGCGTCGAGCAGTTCATAGGCGACCTTGGCGCCTTCCTTTGCCCGCTCACCCAGCGCATGGAAGGTTTCCGCACCCTTGATGCAGACGTCGGGTTTTTCAATGCAGATGGCGCTGACATAACGATAGGCCTCACCGGCGGCCGAAACGGCGCTGGGAAGATCGAATGCCGAAGGTTCCTTGGTGGGGTCGTTGTAGCTACCGAAATAGGACAGCGCCACCAGCACCAGCGAAAACCAGAATGTTCCTTTGATCAGAAACCACATTGTCAGACACCCTGCCAGATGATCTTTGTTTTGAAGCCCCGCCCGGTTTCGGGTCATTGGCCTTTGTCCCGTTTTTCGGGCTTGGGGAGAAGCTACAGGCGACCGGCGAACAGCCAATTGCAAAAAGCGGCGCAATTTAATTCAAATTGTATCTATTCTCCTCGCATCGGCACGTGCGCCATCAATTCATTCGCATTTTAACAGTCCATGTTAAGCATAATTGCGACAGAGCCCGCGCGTTCCCGGGCAAAGCGGCGGCACGCTTTGCCACAAAGGTTAACACGATGGCAAAAATGAAGCGAAATCCGTCGCTTACCCGTCATTAACCATGATTGGCAAAGCTTCGAATAAATGCCCCGTATTGGGACTGCGGCGCATTTGAAGGCCGTTTGCGGCCATTCTTTTTATCCATTCCTTAAGCCGCCGCCTTCTATTGTCGGGGCCATAAGATCCGCCTCAGGGATTCGGTATTGGTATTGCGTAATATGAGAGAAAAAGCGGTCGCACTGGTCGACCATGCCGCGGGCAGATGGCTTGCGCGTATGGAAGAGGACGCCGAAAGGCGCGCCGGAACCGTTGCGCGCCTGCGCCGCCTGATTGCCTTCGGTGCCGTCGGCCTTCTGGTTGTGCCCGCCCTCTTCAGCCTCGTCTTCAGCCCCGCCATCGCGCTGCCCATTGGTGCTGCCCTGGTGCTGGCGCTGTTTCTATCCGCCGCCGCCCTGTCGATTGCTTTTTCCCGGCCGCTGCGTGGCGTAGCATCCTCGTCCGCTCCTGCGGCTGATGACGACCTTGTCGCAGCATCGCAGGTGCCGGGCCTCGTGCTCACCATCAATGAAAACGGCCTGGTCGAACGTGTCTCCGGTCGTGACCGTGAGAAATTTCCGGTCGAGCTTCAGGCCTGCAAAGACCATGTCTTTGCCGAATATGTTTATGTGTCTGATCGTATCGAACTGATGCAGGCCTTTGATCTTTTGCGGCAGGGCGAGGACAAGGCCAGCGCCGAGCTTCGGTTTGAAACCGGCGCGAAATCGCGCCCGGCGCAGTTCATGCATGCGCGCATCGAAATGACGGCGATCCGCAGCGCGTCCGGCCGGCTGCGCCGCGTCGTCGCCCAGCTTTCCGATGTCACCGAGATGGAGTTGCTGCGCCGCGATGTCGCCCGCAAGGCGGCGGAGGCGGAATCGGCCAATGACGCCAAGTCACGGTTCCTTGCCGCCGTCAGCCACGAGCTGCGCACGCCGCTCAACGCCGTCCTCGGTTTTTCCGATATTCTGGCCGGCGAATATTTCGGCCGGCTGGAAAATGATCGTCAGCGCGAATATGTCGGCTTGATCCGCCAGTCCGGCGCGCATCTCCTGTCGGTGGTCAACACCATGCTGGATATGAGCAAGCTGGAAGCGGGCCGCTACGAGCTGCTGATGGAAAGCTTCCCGATTTCCGAAACCATCGCTTCCTGCGAGGCCATGCTTGGTCTGCAGGCCAGGGAAAAAGGCCTGACTTTGACCAGCCGCATCCAGCGCAATATCGGCGAAATCTCCGCCGACCAGCGCGCCATTCGCCAGGTTCTGATCAATCTGGCCGGCAATGCCATAAAATTCACCGATGCGGGTGGTGTTGTATCGATCGATGCGGCGCGCGAAGGCAAGATGCTGAAGCTGACGGTCAGCGATACCGGTATCGGCATCGCCGCCGACAAGATTGACCTGCTGGGCCAGCCCTTCATGCAGGTTCAGAATGAATATACCCGTCGCTATGAGGGCACGGGTCTCGGACTATCCCTGGTCAAGGGGCTGGTGGCACTGCATGGCGGCACCTTCGTCATCGCCAGCCAGCCCGGCGAAGGGACGGTCGTAACAATCATGTTGCCTGCCGATGGTTCCGGCATGGCGGGTGGCGAAGACGCTGAAACTGAATGCATGGTGGAATTTCCGCCGCGCATCCGTCAACTCGGCGAAATGGCTGCGATTATGAAGAAGGATGGTGACGATGGCCCCGCGAAAGCGAAAATCGCCTAAGAAAACAACGGCCCAGATTGGCGCCGGGTTTGTTTCCTTGGTGGTTGCGGCCATCGGGCGCGAAGTCCTGCGCCATCCGAAACTGGTTGGCGGCTGCGGTGCCTTCGCGGTCGTCTTCGGTTTCGTTGCGGCCAATGCGCTCTGGTACCAGCCGGGCATTCACCCGTCTCCCTTCCTGCGCACGCGTGATGCGGAAAACCCGAACGGGATCGCCGGTTATCGCCCCGCAGAGCCGCTAGGCACCCACGGCAACGTCACCACCTTTCGCATAGAGCGGCCGGCCGAGACGGAAGCGACGCAGCCACCGGCCGCCGAGACTGCGGCGTTGCCGCCAGCCGAAAGCCAGAAACCGCAGCAGATCGTTGCCGATATTCAGGGCGAACTCAAAAAACGCGGGCTTTACGAAGGCGACGCGGATGGCCGCATGGGGCCGAAGACCGCCGCCGCCATCATGTTCTTCGAAGAAACCCTTGGCATGGAACAGACCGGCGAGCCGACGACCCGGGTGCTTGCAGCCCTCAGGATCGACGGCGCCACCGTTGCGGCAATTCCAAAGGACCGGCCGTCCGACACCAACACCGGCGGCGGAGTTGAAATCGACCCGGTCGCAGCCGCCATCCGCAAGGCGGAAGCGCCGCGCCCCAAGGCCGAGCCGGTGTCGCTCAACAGCGCGACTGCCGCTGCCAAGCCGGCAAGCAGCGCGCTGATTGCCAAGATTCAGCAGGGGTTGATCAATATCGCCTATGCCGACGTGAAGGTGGACGGCGTGGCCGGCCAGCAGACCCGCAACGCCATCCGTGCTTTTGAAAAACACTATCGCCTGCCGGAAACCGGTGAGCCGAGCGAAGTGGTGCTGAAGAAACTGAAGTCGATCGGGGCGCTTTGAGGTTTTAGCCTCAGGAGGTTCGTTGATGGCGGGCCGGAGTGGGTGTGGCTCACTCCCCTCTGCCCTGCCGGGTATCTCCCCCTCAAGGGGGGAGATCGATCTGCGGCGAGATCTCGCCCATCGCAAAGCTTGAAAATGAAGTGGCGGTAGAGCGTCTTGCCGATCTCCCCCCTTGAGGGGGAGATACCCGGCAGAGCAGAGGGGGGTAAACCCCACGCACCTCAATCCGTTGACAAATCCAACATCGAGAGCACGTCCCACTCTTTCCACCGAAAGCACCACCAATGCGCCTCAAATCCGAAATCTTCGTCTCCGCCCTCATCCGCCGCGTTTTCGCCGCCGGCGGATTTGCTGCCATCGAAAAGAAGGGTGCGGAGGAGGCGGGTGCGATCTTCATCCGCCAGCGCCTGCGCGACGGCCGTGAAAACCTCTATGGACCGGCGCCGCAAAGCTTCGCCGATGACGAGGAAATCCGCGCCGAGCGCCGTTTTGAAACGCGCCTTGCCGGTGCGGAGGCTGAGGAAAGCACCGCCCTACTGGAGAAGGAACGGCGCTTCGACAGCGATCTGTGGATCGTGGAGATCGAGACGGATGAGATCGGCACTTTGTTGACGCTGGTGGACCAGCCACCGGCTTAGACGGCCAAAGGCCGTTTACCCCTTCACGTCCCGGTTTTGCGGGGAACGACGGTAATACGGCTCGGCCGCTCGCGGCCATGCGTATAGCTATCCGCCCGTCGCCAGCTTTCCACCCGCTCTTCGGACTCCACGATGTCGAGACGGTCGAGCAGGGCCTCGGCGCGGCTCATGTCGCCCTCTGTGGCGGCCAGATGCGGATAGAAGCATTGCAAGACGAAGGCGGCTTCGGAAAACTCCATGCCAAGCCCGGTAAGCGTGGTCGCAAGCTGCGCGCCGGAAATATCGAGCATGATGCGTTCCGACAGCCAGTAGCTGGATGACAGCGAATCCGATAGCGCAATGGCAAACTGCCGTGCATTGCGTTCACGGGCGAAACGCACGAGCAGGGCTTCCTGCACGTCGCTCAGGCGGCGCAGGCCAAGCACGTCACTTTCCGGGCGGTTGAGATGATGCGCCATCTGCTTGATCCGCTGACGCATTTCCTCTTCGAGCGCGGATGCGGCGTCAATTTTCGCCGTGGTCTCAGGGATGGCCACGTCCGCCACTTCCGGTTCGGCTGCGGCTGCCACCTGCGGTTCGGCGGCAGTCGTCGGCTCATCCGGCCGCTTCAGATCTTCGGCATGCCGCAGGCCAACCAGCGCATCGATGACGGTGGGGGAGAGGTCGTCGCGACGTACGATGGCGCGGGCATGCGCGGCACCCTGCGTGCGCGCAATGGTGATCAGCGTCTCGTCAGTGAGGCACTTCGAGGAGATAAGGAAGGGGGCAGCAAGCGAAATCGGCTGGCAGGCGATGAAGAAGGCGACAGCCGAAGGCACGCTCGGATGCTGCGACAGCGCGGCGATCGCTTCGCGCTTGGCTTCCTCGGTGGAGGCATTAAAAAGCGGCATGAAAAGCTCGGCGAATTGCCGGAGGTCCGTTTTTGACGGATGGGACACAGACTCGAAATTCGTCACCGTGGCCATAAGCACCACATCTTTCTTCCTAATGGCTCTTGGCCTCTCAAGTTCTCGAAACCGGTCGGTCAACGCACTACCCAACAAACGCAAACACAATATCGGCTCAAATTAGAGCAAATCCGTTGACGTCCTGTTAACTATGGGGGGTGGCAAGAGATATTCTGCCTCTATCAACAAGGAAATTTTAAAACCTTCATGACGGAAAAAATGTCATGGAACTTTGCCGCATCGCCTTTGTTTTCAACGGGTGCGGCCCTTTCGGCGATAAATTGGCGTCCAGCGATTAGGGTTAACGGATCATTAACCTCTGTCTGTTTGTAATTTCATGGGCAGTATTAGGATTCCATGTTATTCTGACGTTCGGAATAAAAGCCAAAATGGCCGCGAAATGCCTGAATGTCCGCATAGTCCCGCGCTAAAACCTTATGCGGTTTAGGGACATGCGAAAACCAGCCTGTGGGCTGGATTATGCGCAATGTGATGGTGATGAAATTCCCGACGCAAGACGAGGCTTGCGCGGTTCCCATAGGCAACATTGACTCCCGAAGAGGAGAGAAGCATGGCAGACATTATTCCAATCGGCGACGCCCGACGAAGCCTGCGCCCCGCCGGCATCGCGGCCAAGGTGATTGGCCCCGCAAAGGTGGTGCTGTTTACCGGCGTACGTTATGAGAAGCGCGAAACCGAGCCCGCTGGCAAGGTCGTGCGCAAGGGCAAATCCGCACCGGAAACGGCTCTGAAATCCTGATTATATGTAAAAGACCGGCGTTATTTCCACGGCGTCGGCTGGCATTTCGCTTCGTTCAGGAAACGTTCGGCTTCTTCCCCGAAGCTTGGCTGCGGCACCAGGGTCCGCAACACCACATATCCTTCCGTCTGATCCGATTCCGCCAGAATGGCCTGTGAGAGCGATGGCGGCTGCGCCTTGCGAATGGCGGCTATCTGCACCGCATCGGCGACCAGAATATCCATCACCCCGCCAGCAGACGTGCGGTCGTTCATGCTGAACACCTCGTTCGAGGCCCTGTCGTAAACCGCGACCGACCAGAAAGGCACGGCGCCAAGTGCGGTGAGCCGGACGGGTTTTTCTTCGATATTAAAAGTACAGACCGCGACCCGCATGAAGGGATCACCGCTGCCAAGCGTCTTCTTCTCGGTCGTCTCTTCGAGCAGATGAAACAGATGCGGCTTTCCTTCCGCCACCGCGCGGGTATAGGCATCGCGATTGCTGAAATGCGGTATCGCCAGAAGAATGATGACGTGCAGCACGGCGGCGGCGACGAGGCCGGTGAGGATGGCGAGCAGGACCCTAAGCATTGCCACACCCCAGCTTGCGGATTTGCGGCATGGCGATATCGATCAGGCCGGAACTGCCGGCGACCGGCGTATCGAGCAGCGTCATCACCAGCTTGAATGTCTGGCCCTGCGGCACCGCCAGCCAGTTATAGGCCTGGGCGTCGGGAGCGATGGTGATGTCGATGCCGCCATCCGCACTGCGCAGAAGCGTGCGGGAATTCAGCGCAAACGGCCGCCCGGCATCTTCCGCCAGCACATTGCCCTGCTGATCGGCGGTATAAAGCGTCCAGAACCGCGAAGGTGGCACGGCGCCGGCCAGCCGGTAACGGCATTCGCCACTGAGCCGCTGGCCATCGCTGTCGACGGAGGCGGTAAAGGCCAGCCCCTCGGTCGTGCCATAAAGCAGCCTGCCGGCATCGGCGCGGTGCGATTTGGCGTAAGGGTCAGCCTCGATTGTCTGTGCTTCGGGAAACGCGTCCCAGGAACCGATGCGGATCGATCCGAAACCGGACGTCGCCTCAAGTGCTGCGAGCGTTACGGCAATACCGCCGCCAAAGGCGATCAGAAGGGCAATGCCGACAAGGAATGGAACTCGGAACACGCTGTTTTCCCGTTTTTGAACAGGTCGAGAACTATCACTGATTCCCCGTTTGGAAAATGGTGCCCTTTGTTTAGTCTTTGTGAAAATGAGGGGAATTGCGAATTCCGGTTCTCACGCACCCATGACCAGCTTGAAGGCGATGGCCCACATGGTAACCGCGATGACGCCTTCGAGAATGCGCCAGGCGGAAGGTTTTTCGAAGACCGGTCGCAGCCAGCGCGCGCCATATCCCAGCGAAAAGAAGAACAGCACCGAACCGGTGGCCGCACCCGCCGCAAAGGTCTTTTCGAAGCCGGGAAATTGCGTGGAGATGGTGCCGAGCAGCACGACGGTATCGAGATAGACATGCGGATTGAGAAAGGTGAGCGCCAGACAAATGGCCAGCGTCTGCCACAGGCTCGCCTCCTGCCGCTCAGCCACCGACAGCGCTTCGGATGAACGCAGCGCCGAATGCAGGCTTTTGGCGCCATACCAGATAAGGAAGGCAGCCCCGGCATAACGCATGATGGGATCAAGCGCCGGCATGACGGCGCTGATCCGCTGAAAACCGAAGACGCCGACGGTGATCAGCAGCGCATCGGCAATGGCGCAGGTGGCGCAGACCGCGAACACATGCGAGCGCGCCAGCCCCTGTTTCAGAACAAAAGCATTCTGCGCGCCGATGGCGACGATGAGGCTCAGACCCATCGTCAGGCCGGTGAAGAAGATTTGTATATCCATGCGCGTCGGAAGCCTCTTGTCTCTGTCCATGCGGAATGGCGCAAGCCGTCGCCTGCGGACCGAGTACTTGGATATTGAGGTGGGATGGTTTAATCCAGTTAAATAAACTCAACCTAGATAAGTGTGGCTAATGCTAGACTATCCCTCCATGCGGGCCGTGGCGCTCGTTGCCCAGACCGGCAGTTTCGAAAAGGCGGCGCAGCTGCTCTTCGTCACGCCATCAGCCGTCTCGCAGCGTATCAAACAGCTGGAGGAGCGGCTGGGCGTGGTGTTGATCGTGCGCGGCAACCCTTGCGTTGCGACGGAAAAGGGCGAGTGGCTCTGCCGGCATATGGACCATGTCGGCATGCTGGAAAGCGAATTGTTCCGCCAGCTTCCGGCGCTTGCAGAGGCGGGATCGGTACAGGAGCGTGTGACGCTCAACATCGCCACCAATGCTGATAGCCTCGGTACATGGTTTCTCGATGCGGTTTCGAAATTCACCGGCAGCAACGACTATCTCGTCAATATCGCGGTGGATGATCAGGATCACACGGTGGAATGGCTGCGCGGGGGCAGGGTGCTTGCCGCCGTCACCGCCCATGCCAAGCCCGTGCAGGGCTGCCGAGTAACGCCACTCGGCGTACTTAGATATCACGCTACCGCCAGCCCGGATTTCATGACCCGCCATTTCGCCGATGGCGTCACGCCCTCAGCCCTTGCCCGCGCACCGGGACTGACCTTCAACCAGAAGGACAGGCTGCAGGCGAGCTGGATCAGGCAGGCGCTGGGAGAAGACGTCTCCTATCCCACCCACTGGCTGCCCTCGACCGATGGTTTCGTGAAGGCAAGCCTTGCCGGCATGGGCTGGGGGCTCAATCCGGTGCAGTTGGTGGCGGAGCATTTGAGGGAAGGGCGGCTGGTGGAACTTATTCCCGGCACATCATTCGATATCCCGCTTTACTGGCAGGTCAATCGTTTGGCCGCCGACCGTCTGGCGGCGCTCACCGCCAATGTGGTGGAAACGGCACGGGCGGCGTTATTGGTGTGAAGCATCGTGGGAAAAGGGGAGCGTGGAGTGTGTGGCTCACCCCCCTCTGTCCTGCCGGACATCTCCCCCACAAAGAGGGAGATCGGCAAGACGCTCTACCGCTACTTCAATCTCAAGCGTTGAGATGGGCGAGACATAGCCTCGGTTCGATCTCCCTCCTTGTGGGGGAGATGTCCGGCAGGACAGAGGGGGGTGAGTCACACACTCCGGCAGAAATCTTCAGGCGATGCACCCCGACTTCACCTCGGTGCCCTCACGGCGTCCCCACCCGTGTCATCAAATGACGCGCCACGGCCTCATAAGCAGGCAGCGATGTCGCGTCGTTGGCGGCATTGCCGGCGACGGGATGCGAGGAAAAGCGGGCGATGACCATTTCGGCTGCGGGATCGACATAGATTGCCTGGCCGTGCACGCCACGCGCCATGAACGCGCCGTTGGCATTGTGGGTGACCCACCACATGGCACGATAGCTCCAGCCCTGCAGCGCCGGATAACCGCCCTTCGCAAAAGCCGCCTTGTCTCCGCCGTTGCGGATATTGTCGATCGCCTTCTGCGGAATGAGACGCTGGCCATCCACAACGCCCCCATCGAGCAGCAACTGGCCGATACGCGCCATGTCGCGCAATCCGGCATTCAGCCCGCCGCCGGCAAACGGCGTGCCGGTGGAATCGACGGTGTAATAGGCGTCCTGTTCGGCACCCATCCGGCTCCAGATCCGTTCCGAGAGCAGCTCTGCCACCGATTTTCCCGAGACGCGGGCGATGATCCAGCCGAGCGCATCGCTGTTGATCGTCTTGTAGCCGAAGGCGGAACCGTGTTCCCCCTGTTTCACCACCGTCTTCAGATAATCGAAATAGCTGCGCGGCCCTTCATAACCCTCGGGCTTGGGAAGAGGGTTGCCGGCCGCCGAATAGGTCCACACATCGGCATTGGGATCGGCATAGTCCTCGCTGTAACGCAGGCCCGTCGTCATATCGAGCACCTGCCGGATCGTCGCATCGCCGAAGGCGCTTTTTTCAAGTTCGGGAACGACGGTCGCGACCTTGGCATTCTCGTCCAGTGTACCTTCGGCAACCAGCATCTCGCCCAGAAGCCCGGTCAGCGACTTCGTCACTGACATGGCGCCATGTTGCCCCGCATCGTTGAGGCAACCGGAATAGCGCTCATAGACAAGCACACCCTTGTGCAGCACGACGATGCCGTCGGTATAATTGGCCGACAGCGATTGTTGCCAGCTCATGTCCCGGTCTGCGCCGGTCGGCCGGTACGTCACGGCATCGATGGCGGGATCGAGCTTGCGCTCGAGCGTTGCGGGTGCGCCGAGGCCGCGGCTCACATTGACCGTTGGCATCAACTGACGGAAATGGCAGACCGTCCAGCGCGATTTCGGAAAGTTGAAATAGTCGCTGTCCGAGAAGCGGATGATTTTCTCTTCCGGTGGCGGAAAGCCCTGCATCCAGCCGAGTTTGGTCGGGTCTGACTGCTCGGCCGAAAGCGGCGTGGCGTTCTGGCTGGACGCGGCGTAAGGGTAGGCCAGAACGGGCAGCATGGCCGCAAGAACGATCGACAGGGTTTTAGAAATTGACGATGACATTGACGAAGCCTCCAAGCCAGTTCGGCGAATTGTCCGCGGTCAGGGAATTCATGCCCTTGCCGGGAAAGGAAATGCTGACGCCCGCCGTGAGATAGGTGTTGGGATTGATAACGCGCGAATATTCCAGATAGATATCATCGGCGAGATGGTGGTCGCCCACGCCGGCAACCGGGGTGGGCGTGCCGTCTATGTTGTCGAGGCGTGTGCCCTGGCCGAACTGGATCGGGCTGTTCAGCTCATTGGCGCGGATATGCGCGTAGCGCAGCGTCCACGTGTCGGCCTGCGTCGGTTTCACCTGCAGGCTGATCTGATGTGCATTGACGTTCGAATTCAGAAACATCATGGAAGATTTCGTACCCGTCGACCATGCGCTCGGATTGCCTTCGTAATAGAGCGGGTCGAAGCGTTCCAGACGCGAGGTCGAAGGATCGTCGCCGGAGAAGGTCTGGTAGCTGTAGGCGATGGTCGGCGTCCACGAAACCTCTTCGAACGCATAACCGACCTGGGCGCGGCCGCCCCAGGCCCTGAGGTCGATATCGGGGTTCCACTGATAGGCGATATCGCCACCGATGAAAAATCCCGGCAGCGGCGCATCGAACGGATTGGTGCGGGTATAGGCGTTGATGAAACTCAATCCCTCGCGCGCACCCGGCATGATGACAGGCGCGCCGATGCCGCCAGCCGCGGTCCGGGGGTAGGGCGAGCCGGATTCCGGAACATGGCCGAATGTAACGCCGGCATATCGGCCCTCCTGCGGTTCATAACGCAGATCCGCTCCCACGATCTTCGTTCCGCTGTCCTTGTCGGATAATTCATTCGCGTCGATGAAAAAGGCCGTCGCCGTCAGGTCATCCTTGCCGAACCGGAGGATGGCGGCCTGTTCCCATGCTTTTCTCGGCCCAAGTTTCAGGGCGCCGCGCTCGAAACCGCTCGAACCGCCATTGGCGATCAGCATGCCTGTGCCGGTCTGGAACGGACGCGGTCCGAGGGAAATATCGAAGAAGGGGCCGGTTTCAGCTCTGGAGCGCAGGCCGAGATAGCCGTCTTCAAGTGTGATGGCGCCCGTGCCGCCGGCATCGAAGGCATCAGTGCCAAGCGTGCCGGAGGCAACGGCGGAAATCTTTCCATAGATCTGGAGCCGCTCGCCGGCATCGGCGGTGAAACCGAGGCCGGGCATCAGGTAGCCCTCAAGCCAGCGCGTGTCGCTATCGAAGCCGGCCGACGGAGCGAAAGTATCGGCGAAGTTCCAGAACAGGTTCTGTTCGGCCACGGCGTTCACGCCGGCCTGAAAATGCAGGCGCAATTCGAAGCCCGGCTCGTCGATCAGGAGCATGGGATCCTGCGCACGGGCCGCATGGGGTGCAAGCCCAAGGCCAGCAGCAAGAACGGCCGCCACCGCCCGCCTTGCATTTCCCGCATCGTTCATGCCGTCCTCCGGGATCGCTTTGTGACCAGACAGAAATAACCGCATTCACTTAGACATGAATTGGTCGGAATGGTCTATTCAATCTTGAAGTGTAGAAAGACGATTTCGTGTTCTTATTCTCCGGTGCGAGAATATTTTTGGTCGCGCGCAATGTAAATTAACCTGTAGGCCGTCGATTTATGCTTGAGTTATTTTTCTCAAGCAAATGCGCCGACGCCATCCTCTTGGTGCAATATACAGCCTATGATTGAAAGCGATCCAGCCAATCAGCCGGTCTGAAGGTCGCGCAGTGCATAACCCGGTATCCGGACATCCTAACGCCGCCCAGCCTCGCCCACGCCTTCCCGCAGCGACGCATCCGCCACCTTCTGCGTCGTCACGCTCAGGGCCGAAGCATCCTTCATCTTCTTGGCGATGGAGCGGATGACACGTGTCGCCTCGGCCGAGAGCGAACGCGGGCGGGTGAGCGCCGGCATGGCGGGCGTGCTGGCGGATGCGACTTGCGCCGAGGGTTGCGGGCGCGCGCCCGTCGGCAGCGGGTTCTGGATGCCGGGGATCGGGCGCAGTTCCATGCCCTGATGGGCGTAGTCCATCAGCCGCTTGTAGGTCATGGCGGGAAGCGCGCCGCCGGTCATGTTGTTCATCGGCGTGAACTCGTCATTGCCGAACCAGACAGCCGTCGTGTAGTTGCCGGTAAAACCCACATACCAGGCGTCGCGATAGGCCTGCGAGGTGCCGGTCTTGCCGCCGGAGACGATGCCGTTATCCAGCGCCCCGCGCCGGGCCGTGCCCATCACCGGGATGGTCACCAGCATCTGGTTCATCTTGGAATTGGCGTCCTCGGAGAGCACCCGCTTGGCGGGCGGCTCGTCATGGCTGAAATCGTAGAGAACGTTGCCCTCGTAATCCATCACCTGCTCGATGCCGTGACGGCGCGACTGCATGCCATCGGCCGGGAATACGGCATAGGCTGTGGCCTGATCGAGAACGGTGACTTCCGAAGTGCCGAGCGGAATGGTCTTGTCGCTGCGCAAGGGCGTAGCGACGCCCATGGCCTTGGCGGTATCGACAATCACCTGCGTGCCGAGCACGTCCTTGGCGAGCCGCACAGGCACGGTATTGTAGGATTTGGCGAGCGCCATCTGCAGCGTTACCCTGCCGGCATAAGAACGGCCATAATTTTGCGGCGACCACCCGCGCCATGTCACCGGCGCATCGGAAATCAGCGTGTCCGGCTTCATGCCCTTTTCCATCGCGGCCGAGTAAGTATAGACCTTGAAGGAAGAGCCGGGCTGGCGCAGCGCCGCCGTGGCGCGGTTGAACTGGCTTTCGCCATAGTCGCGGCCGCCGACCATGGCGCGCACGCCGCCGCCGTTTTCAATCATCACCATTGCGCCCTGCTTGACGCGGTAGCCCTCGCCATATTCACGCAGTTCCATTTCCATCGCCTGTTCCGCCGCCTGCTGCAGGCCGGTATCGATGGTGGTGCGCACAACGACGGTGTGATCCCTAAATTTGCCTTCGGCGGCCAGCCGCTGGACCTCGTCGAAGGCCCAGTCGAGGAAATAATCCGGCGCCTTCACATCGGCGCGGTCAATGACGGTGGCCGGGTTGCGCCGCGCGCCGATCACCTGGCCCTCGGTCATCAGCCCGCTCTGCACCAGGTTGGAAAGCACGGTATTGGCGCGGGCGCGGGCCGCCGGCAGGTTGACATGCGGCGCATATTTGGCCGGCGCCTTGAACAGGCCGGCCAGAATGGCGGATTCCGAAAGCGTCACGTCGGTCAGGTTCTTGCCGAAATAAAACTGCGCCGCGGCCGCAGCACCAAAGGTGCCGCCGCCCATATAGGCGCGGTCGAGATAAAGGCTGAGGATTTCCTTCTTCGACATGTTGCTCTCAAGCCAGAGCGCGAGGAAGGCTTCCTTGATCTTGCGCTCCAACGAGCGCTCATTGGTGAGAAACAGGTTCTTGGCGAGCTGCTGCGTCAGCGTCGAGCCGCCCTGCACCACACCGCCGGCGCGGGCATTTTCGCTCATGGCGCGGGCAAGGCCGATGAAGTCGATACCGAAATGGTCGAAGAAACGCCGGTCCTCGGTCGCCAGAACCGCCTTGATGAAATGATCAGGCATCTGGTCGATCGGCACGCTGTCTTCATGAATGATGCCGCGATGGCCGATGGTGTTGCCGTAACGGTCAAGGAAGGTGACGGCGAAATCGCCGCGATAACGCCAGTCCTTCTTTGTCTCTTCGAAAGCGGGCATCGCCAGCGCCAGAAGCACGACTGCACCTGCCGTTCCGAAGGTCAGCGCATCACAGGTCAGGTTGACGACAAGTTTCTTCCAGCCGCGCACATGCAGTTTGCGCGAGGCGATGGTGACGTCTTCCCAGAAATCCACTAACCGTGCCGCAGCCGTCCACAGGCCGCTATCGATGAAGCTATCGATCCGGAGCAGGATATGCCGCTTTTTGCGGCCGTTTTTATCGTCTTTTTCTTCCTGCACCTGGCGATGTTTTCCTGTTCAACGCAACGCGGCCCGTCGATATGCCTGCCTGATATTCCTCTTCCAACCCATTCCCGACGCAAAAGCGTGGCATGGTTATGTCGGAATTGCTTGACGTGGCGACTTCTTGCGGGCCAATGACCCTCAGCCGCCGCCAATATGCTAAAATATCGTACAAACCAGCCCTTGGCGATACGATATAAAGGATTAGGGACCGGTTAAACACTCCCGTCCAAGAGATCAAAATGAAACGGAAATGTTAACGATGAATGACGCGCCGTTCTGGAAAACCAAATCGCTCACCGAGATGACCGGCGAGGAATGGGAAAGCCTGTGCGACGGCTGCGGCCTGTGCTGTCTCAACAAGCTGGAAGACTGGGACACCGGCGAAGTGGTGTTCACCTCGGTCCGCTGTGTGCTGCTTGACGGTGAAAGCTGTCGATGCTCCGACTATGAAAATCGCCGCGCCACCGTGCCGGACTGTATCCAGCTTGACCTGAAGAAGGTGCATGAGATCGGCTGGCTGCCGCCCACCTGCGCCTATGCGCTGGTGCGTGACGGCAAGGATCTGTACTGGTGGCACTATCTCGTCTCCGGCGACACGGACACGGTGCATCAGGCCGGCATTTCGGCACGTGGCAGAACCGTCAGCGAGGCCGATGTGGATGTTGACGACTTCGAGGATTATGTGGTCGATTGGCCCCTGACGGTGGGTGAGAGGGCAGGCGAAAAGGAACGGACTTGACGGAAGACGTCAATTTTCGTTTTGGTCCTATTCCTGCCCCATCAGTCACCTAGACCGCTCTCACCATTCAGGCAAATGATCCGCAAAATGCGGACGAGGGACATCAAAACGCATGCGCTACCGGCTGCCCGCCATCGTTCTTTCGTGCCTTGCCCTTCCGGGCTTCCTGCCGCTTTCCGCTTCCGCCCAGCAACAGCCGCAGGCGTTTGAATGCACGCTGGTCACCTCCATCGAGACGGGGGCGGTCATCAACCAGCAGGGCGCCTGCGACCAGCGCGTGGCACCGGCCTCAACCTTCAAGGTGCCGCTGGCGCTGATCGGCTACGATGCCGGCATCCTTCAGGATGAAAAGTCGCCCGCCTGGGACTGGAAACCCGGCACGGAGGCCCGCGCTTCGGACCGCAAGACGGTTGATCCCACCATATGGGAGCAGGATTCGGTGCTATGGTACTCGCGCGAAGTCACCCGCCGTCTCGGCCCGGAAAAATTTGCCGCCTATGTAAAGCGTCTCGGTTATGGCAATGCCGATGTTTCCGGCGAACCGGGCAAGAATAACGGGCTGACCCATTCCTGGCTCGGTTCGTCGCTGACCATCTCACCGGTGGAGCAGGTCGGCTTCATCCGCCGTCTGCTGGCCGGCAACCTGCCTTTTTCCCGTGATGCGCAGGCAAAGACCCGGGCGATCGTTCCAACGTTCGATGCGCCGGAAAGCTGGGCCGTGCATGGCAAGACCGGCACCGGCTATATGCGCGATGAAAAGGGCAACCCCGACCGTAACCGTCCTTTCGGCTGGTTCGTCGGCTGGGCGGAGCGGGAAGGCCAGCACATCGTCTTCGCAAGGCTGCGCGTTTCCGACAAACCATCCAACGAACCGCTCGGCCCCGCCGTACGCGACGCCTTTTTGCGTGATATTCCGCGGCTGGCGGTGCATCGGTAGAAGGATCGTCCGGTTTGGATTACGCCTTTATCTGAAAAGCTCGGCGTGCGTTCCGGTGCGCGTAAAAACGACGAGATTCTGCTTCTCATCAAGGATGTAGATCAACAGAAAGTCGCCGCCGACATGGCATTCGCGATGATCGCGCCATTCTCCGGTCAATTCATGGTCATGAAACTGTGGCGGTAACGGCCCCTCATTGGCGACGAGGAGAAGCATGATCTTCTTCAGTTTCTCCATATCGTAGCGCCCGGAATTCTTCAGACGCTGCCAGTCTTTAAGAAATTGCCGGGTGAAATCTGAACTGCGCGGCAACGTCGTCCGCTTTGATGCGGCCGGCTTTTCACGGCCTTTTCCGTCTGTCACCGCTTGTCGCCGTCAAGGGCGGTGAGCATAGCTTCCGTTGTTTCGAAGCGGGGACGCCTCGCCGCCGCGAGAGCGCGTGCTTCCTCGATAGCGGCAAGCGTTTCGGCATTGGGTCGCGTCAGTTCGATGGGCAGGGCTTTTTCGCGGGCGATCCGCGTCAGCATCATGCGCATGACATCGGAAACGGTCAGCCCCAGACTGTCAAGCACAGCGGTCGCATCGTCCTTGATCGCCTGATCGATACGCGCTCTAACATAAGCATTTGCGGTCATGCTCGACCTCCTTTTGATAATGTCGTATGTAGCTCAAATGAGCATCATTTTCAATATTCGATGCACAGGTAACGTCAGGGGCGGAATGCCTTGAACCCGGGAAAGGACATCAGGAAATGTCGAACGCCTCCCGCGATGTCATCGGGCTCTATACCGAACACGGCGCTGATTTCGACAAGGAGCGCGGCCGGTCCCTTGCCGAAAAACCATGGCTGGACAGGTTCACCTCGCTTTTGCCTGATGGCGGTCCCATTCTCGATATCGGCTGCGGTTCCGGTGAACCGATTGCCGGCTATTTCATCGCCAATGGCTATGACGTCACGGGCATCGACGCGTCCCTGCCGCTGATCGAACTTTGTCGCAACCGGTTTCCGGAAAATCTCTGGGCGGTTGCCGATATGCGCGAGCTGGCTCTCGGTCGCCGTTTTGACGGTTTGATTGCCTGGCACAGTTTTTTCCACCTGAAGCCCGAAGATCAACGCCTGATGTTCGGCATTTTCCGCCAGCACGCCAATGACGGTGCTGCATTGATGTTCACCGCCGGGCCAGGCCATGGCGAAGCGATTGGCACGTTCCATGGCAAGCCGCTTTATCACGCCAGCCTTGCGCGCGAAGATTATGAGAGACTGCTCGCCGCAAACGGGTTCCGGCTTCTCGATCACATCGTCAATGACCCGCAATGCGGTGGGGCGACGGTTTATCTCGCCAGACGCGTGGCGGCCTGAGAGGCGACCGCGCGGTTACCCGACAGCAAAGGTAAACGGCGGAAATTCCTGCTTTTATGGCTGTTTTCTGTGCTCACGATTGTGTGTTCAACAAAAAGCTTGCCCATACCTTGACCTTCCCATCATGGGAAGCCCTACATAGGGTCTCGAAAGGGGATTTCCCATGAACGAGACAGTCAGACACGCCCATTCGAACCAACCGGTTTCCATTCCCGTGGAAGGCATGACCTGCGCGTCATGCGTGCGGCGGGTGGAAACGGCCGCGGCCAAGGTGCCGGGCGTCGCCTCAAGCTCGGTGAACTTCGCAACAAAGAAGCTCACCGTGGAGCCGGCCGAAGGATTTTCGGCCAGGACGCTTGGCGCCGCCATCAAGAAGGTGGGTTACGATATCGCGCCGGACCGGCATGAATTTGCCGTCGAGGGTCTGCGCAATGACGCGGATGCCGCGCGGTTGAAGGCCGTTCTGGACGCCGTCGCCACCACCGTCGATGTGAAGGTGGACGTTGCGGCCGGAAAGGTCGCGGTGGAAACCATCGGCGGCCGACGTGAGCGGGATGCGCTGGTGGAAACGGCAAAGCTCGCCGGCTTTGCGCTGACGACACGCAAGCCGCACGATCATTCCGCCCATCAAGACCACAGCCAGCACCATGGACATCATCAGGGCCACAACGAGATGGCGGCGGCCGGCGAAAGTGGCGGCCATGACCACATGCAACATGCCGGTGAGGAGGGCGCGCTGAAACGCGACCTGACGATTGCCGCCATCCTGACCGCGCCGCTTTTCGTGCTGGAAATGGGCGGCCATCTCTATGAGCCGATGCATCACTGGCTGATGGGGATCATCGATACGCAGAACCTTTATTACATCTATTTCGTGCTGGCGACGGCGGTGATTTTCGGGCCGGGCCTGCGCTTCCTCAAGACCGGTTTTCCAGCACTTTTGCGCGGCGCGCCGGAAATGAACTCGCTGGTGGCGCTGGGTGTCACGGCGGCCTATCTCTATTCGGTCGTGGCGACCTTCGCACCCGATCTGCTGCCGGCAGAGGCGCAGTTCGTCTACTATGAAGCGGCCACCGTTATCGTAACTCTGATCCTCACCGGGCGGCTTCTCGAAGCCCGCGCCAGCGGCCGCACGGGAGACGCCATCCGCAAACTGATGAGCCTGCAGGCGAAAACCGCCCGGGTGGAGCGCGACGGTGCGACCATCGATATTTCCCCTGACGATCTGGTGACGGGCGATATCATCGTCATCCGTCCCGGTGAAAGGCTGGCGGTGGATGGCGAAGTCGTCGAAGGCTCGTCCTATGTCGATGAATCGATGATATCCGGCGAACCCGTGCCGGTGGAAAAGACGGTCGGCGCAACGGTCGTCGGCGGCACCATCAACAAGACCGGCGCTTTCAAGTTTAGGGCGACCAAGGTCGGCGCGGATACCATGCTGTCGCAGATCATCCGCATGGTGGAGGAGGCGCAAGGTTCGAAGCTGCCGATCCAGTTGCTGGTCGACCGCGTCACCGCGCTGTTCGTGCCTGTCGTCATCGCAATCGCTGTCCTGACCTTCATCGTCTGGGCGATTTTCGGCCCTGAGCCCGCCTATACATTCGCGCTGGTCAATGCGGTGGCGGTGCTCATCATTGCCTGCCCCTGCGCCATGGGTCTTGCCACGCCGACCTCGATCATGGTCGGCACCGGCCGGGCGGCGGAGCTGGGCGTGCTGTTCCGCAAGGGACAGGCCCTGCAGGAACTGCGCTCGGCGCAGATCGTCGTGGTCGACAAGACCGGTACTGTCACCAAGGGCCGCCCGGAACTGACCGATCTGGTGGTTGCGGAAGGGTTTGCCGATAACGAGGTCTTGGCGCTGGTCGCTGCCGTCGAGGGCCGTTCGGAACACCCGATTGCCGAAGCGATCGTGCGGGCTGCGGAGGAAAAGAAGGTTGCGACCCCTGCAGGACTCGAGCCTGCGACCGTCGAGAACTTCGAAAGCGTGACGGGTTACGGCATAGCCGCCACCGTCAATGGCCGCAGGGTCGAAGTCGGCGCAGATCGTTACATGGCCAAACTCGGCCATTCCGTGGGTATCTTCGCTGAAGCCGCCGCAAGGCTGGGTGACGAGGGCAAGACGCCGCTTTATGCCGCCATCGACGGCAGGCTGGCAGCCGCAATTGCCGTCGCTGATCCGCTGAAACCGTCAAGTGTCACCGCCATCCGGGCGCTGCAGGCGATGGGTATCGAAGTGGCGATGGTGACGGGCGACAATGAACGCACGGCAAACGCAATCGCCCGACAGGTCGGCATCTCCCGCGTGGTGGCGGAAGTGCTGCCCGAAGGCAAGGTGAAGGCGATCCACGAGATGCGCGCCGGCGGCAGGGTGCTGGCCTTCGTCGGTGACGGCATCAATGATGCGCCGGCACTGGCCGAAGCCGATATCGGCATCGCTGTCGGCACCGGCACGGATGTCGCCATCGAAAGCGCCGATGTGGTGCTGGTTGGCGGCGATCTTCTCGGCGCGGTCAATGCCATCGAGATGAGCCGGGCGACCATGCGCAACATCAAGGAAAACCTGTTCTGGGCCTTTGGTTATAACGTGGCGCTGATACCGGTTGCGGCGGGTGTGCTTTATCCCGCCTTCGGCATCACGCTGTCGCCGATGATCGGCGCGGGCGCCATGGCGCTGTCCAGCGTCTTCGTTCTTGCCAATGCGCTGCGGTTGAAACGGGCGAAGGTTGCGCACAGGGAGGTGACGTCGTGAATATCGGCCAGGCATCGGAAGCATCGGGCGTTTCCGCCAAGATGATCCGTTATTACGAGCAGATCGGCCTCATCACCCCCGCCGCCCGCACCGGCAATAATTACCGGGTCTATGGCGAGCAGGACGTGCACAATCTGCGCTTCATCAAGCGAGCGCGCACGCTCGGTTTCTCTCTGGAAGAAACCGAGACGCTGCTGAAACTCTGGCAGGACAAGAGCCGCGAGAGTTCGGCGGTGAAGGAAATCGCGCTCGTCCACATCGCCGATCTGGAGCAGAAGATCGCCGAAATGAAGAGCATGGTGAAGACCCTGTCCCATCTCGCCCATTGCTGCGGCGGCGACCACCGGCCCGATTGCCCCATCCTCGATGATCTCGCCGGCTCTGAAAAGAACGCCGGGAAGCCCGCAAGAACCCACTGAACTGCAATGACAGCCGGCGCGACCACATCGCTACCGGTCAAAAGGAGAAAAAACCATGAGTGCAACCACCTTCCTCGTTTCGGACATGACCTGCGGCCATTGCGAAAAGACCCTGCGCGGCGCTCTCGCCGACGTGCTGCCCGACGCGTCTGTCAGCATCGATCTCGCCACCCACAAACTCACGGTGGCGGGCGACGCCTCAACGGCTGAAGCGGCGATCCGCGATGCCGGTTATTCGCCGGAACGGGTGAAGTGAAAGTCATTGTTGCTGGAATGAATATGGAGGGTGTGCTACTGAGTAGCATAACCCTACATGCAAAGGGAGTGCCGCAATGTCCGTCAAGGCATCAGTATCCATTTCCGATCAGCAGGATAGCTTCGCCCGCCGGCTGGTGGAGGAGGGGCGTTATGCCAGCCTCAGCGCCGTGGTCCAGCGCGGGCTGGAATTGCTTCGACAGGAATCCGAACTAAAGGACGCCGAAATCGCGGCGCTTCGCGACTTGCTGGCTGAACGCGGGCAGGGGGAGTTCATCTCCGTGGAGGATGGCAAGGACAGAACCGCGGCCATGATCGCGGCCAAAAAGGCCGGCTATGGCCTTTAGGGTTCTGCGTTCGACACAGACGGACAAGGACCTCGGCCTCATTCTCGACCATCTCGTCCAGTCCTATCTCGATCTTGGCGATGCTTTGCCGGCCGCATTCACGCGGGCTGCACGACGTGTGGGATCGATTGAGGCGGATATGGACGCTCTTCACAAAGCGCCGTTTCAGGGAACGCTAACACCAGAATTGCTACCCGGCCTTCGCCGGGTAACGAAAAATCAGGCAGTTTTTTATTTCGATGTCGATGAGGGCGAAAAGACCGTGCGTATTCTTGCCGTCTTCTTCGGCGGGCAGGACCATCAGCGCCATATGCTCAAGCGCCTTGCATAAGGCTCTGGCAGCCCCGATTAAACCTCGTCGAACGCCCCGCCTTCCCGCGAAGGATTGCGGTTGATCACCCGTTCCTCGGCATCGTCGGGAAGGGCCTCGTCGCTTTCCTGATAGGGGTCATCCTCGTTCTCGGCCTCTTCCTCCTCGAGTTCCTGCTCGATGGATTGCGGAATTTCGCCCTTGGCGGGAAGCGCATCGACGTCGAGGTCGAGCAGATCCTCGTCCATGGCGTCTTCGTTGAGCGGCATGATTTTCTTGCGGTCCATGACGACATCCTTTCTGTCGGTTCTTCAGCAAACGGTCGGGCGGGCGCAGGGTTCCTGCCGCCAGGTAATTCCTTCAAACCAGATTACGTGAAAAAGCCGTCTTGACCTCAATGGTGCTTGAGGTTTTAGTTTGTCCGCCGTATCGCAAAAACGGAAAGGATACGGCTTTGACGAGTATGGAAATGACGGAGAAAAACGGCTGGGGCGAATTACTGAGCGGGGCGAACCTCTCGCTTCTGACCGTCATTTCCTCCGGTATAGGCCTGCATGCCTTCAACCAGTTCGCGGTGGTGACGGCCTTGCCCGTTGCCGTCAACGAAATTGGCGGGGCTGCCTATTATAGCTGGGCCTATAGTCTCTATTTCGTTGGTTCCGTGGCGGGTGGCGTCACCGCCGTGCTGTTTCGCGAGCGTTTTGGCGCACGCGCCGTTTTGCTTCTGTGCTGCCTGATCTTTTCCTTCGGTTCGGTCCTCTCGGCAATCGCCGGGGATTTTTTATGGGTTGTCGTCGGCCGGGCGTTGCAGGGGCTGGCCGATGGGCTGATCGTGGCGGTGTGCTACAGCCTCATACCTGCCGGTTTCCGCTCCGGCCTGTTGCCGAAGGTCTTTGCCATCGAGGCGGCGATCTGGGCGGTCGCTTCCTTCATCGGCCCGCTGACGGGTGGTTTCGCCACCGAACACATGTCCTGGCGCGCTACCTTCCTGCTGTCTGCGCCGTTGATCGTGCTTCTGCTGGTCTACACGACCGTTGCCGTTTCGGCCGAGCGACCGGTGGCAGCGACGCGCAAACCGATGGTGCCTCTGGTTCTCTGCCTTGTCGGCGCATTGGCCTTCTCCGCGCCTTCCGCCTTTGAGGATGCGAGCCTGCGGGCGATCTCCCTGCTGGCAGGAGCTGCGCTGTTGTGGGCGTCGTTGCGAATGGGCATCCGGCCGTCCTTCGGCCTGTTCCCTAAGGATTCTTTCCAGCTGAAAACGGTGCTCGGCGCCGGTTTCTGGGTATTGTTCCTGATGTCCTATGCCCATGCGCTGGGCAGCGTTTATCTCGCTTATGTCGCCATTAATCTCTGGCACTATGAGCCAACCTTCGCCGGCTTCATTGTGGTGACGATGCCGCTTGCCTGGAGCTTCGTGGCGATGCTGATCGGCAGCTTGCGGTCGGCTCGTCTCAGGGAGTTTTGCCTGCATTACGGCCCTTACCAGATGGTGCCGGGCTGCGCGCTGCTGGGGCTGGGGCTGGCAAGCGGGAACTGGGGCGAAATGTTGCTGGGGCAAATCCTGATCGGGTCTGCCTTCGGCATGTCCTGGGCCGGCATCAGTCAGGCCGCCATGGAGGCAGCTCCGGAGGAAGAGCGCAAGATGACCGGCGCATTGCTTCCCACGGTCGCGACGCTGGGTGCGGCGGCCGGCGCGGGTGCAAGCGGCACCGTCGCTGCCGCCACCGATCTCGTTGCGCAGATCGAGCGTGCGGATGTGATGATGCCGATGGTCTATCTTTACGGGCTGGGTGCCGCCGTGTCGCTCGTTGCGCTCCTGACCGCCCGCGGGCTGCGAAGCGCACGGGGCTGAGCACCGGTTTCCGGCCAAGGCGAGGGGTTAAGACTGCGTGGCGGCGATGGTGATCGCCGCCAGATAAACGACGAAGGACATGATCGCGATTGCGCCGATAATGATGATGATGCCCTTGCCGGCGCGTTTTTTCTCGGCCTTGTTTTCATTGGCTTCGGTCGGAAACAGGATGGGATCGCGGGTATCGCGGATTTTGGTCATGCCGTTGCTCCTTTTTGCGGGTTAGGCTCGGCTTTTGCTGGTCTATCAACCGCCATGTCCGCCAAAAGGTTCCTCAGGGTTTGAGCGCCCAGCTGGTCGCGTGTACCACCGCGCCGGGGGCCGCTTTCAGCAGCGCCGAACGCACGGGTTCGAAACCCTCAATGCGTTTTGTCCCCACATAGCGGCCACGGTTGGCAAAGACTTCGATGGAGCCGTAATCCAGAAAAATACGGATACGTGAGGCCCGTGCCCCCTTGGCGATATAATGCGGCGAAGGACCATCGCGACCGTCCTCGTGGCGGATCCACAAGCCCGTTTCATCGGAAACGAGACCAAGCGTGACCGTCGGATGATCGAGCGCCAGCTCGAATGGCGCGCCGGGCGAGGCGAACTCGATTAGAATTTCCACTGCGCCGTTGATGAATGTGACACGTTCACCCGCCGCCAGCCGCGTGCGGTCGAGAATATGGCTGCGCAGGCTTTCCGCAGCGCCGATGGGCGGGGTCAGAAGCTCGCCATTGGCATAGTGAATCCGGCGCGGCAGCGTCATGGAGGTGGGGAAATCGATTTCGGGACTGGCATCCGCCCAATTGGCGAGCCAGCCGATACCGATAATGCTGTCACCATCCAGAAACGCCTGAAAGGCGTAATTATCGGTGCCGAAATCCAGTTCCTGACCGGATTCCTTGGTGAAGGCCTTGCCGTCAAACCAGCCGACATCGGCCATGGTCAGGTTCTTGCGGCCTGTCTCCGGGTCTTCCGAATGCATCAGCCCGTAGATCAGCACCCAGCGGGTGGAGCGGGCATTGGCCGGGCCGTCGAGCGGCAAAAGGCAGGGGCATTCGATCGCCGTAGTCTTGTAGCGCGTTTCCACCCACAACTTGCCGACATAGGTCCAGCCGGATGCGGCGGTGGGGTCCAGCGTCTCGTAAAGCAGAATGACGCCGCCACCATCGCTCTGGCTGCCGAGCAGCATTTTCCACAATCCATCGGGGCCGCGAAAGACGTAAGGGTCGCGGAAATCCGGCGTCAGCCCCTGTCCGTCCGGGCGTTGGGCGAGAATGACTTCGGCCTGCCCGGCCATGATGAGATCGGAAGAGGTGGCGGTGAGCTGGATCTGCTGCTCGGGAATGCGGTCCTGCACCTGCTCGGTGAAGAATACCCGGATGCCGGTGCCTTCGACCAGTGGAATGGTTGAGCCGGAATAAGCCCCGCCGCGCTTGTCCGGGCGCGTCGTCAGATCCTCGGAGGGGAACAGGAAGATCGGCAGATGCCGCCAGCGCAGATAATCCGATGAGACCGCATGGCCCCAATGCATGGTGTTCCAGCGCAGCCCGTGCGAATAATGCTGGTAGAACAGATGCGGACGGCCCTCGAAACGGCCAAACCCGTTCGGATCGTTCATCCAGCCGAAGGGCGGGCGAAAGTGATAGCTGCCCGGCAACTCGGGGGCGGCATTATCAGGTTTGCTGTGGACGACGGTGATGCCGGTTTCCAGCACATCGGAAGCAGTAAACCAGTAGATGACGGAAACGGCTGTCGTCACGGTGTCGTAGCTGAGTTCCACATGGCCGCCGCCGAACACCTGATAGATTCGAAAACCGAACTCTTCGGTGTTGACGCTTGAAACCTCAGCGAATTTTCCATTTTGGTTGGAGAAGGACACAGCACCCGGTTCGGCCGGTTTTTTCGCCTTCAGCCAGACATGGAAGGTGGCGTTGACGGGCAGATCGGTGTGAATGGTGCGGATGGCGCTTTCCGATACTTCCGTCACGGTTTCAACGACGCTCATTGCTGTTCCTTTCATTTCGGCATTCTGCGGGTCAAGCATAGGAACGATGATGGCGCTGGAAAGTTCATTGCGCAAAATACAATGAGTGGCGCTATAGGCACGGTGTGACGGCATTTATCACTCGCATCTGCGGTCTTGCCGCCCCATATAAAGGCAAAAGCAGGGAGTTTATCCGTGATCAGATTCGACAATTCCTATGCCCGCCTGCCCGAACGGTTCAGCGCCGCCGTGCTGCCGACGCCGGTGAAGGCGCCGCGTCTTATCGCCTTCAATCGCCGGCTTGCCGACGAGCTTCTTCTCGATGTCGCGAGTCTCGACGATGAAAGGCTGGCGGCGATCTTTTCCGGCAATGTCGTGCCGCAGGGGGCAGAGCCGCTGGCCATGGCCTATGCCGGCCATCAGTTCGGCGGCTTCGTGCCGCAGCTGGGTGATGGCCGCGCCATTCTTCTCGGCGAAGTGATCGACAAAAACGGCAAACGGCGGGATATCCAGTTGAAGGGTTCCGGCCCGACGCCGTTTTCGCGCAGGGGAGACGGCCGCGCCGCCCTCGGCCCGGTGCTGCGGGAATATATTGTCTCGGAAGCCATGTATGCGTTTGGCATTCCCGCCACGCGGGCCTTGGCGGCGGTCCTCAGCGGCGAAAGGGTGCAGCGCGAAGTGGGCCTGCCGGGCGGCGTTTTCACCCGCGTCGCGGCAAGCCATATCCGCGTCGGCACTTTCCAGTTCTTCGCCGCGCGCGAGGATGACGAGGCGATCAGGAACCTCGCGGATTACGTGATCGATCGCCACTATCCAGAGGCGAAAACCGCTGACAATCCTTACCTCGCTTTGTTGCGCGGCATCGCTGAAAGGCAATGCGACCTCATCGCCCGCTGGATGATGGTAGGCTTCATCCATGGCGTGATGAACACCGACAATATGGCCGTCTCTGGCGAAACCATCGATTTCGGCCCCTGCGCCTTCCTCGACGAATATCATCCCAACAAGGTGTTTTCCTCCATCGATGCGCAGGGCCGTTACGCCTACAACAACCAGCCGGGCATCGCCCAATGGAACATTGCAAGGCTGGCGGAATGCCTGTTGCCGCTTCTTGACCCTGAGGTGGAGAAGGCCGCCGAACGCGCCAACGCCATGCTGGCAGATTTCGCCGCTGCCTTTCCCAAGCGCTGGCTGGCCGGAATGCGCGAAAAACTCGGCCTGACGCTGGAGGAAGAGGGCGATATCGATCTTGTACAGGCGCTTCTTGGGCTGATGCAGGCATCGGAAGCGGATTATACTTTGACCTTCCGGCGTCTTTCCCACACCGCAAACGGCGATGCCGAGCCATTTCGCGGCATGTTCATCGATATTGCCGGGGCGGATGAATTTCTGGCCCTGTGGCGGGAACGCGCCGGTCGCGAAGATATTTCCGATGCCGACCGGTCCCGGGCAATGTTATCAGTCAATCCGGCCGTCATCCCGCGCAACCACCGCATCGAGGAATTGATCGAGGCGGCGGTTGAGGACGATGATTTCGAACCGTTCCACGCCATGCTGACGGCAATTGCGACGCCCTTCGAGGAGCGGCCGGACAATTTTGTCTATATGCAGCCGCCGATGAGCCATGAGCGGGTGTTTCGGACGTTTTGCGGGACTTAATCTTTGCGCCGCTCCGCAATGTCGGAGCGAGCGTGTGCGTCTTTCGCCTTCTCCCCGCCGGGGAGAAGGTCGCGGCAGCGGGTTGAGGGGGCTAGCTCGCCGAAACCCGGCAACCGTGCCCCCTCATCCGACCCTTCGGGCCACCTTCTCCCCGGCGGGGAGAAGAAACCAGCGGCAACGCTGCGCCCTATAAAATATTAGCTCTTCACCCCACCCGGGCGAGCGGCTCATGTGTGCCGTAATACCGCCCAAACCGGTTTTCGAGGAATTTCGGCAACGCCACTTCTTCCTGCCGCACAAAACCCTTCTGCGGCAAGGCACCTTCGGCCAGTAGGTCGAGAACGGTGCAGATGCCGGCGGCGGTGGTGATCTGGATGGCGCTCATCATCCGGCCGGAAACCGGGCCGGCATAGACCTTGTTGGCATAGGTTTCCTGCAGGAAGCGGCCATTGCGCGTGCCGCAGACGGTGACGAAGACGATGACCACATCCTGCATGGTGCCGGGCAGGGCGTTTTCGAACAGGTCCTTCAGCACATCGCGGCGGTTGCGCAGGTTGAGGTCGTTCAACAGCGCCTTCATGATCGCCACATGGCCGGGGTAACGGATGGTGCGGTAATTCATCGTCCGCACCTTGCCTTCCAGCGTGGCGCACAACGTGCCGAGACCGCCCGAGGTGTTGAAGGCTTCGTAGGTAACGCCGTCGAGCGAAAATTCCTCACGCTCTTCCAGCGCCGGAACGGCGGTCAGGCGGCCTTCGACGATCGCCTCACACGGCTCGATATATTCGTTGATCAGCCCGTCCGTGCTCCAGGTGAGGTTGTAGTTGAGCGCGTTGGAGGGATATTGCGGCAGCGCGCCGACGCGCATGCGCACGCTGTCCAGCTTGTCGAAGCGGGCGGCGAGATCGGCGGCGACGATGGAGATGAAACCGGGCGCGAGGCCGCATTGCGGAATGAGTGCGGTTTCAGCCGTTTCCGCCAAGGCCTTGACCTTGCGGGTGGATTCGACGTCTTCGGTGAGATCGAGATAATGGGTGCCGACGGCGACAGCCGCCTCTGCAATGCCCGCCGTCAGGTGGAAGGGGGCGGCGGAAAGCACGGCGAATTTGCCCTTCAGCAGTGCCTCCATGGCTGGACGGTCGGTGATGTCGACGATCTCGGTATCGACGCGCTCATGCGCCGGCACGTTGGCCAGCTGGTCGGCCGAGCGATCGGCAACCGTGATGCGATAATCGCCTGTTGCGGCCAGCATCCAGGCGATGGCTGAACCGATATTGCCCGCGCCGATGACGACAATGTTTTTCATGTTTTTGTTCCCCGCAGTAAATTCGCATGCCTTTGCGCAACGAATGCGCCTCAAAGGCAGAATGCCAGCTTTTATTGACGATTCGCAGCTTCACTATGTGCAGATAGCGGTCTATTATTGAGCAGTTATACGACAGGATTGATCACTATGACGATCGCCGACAAGGACCGGGCGCTGCTGGCCCTGCTTTCCGAAAATGCGCGCATGCCGGTGGCGGAACTGGCGCGCAAACTCGGCCTTTCCCGCACCACCGTGCAGGCGCGCATCGAGCGACTGGAGGCTGACGGCGTGATCGCCGGTTATGGCCTGCGGCTTTCGGAAAGCTATCTTTCCGGGCTGGTGCGCGCCCATGTACTGATTACCATCGCACCCAAGGCGCTGCCCGGCGTGACGGCCGCACTTGCCGCCATCAAGGAGGTGACGACGCTGCATTCGGTGAGCGGCACATTTGACCTGATTGCGATTCTGGCCGCCCCTTCGATCCTCGATCTCGACCGGCTGATCGACCGCATAGGCGCGCTTGACGGCGTGGAGCGCACGCTGTCGTCGATCATTCTTTCGACGCGGATTTCGCGGTAGGGGGTGGGAGTGCGGCAGGCGCGGAAGACGGTTATTCCGGACGCTCTCTCCTTCCTCATCCCTGTGCTTGTCACAGGGATCCAGCCGACGCGCGTCTGCGCGGCGGGAAGAGTCTTTTCAGCCCAAGGACTTGGGCTGGCTGGATTCCTGTGACGAGCACAGGAATGAGGTGAACGGCAGTTCCCTTGCCTAAGCCGCAGCCTTCTCATCATAAGCCCGCTGCGCCGCCATCACCGCATCGATATTACCCTCGGCCCAATGGGCAAGCGCCGCCACCGTGTCGGTCAGCGTCCGCCCCAGCGGCGTCAGCGAATATTCGACCGTGACCGGAACCGTTGGAAAGGCCTGCCGGGAGATCAGCCCGTCACGTTCGAGCTTCTTCAGTGTCTGCGACAGGACCTTTTGCGAAATGCCCTTGATCTCGCGCCGCAGCAGGTTGAAGCGCACGGGATCGCGCCGCAGCTTGTCGAGGATCAACAGCGCCCATTTGTCGGCGATCCTGTCCAGTACCATACGTGTCGGGCAGCGGTCCTCATAAACGTCATAGATCTTCGCCATCGATTTCACCCTGTTGTTTCAAGGCCATGCCGGTTTCCGCAAGGAAACCAGATAACCGAAAAGTGCTCTCTTTTCATGATTTCGAAAACGCAGTACCTCTATTTCCGAAACATGGTTTCCATTAGATACTAAGGATATTTGAGATGACAGGCAAGATACTCGTAATCGGTTCCACCGGCACCATCGGCACGCCGCTGGTCAAGGCACTCGTGGCAAAGGGCGAAAGCGTGAAGGCTGCCTCGCGCAGCGGCAAGGCGGCGGACGGCGCGGAAGGGGTGCGCTTCGATTATACCGATGCCTCGACCTACGCCGATGCATTCGACGGCGTGGACCGGCTGTTCCTGATCCTGGCGGGCGGGCGTCTGGACGCCATCGACGCGCTGACGCCCGTTGTCGAGGAGGCCGCTCGTCGCAAGGTGAAGATCGTCTTCCTCAGCGTCCTCGGTGTCGATGCCGACGATTCCATTCCCTATCGCCAGATCGAACTGAAGATCATTGCGTCGGGTACGCCTTACGTCATCCTGCGCCCCAACTGGTTTGCCGATAATTTTCACAGCTACTGGAAGGCCGGCATTGAACATGGCGAGATCGCCGTGCCGGCGGGCGAGGGCAAGTCGAGCTTCATCGACGTGCGCGATATCGCCGACAGTGCGGCTGCCGCGCTGACCTCTGACGCCTTTAATGGCAAGGCCTTCAACCTGACCGGGCCGAAGGCCTTCGGTTACGGCGAGGCAGCCGCGGTGATTTCACAGGCGATCGGCAAGCCGGTCTCGTATGCTGCCGTTTCGGATGAGGTCTTCATCGGCATCCTCACCGGCGCGGGTGTGCCGAAGGACTACGCCTCTTTCCTCGCCTCGATCTTTTATCCCGTGCGTGAAGGCTGGACAGCAGTAGTGACCGGCGGTGTTGAGACCCTGACCGGCCACGCGCCGCGTTCGCTGGAAACCTATGTGGCCGACCATCTGGACGCGCTGAAAGGCTGACGCCGGCAAGCGATACGCCCGCCGCGCTACGCCGGATCGGTTGAGCCGCGGCGGGCCTTGAAAAACATCTTCAGCCGCTGGATGTCCTCGGCGCTCCAGCCCTCCGGTTGGGTCACCTCCGTCCATGCATCGATATAATGTTCCGGCGCATAGACATGGCCGTAACCGATCGGCGCCGTGGTGGCGGAGGCGACATCGAGGCCGAGCTGCAGCAGCGTCACTACCGGAAACCAGCGGAAGGACGTCGAAACATCCGGCCCGTGATGTGCCATCCACTCTGGACGCCGATAGAGCGAAGCGGTTTCGAAGAAGGTGATCGGATCGCTCGCATATTGCAGATAAACGATCCGCATCGGCCCCCATTTCGCATCAGGCATATGGGCGGTGGTATATTGGTTGGCAAAACGGATGACGGAGGAATCGCGGAAACGCGGCAGCCATTCCGGCGTGCCCTCAACCCGCCCATTGGTGGCCATGCGCCACGTGGGGCTGGAGAACGGCGGGCCGCTCCACAGCGCGCCCTGGAAGGGATCGGAGAGCACATCGTAAAGATCGGAGGATTTCTGCGAATTGAGCGAACCGAGGCTCAACCCATGCAGATAAAGCTTCGGCCGGGTTTCCTTCGGCAAGGTGGTCCAATAGGCGTAGACGGCCTGAAACAGCGCCCGCGCCGTTTCCACGCCATAGTCAGGTTCGGTCAGCAGCGCGATCCAGCTGGAAAGATAGGAATATTGCACGGCGACGCTGGCGATGTCGCCATCATGCAGATATTCGACCGTATCCAGCGCTTCCGGGTCGATCCAGCCGGTGCCGGTGGGGATGACGACCAGCAGCACCTTGCGCTCGAAACCGCCGACCCGCTTCAGTTCCTCCAGCGCCAGTTTGGCTCTTGCTTCGGGTGTCGAAGCGGAATTCAGGCCGGCATAGACCCTGAGCGGTTCGCTGGCCGGACGATGGGTGAAGGCGGAAATGTCCTGAGTCTGCGGCCCGCCGGCCACGAATTCCCGTCCGCGGCGGCCGAGCGATTCCCATGTCATCAGCGACGCGCTGCTGCCGGTCTTGAGCGGATCGGACGGGCGCGGCACGTCAGGCTCGATCAGCGCATCCACCTGTTTCAGCGAGGAATCGGCAAATTTCAGGCCGATATCGAAGATCAGGCCATTGAGCAGCATCCATGACAGCACGATGGCAGCGGCAATGCCGAGAACATTGGCGAGCCGGCGCGGCAGGAAATGCCGGCTGCGCGCGGCAAAAAACCGGCGGATAAGCTGGAAAAGCCGACCGGCGCCAATGAGCACGGCGGCGACCAGCACCGCGATACCGCCGGTCTTGGTGGGATGGGCGCTGGGCAGCGGATCGAGTTCCATCAGCACGCGGATGGAATTCTGCCAGTCCTTCGCCTGCCACAAAAACGCAATGGCCGTGATGGCGGCGGCAAGCGCGATGAGAAAACGAATGCCGCGCACGTTATGTCGTGAGGGTTCAGGCAATTCCAGATAGGCCCAGACGGCGTGCAGCGCGACGCCGATCAGATAGCCGATGGCAAAGGAAAACCCGCACAGCACACCCTGCATCAGCCATGTGCGCGGCAGAAGCGAGGGTGTGAGCGAAGCGCAGAACAGGACCGTGCCAAAGACGATGCCGGTTGCCGAAAGACCCGCAAACAACCGCCCAACCCATTGTTTCACCAACTTGACTTGCCCCTTCTGCTCACTGCCTGGCGCGGAGTGTAATATGCGGCGGGCGAGGGTGCAAATTCTGTTGGCAGGATAAAAATCATTAAAATAGGAAAATAATCCTTTACAGCGTGACGGTGATTTGGTAGTGTTTGGCTACAGTCGGAGATTTGCGGCTGACGGAGGGTTTTACCCTTCACCTCATTTCTCGCAGGCCAAGCCCATGACGATGTCTCAAAATTGCGACCCGACGCTTTACGGCGTCTGGCCGGATGCGCCTGCCTACGCGGATAAGGACACGCCGGAAGCCGCACCCGAGACGAAGTCGCGGGCCGACAGGCTGGCCGCCGAAGATGCGGCGCGCAACGGCAATCTGCGGCAGCTGCTGAACGAACTCACGGTGGAGATGCGCGAGCAGTTTTGCCTGTACCGAAACCTGCGACAGGCGAGCGAAGCGGCATTTCTGTCGACGGTGGAGGATGCTTCGGGCAAGCAGGCGCGTGCGGATGTGAAGGCTGCGACGGATCAGCTTTCGCTGATCGTCCGCACGCTGGAACGGATTGACGCCCTGCAACGCGTGCTGGCGGAAGAGAGGGAAGCTCTTTCCGTTGAGGACGAAACCGGTGCCGAGGAATATGAAGCGGCAGTGGCGCATTTCCTCAAACGCATCGATGAACTGGCCGAACAGAAATGCCGTGCGAGGCTGGAGGCCGATCTGGCCGCCGGCGCATCGGCGGACGCTGATACATGACGCAGCCTTCATCCAATCCCCGCCTGCAGGAGCAGGTCTTCGCGCTTTCACGCGACTGGCGTTTTCTCGGTAACCTGCCGCAGCAACCGCCAGAGGGCGACTGGCGGACATGGCTGTTGATCGGCGGGCGCGGTTCCGGCAAGACCCGCGCCGGGGCCGAATGGGTCCACAGGATTGCTTCCGCCGGCAAACAATCGGATTTGCGCATTGCGCTGGTGGCGGAAACACTGGGTGACGCCCGCGAAGTGATGATTGACGGCATTTCCGGCATCTGCCGCATCGCCCGCCGTCGCCGCCCCGCTTTCGAAGTCACGCGTCGCAGGCTCCTCTGGCCGAATGGTGCGATGGCGCAGGTGTTTTCCTCGGAAGACCCCGAAAGCCTGCGCGGTCCGCAATTCCACATGGCCTGGGCGGATGAGTTGGGAAAATGGAAATATCCGCAGGAAACCTGGGACATGCTGCAATTCGGCCTGCGTCTGGGCGAAGCACCGCGGCAACTGGTAACCACGACGCCGCGGCCCATTCCGCTGTTGAAGGCGCTGCTGTCCGATCCTTCGACCCGGGTTGCGCGGATGCCGACCGCCATGAATGCGCAGAACCTGTCGCCCGGTTTTCTGAAAGCCATGCAGGACCGTTATGGCGGCACGCGGCTGGGGCGTCAGGAAATCGGCGGCGAGTTGATCGACGAACGCGAGGGCGCATTGTGGAAACGCGCCGATCTGGAAGCTATTGTTGAGGAGGCGCATGAGCCGCTCTCACGGATCGTGGTGGCGGTCGATCCGCCCGCCGGTGCTGGTGAAAATTCCTGCTGCGGCATCGTCGTTGCGGGGCTTGGCATATCAGGCAAACTGGTGGTGCTTGCGGATTGTTCGGTGGAAGGCGAAACGCCGGCCGGCTGGGCACGCGCCGTGGTCGCCGCCTTCCGCCGCCACGAGGCTGACCGGGTGGTGGCCGAGGTCAATCAGGGCGGGGAGATGGTTCGGGCGATGCTGCAAAGCGTGGACGCCGACCTGCCGCTCACTCTGGTGCGGGCCAGCCGAGGAAAATTCACCCGCGCCGAGCCGGTCGCCGCACTTTACGAGCAGGGCAGGGTGCGCCACGCGGCGCGGTTTGAGAAGCTCGAAGACCAGATGACGGATTTCGGGCCGGACGGCCTGTCATCCGGTCGCTCGCCCGACCGGCTGGATGCACTTGTCTGGGCGATAACGGCGCTGACCACGATGGTGGTGAATGAGCCGAGAGTGCGGGGGATGTGAGCCGGGCGATTTTCAGCCCCGCGAATGAGAGCGGGTTGGCATTCGCGCGAACTCTCACCGCTTGTTTCTTCTCCCCGAGGGGGAGAATGTCGCGGCAGCGGGATGACGGGGCTACGGTCAAGGTATTCGGAGAGGTTACCCCCTCATCTGACCCTTCGGGCCATCTTCTCCCCGGCGGGGAGAAGAAATTTTTGGCTCCGTATCCGCCCCTATTCGGGCGCCGGACAGGTCTTACTTCTTCGGAGATTGCGCCGGTTTCGGCTGGGAGCCGGTTTCGCGCATCTGGCGCCATTCGTTTTCGAGACGGTCATAAACGGTCTGGGGGATTGTCGCTGTCATGGTGGCATTCCTCCTTGAATTGTTAACGCGGCTGGATTGCGCGGTGAGTGGAGTTAGCGCGCCAAGGCTCCGGAATTCAAGGAATTTTTTACCCCAAAACCGCGGCCTGCGGATTAAAATCGATTAAGGTTTTTTCAAATCGATTTAGTCCTGACGGCCGTCATGTGGAAAAACCGGGCGTCGTATCGCCTCTCATTTTCAGGAGCCGGCTATGGCCTTTGACGAGGCGCGATTCTTCGCGTCGGTGCGCGTTTCGATCTTTGGCGGCCGCCTGCGTGCCGCGCAACTTGCGGGGACGAAGACGATACTTGACGGATGTGCAAAGGCCGTGCCGCAAAGCGATGCACGCTGGCTGGCCTATATGCTGGCGACCAGCTTTCACGAAACGGCTGCCACCATGCAGCCGGTGCGCGAGACCCTGGCGGCAAGCGATGCGGAGGCGATTGCGCGGCTGGATAGCGCCCTTGCCGCCGGCCGCCTGCCGATGGTGCGCAAACCCTACTGGCAATGTGACGCGGATGGAAAAAGCTGGCTGGGGCGAGGCTTCGTGCAGCTGACGCATCGCCGCAACTACGAGGCCATGTCGGCCCTGACGGGCATAGACCTGGTGGAACGGCCCGAAAGAGCCATGGAAACGGAGGTGGCGACAGCCATCCTGGTCCACGGCATGATCGCCGGCAGCTTCACCGGCCGCCGGCTTGCCGATTTCTTCGGCGCGCAGCGGGAGGACTGGGAGGGTGCACGCGCCATCATCAATGGCAGCGACCGGGCGCGGCTTGTGGCTGGCCACGCACGCGCATTTCATCGCGCCCTCGTCGCGGCGCGGATTGAACAGGTGCTGGCCAGATGATAACCCGTTATGCGCGGGCCGAAAGCCGCATCCTAATTTTGCATGACAGGTGACACCGTGATCCGCCATATCGTTTTTTTCACCGTTCCCGAGGAAAACCGCGACGCCGTGCGCAAGGGGCTTTCCGGCCTCACCGCGATACCGCATTCGCTGACGCTGGAAATCGGTGAGAACGTGAAGAAGGACCAATGGGGCAACTCGGTCGATTTCATCGTTTACGGCGAGTTTGAAAACGAGGCGGCGCTGGCGGCTTACAAGGCCGACCCCGCCTATGATCTTTCCACTCGCACGGTGAAGCCGCTGCGCGAGACCCGCGTCGCCGCCGATTTCAATAGCGACACGGCGGTGAAGGCACCCATCCGGTAAACATCTCATTTCGCCGAAGTCAGCGTGATGGCACTTGCTCCCTAACACACGACGTCATCCTTGGGCTTGTCCCAAGGATCCAATCACGTCTCGTAGAATCGAGACGTTGCAGATGCTCGGGACAGGCCCGAGCATGACGGAAGAGAGCCTTCAGGATTTATCAACAATCTGAGGAACGCGGAGCGCCCCTTTCCTGCAGGTGAACCTGGGACGCTCTTATCCCGGATGCGACGCCACACGGCATCAAAACAAGGACAACTCCATGCGATTTCCCTTTTCCCTGCCGTGGCTGCGCCCGGCGGATGGCAAAGCTGTGCCCGAAAGCAAAATGACGGCGGGCGGCTTCATGGCTGTGGCGACGCAGGGCGGGCAGGCTTTCTGGTCCGGCCGCTCCTATGCCGCACTTGCCCTCGAAGGCTTCATGAAGAACCCGGTTGCCCACCGCGCCGCCCGCATGGTGGCGGAAGCGGCCGCATCGGTGAACTGGCTGCTTTATGATGGCGACGAGGAAATCGGCGATCATCCGCTGCTGGCGCTCCTGACAAAGCCGGGCGCGCATATGGGCGGGCCGGATTTTTTCGAGGCGCTGTATGGTCACCTGATGCTGGCCGGAAATGCCTATGTCGAACCGCTGACAGTCGGCGGGCGGTTGCGCGAACTGCATCTGCTGCGGCCGGATCGGGTGAGCATCGTCGAAGGCGCGGATGGCTGGCCTGTGGCTTATGACTACCGCGCCGAAGGTCGCGCGTCGCGCCGCATCGCCGCCGAGCGCGACGGGCTGGGGCTGCTGCATCTGAAACTTTTCCATCCGCTGGATGACCGGGCGGGTTTTGCGCCGCTGGCTTCTGCCGGTGCCGCGCTTGATCTGCACAATGCCGCAAGCCACTGGAACAAGCGCCTGCTCGACAATTCCGCCCGGCCTTCGGGTGCGCTGGTCTACCAGCCGAAGGAGGGTGGTAATCTTTCCACCGAGCAATATGAACGGCTTAAGCGCGAGCTGGAGGAGGGGTATCAGGGCGCGATGAATGCCGGCCGCCCGCTGCTTCTGGAAGGCGGGCTGGACTGGAAGGCCATGGGCCTTTCGCCGCGCGACATGGATTTTCTGGAAGCCCGCAACGGCGCGGCGCGCGATATCGCGCTGGCGCTCGGCGTGCCGCCGATGCTGATCGGCATTCCCGGCGACAATACCTATGCCAATTACCAGGAGGCGAACCGCGCCTTTTATCGCCTCACCGTGCTGCCGCTCCTCAACCGCACGGCGGCAAGGTTGTGCGGCTGGCTCGCGCCGGTCTTCGGTTCCGGTCTGCGTCTGGAGCCGGATCTCGACAAGATCGCCGGGCTTGCCGGTGAGCGGGATGCGCTTTGGAGCCGCATCGGTGCGGCCTCGTTTCTGAGCGACGAGGAAAAACGCGAAGCCGTCGGTTACTGATCGCGCCGAAGGGTGGATCGGCGCTGAACCTCGCCTGCTGAACCATTTTCTGAAGTGGCGGATTCTCTTTGTGAGGCTTTCCGCCGAAGCTTCTCCGAAGACTCGAGAAATCACCCATCGCAGGCGCGCAAACAGCGCCTGCGGGCGGCGCGGTGCGTTCGCCCGATTGCAACATCCTAAACCGGAATGATTACCCATGTCTGAATTCGCCAATGAGGCCGGTATCTGGGCCGCCCGCATCACCGGCGCCGTTGCGGGTGCCGGCGTGTCGCTTGTCTATCTGCTGCCGAAAAGCAAACGTGAAGCCGCGAGCCGTTTCATCACCGGGGTGTCCTGCGGCATGATCTTCGGCGGGCCGATCGGCCTGTGGATCGTGCAGCAGCTCGATATTGCCGGCGCGCTTTCCGGCCGGGAAATCATGGTGGCGGGCTCCGCCGCAGCCAGCATGATGGCCTGGTGGGGGCTGGGCGTGATGGTGCGCGTGGCCAGCCACTACGGCACACGCCCGCGCCGCTGAGCCCGCGCCGCAAGGCGGCTTCATTTCCACATCGCAGGAGTTCCCCATGCACGCCTATCGCGGGCCGCGTCCCGCCACGCGCAAATTCGCCAGTCTGGAACTGCGCGGCATCGCCGGTGACGGCACGTTTTCGGGTTATGCCAGCGTCTTCGGCGAGGTCGATCTCGGCCACGACGTGATCGAGCGCGGCGCTTTCCGCCGCTCCATCGAGGAACGGGGAGCGGCCGGCATCCGTATGCTCTACCAGCACGATCCGGCTGAACCCATCGGCGCCTGGCGCACCATCCGTGAGGACGAGCGCGGGCTTTATGTCGAGGGCGTTCTGGCCCCCGGCGTCGCGCGCTCCCGCGAGGTGCATTCGCTGATGAAGACCGGCGCGCTGGACGGGCTGTCGATCGGTTTTCGAACCGTTCGCTCGGGCAAGGAAGCGCGTTCCGGCAAGGCGGGGCGTTCCGGCGTGCGGCGCATTCTCGAGGCTGATCTCTGGGAAATCTCGGTCGTGACCTTTCCGATGCTGCCGTCCGCGCGCGTCTCGGATGTCAAACACGCCCGCTTCTTCCGCGACCGCGAAACCGAACTGGTGCGCACCATGCGCCGCGCGGCGCGCTCGCTGTTCGGCACCGCCTTCAAACGCTGACTTTCCGACAAACACTTCCGACAACAAGGATGGCGACATGACAGACCAGATGACCAAACCGGCCGCAATGACGGTTGCGCCGCAGGTAAAAGCCGTACCCGATACGATGACCGCGGCCTTCGACGACTTCATGGAGGCTTTCGAGGCTTTTCGCGACACCAACGATCAACGGCTCAATGACATCGAACGCAAGATGGGCGCTGATGTCGTGACCCGCGACAAGCTGGACCGTATCGACAGGGCGCTCGACGATAACAGGAGGATCATGGACGATCTGGCGCTCAAAAAGGCGCGGCCTGCGCTTGGCCGCAAGGATGCGCTCTCGCATGATGCCGAAGAACATAAGGCTGCCTTCGAGGCCTATATTCGCCGGGGTGAGGACGGCGCGCTGCGCGATCTGGAGGCCAAGGCCTTTGCGGGATCGAGCGGCACGGATGGCGGCTTTCTCCTGCCGACCGAGACGGATGGCGAGATTGGCCGGCGCATGACGGCGATTTCGCCGATCCGGGCGCTCGCCACCGTGCGGCAGGTGTCCACAGCCGTGCTGAAGAAACCCTTCTCTGCGGGCGGTCTTGCCACCGGCTGGGTCGCCGAAACCGCGGCCCGCCCCGAAACGGCGACGCCGAAGCTGTCTGAGCTTTCTTTCCCGACCATGGAACTCTATGCCATGCCGGCCGCCACCCAGGGCCTGCTGGATGATGCGGCGGTTGATGTCGAGGCATGGATCGCGTCAGAGGTGGATATCGCCTTTGCCGAACAGGAGGCTGCCGCTTTCATCGTCGGTGACGGCGTCAACAAACCGAAGGGTTTCCTCTCCTATACGGCCATTGCCAATGACAGCTGGAGCTGGGGCAATATCGGTTATGTCGCAACCGGGGTTTCGGCGGGCTTCGCCTCCGCCGGGCCGATGGATGTGCTTCTGGATGCCGTTTATGGCCTGAAGGCCGGCCACCGCCAGAACGGTACTTTCCTTCTGAACCGCAAGACGCAAGCGGCGCTACGCCGTTTCAAGGATACGACCGGCGCCTATCTCTGGCATCCGCCCGCCGCCGCCGGCCAGCCCGCCTCGCTGATGGGCTTTCCGGTGACGGAGGCGGAAGACATGCCGAATGTCGCGGCGAACAGCTTCGCCATCGCATTCGGAGATTTCCGCTCCGGTTATCTCGTCGTCGACCGCACCGGCGTGCGCATCCTGCGCGATCCCTATTCGGCCAAACCCTATGTGCTGTTCTACACCACCAAACGTGTGGGCGGCGGCGTACAGAATTTCGAGGCGATCAAGCTGGTGAAATTCGGGGTGAATTGAACCTCGAGTTTGCCGCTCGTTTCTTCTCCCCGGACGGGGAGAAGGTGGCCCGAAGGGTCGGATGAGGGGGCAACGCCAGCGATTGACCGCACCCTCGCCCCCTCATCCCGCTGCCGCGGACTTCTCCCCCACGGGGAGAAGAATTCGTTGCACCCGCTCGCTCATCCAGCCTGCAATTGCCGTCATCCCGGAGACCCCATGACCTACGCCCTCATAAATCCACCGCAGACGGAGCCGCTGACGCTTGCCGAGGTCAAGGCGCATTTGCGTCTCGACAGCGGTGATGAAGATGCGCTTCTGACCACGCTGATCCGCACCGCCCGCGAGCATCTGGAGCGCACCACCGGCCTTTGCCTGCTGCGTCAGACCTGGCGGCTTTATCTCGACCGATGGCCGCAAACGGGCGTGATTCTGATTGGCAAGGGACCGGTGCAAACCATCGAAACGATTCTGGTTTTCGGCAGTGACGGGCGCGAGACCAATATCACCGCCGCCGATAAATTACTCGACGGCACAGCGCGTCCGGCGCGCCTGTGGCTGCGCGATCCGCTAACCCCCGGACGGGCGATGAACGGTATCGAAATTGACTTCATCGCCGGTTACGGCGAGGCCGGAACCGATGTGCCCGACGCGCTGAAGCGCGCCATGCTGATGCATGTGGCTCAGATGTTCGCCTTTCGCGGCGCGGTTGCTCCTGAAAACCAGCCGGCGGCGGTTCCGGCCGGTTATGAGCGGCTGGTGTCGCCCTTCTGCCGTGTGGGTCTTTGAGCCATGAACCTGGTTTTTCTCGATCCCGGCAAGCTGACGGCGCGGCTGGAGCTGGAAGGGCGCATCGAGACGCCGGACGGGCAGGGCGGTGCGGCCGAAAGCTGGAGTGTCCTGCGCTCGCTTTGGGCGGCGATCGAGTCCGTTTCGGACACGTCCCACGAACGGGCCTCGGCCGAGGGTGTGACGATCACCCACCGCGTCTGGCTGATGTGGCGCAGCGACATCGCCGCCGGCATGCGCTTCCGCAAAGGCCGACGCATTCTGGCGATCCGCACCGTGATGGACCCGGACGAGACCCGCCGCTTCATCGTCTGCCGTTGTGAGGAGGAGCTCCCATGAGCGCCGCGAACGCCCTTTTGAAAGCGATTTTCGCCAGGTTGACCGGCGATGCGGTCCTGACAGCACTGACATCAGGCGGCATCGTCGACCGGCTTTTGCCGCGTGCGCTTCTGCCCGCAATCGTCATCGGCGAACTTGAAAGCCGCGACTATTCGACGGCGACGGAAAAGGCCGAGGAGCATTTCCTGTCGCTGGAAATCTGGAGTGACGCCGGCGGCCGCAAACGGGCGAGTGAAATCGTGGAAAGGGTGAAAACCCTGCTCGACGATGCCCCGCTTCCCCTTGCTGGTGTCACGCTGGTCAATCTGCAACTCCGTTCCTGCCGCTCGCGGCGTGAACCGAAGTCGCGGAATTTCATCGCGGATATGCGCTTCAGGGCGGTGACGGAATAGTTTTTTCAGGAAGCCTGCCTGCGCACGGTCTTCCACAGGACGATCAATAGCAGAAACGAAATGCCGATCAGCGCAGCTGCGATGGTCAACATGGCCGCGACCCCGCCACGATCCAGCGCCAGCGTGAAGATAACGGGCGCAAAGGCAATCGCAAGGTTCTGCGGCAGCGAGATACGTGCGGCCTGCAGGCCATATTGCTCCGGGGAAAACACCGCCAGCGGCAACACGGCGCGGCTGACGGTGAGCACGCCCGCGCCGAAGCCGAAAAAAACGATGAAGCTGATGAAGGCGGGCATGGCTGGAGCAAAGGCGAGCAACAGCAGCAGGGACAGGAACAGCAGACAGAGGCCGATCATGGCTGTGACGAAGGGGTTGCCGTGTTTCCCAAGCAGGAAATCCAGCCCGCGCGCCGTAATCGCAAGAACGCTGCGCACGGATGCCAGCTGCACGGCCAGCGATTGTGACGCGCCGGCGTTGACCAGGAGCAGGGGCAGCAGCGGAGACAGGCCGAACGTCGTAAACGCGCTGATCGTCGTCATTGCCGCCAGCAGCAGAAAGGCGCGTCGCGTATCGACCGGTGAGGGTGCAATCGCCGCGGCTTCCTGAGACGTCACGGCTTTGCGGACCGGCCGACCGGGAAGAACGAAGACGTAGAGAGGCAGAAGCAGGAAGAGCTGCAGACAGGCATAACCGATGAGCGTGCCGCGCCAGCCGAAATGTTCGGCGGCAAGCGTCGTGAGGGGCAGGAAAAACGCTGCCGAAAGCCCGGTAAACAGCATCAGCAGCGTCAGCAACCGGCCGCTTTCCGCGCCGACGCGCTCCACCACCGCCGCATGGGCCGCCGTCGTCAGGCCGCAGGTGGCGGCAAATCCGATGACGGCCCAGCCGAGCAAATAACTTATCACGCCGCCCGCAAAGGCGAGCACGACAAAACCCGCCGTGAAAAGCAATGAACCCGCCACGAGTACGGGCGCTGCACCGTGGCGCACGAGCGTTCTTCCCAGAAGCGGGCCGCAGAGCGCGCTGATCGTCATCATGACGGTGAGGCCGGCAAAAACGACCTCGTTGGCGATGGCCAGCTCCTGCCCGATCCGTGGGCCGAGCACGGCCAGCATGTCGAAACCGCTGCCCCAGCTGATGATCTGCCCAACCGCAAGCACACCGATGAGGCGCGCGCGGGACGGGAAGGGGGCTGCGTCGGACATGATGGAAATCAGGGGTGCGAGATGCGGAGGAATTATTTGGTAGCAGGCCAATTGCGGCCCGGCAACATCAATCGAGGCCAAAGGAGAACACCATGGTGGCGCAGAAGGGCAAGGACCTGCTGCTGAAGATCAATAATGCCGGTGCCTACGTGACCGTGGCGGGGCTGAGAACCAAGCGGCTGGCCTTCAATGCGCAGGCCGTCGATATAACCGACGGCGAAAGCGCCGGGCGCTGGCGCGAGCTTCTGGCCGGCGCGGGCGTGCAGCGGGCATCGCTGACAGCATCCGGCATCTTCAAGGATTTAGCGAGCGATGCGCTGGTGCGCGGCGCATTTTTTGCCGGCGCCATTCCGGGCTGGCAGATCGTCATTCCGGATTTCGGCACCATCACCGGGCCGTTCCAGATCGTCGCGCTCGAATATTCCGGCCGCCACGATGGCGAGGTGCAATTCGAGACCGCGCTGGAATCAGCAGGTCTCCTTAATTTCGGAGCGCTGTGATGCCGCAAGGGTTACGCTACGGGCGGGCGAACCGCCATCGCGGTGAGATCGAGGCGCTGATCGACGGCGAAAGGCGCATTCTGTGCCTGACGCTGGGCGCGCTGGCCGAACTCGAAACCGCCTTTCAGGCCGACGACCTGACGGCGCTCGCCGAACGTTTCGCCAGCGGCCGCATGAAGGCCGCCGATATGATCCGGGTGATCGGTGCGGGCCTGCGCGGCGCGGGCAATGTGTTTTCCGATGAGGATGTGGCCGCCGCAACCGTGGAAGGCGGCATCGCCGGCCACGCCGCCATCATCGCCGACCTTCTGACCGCCACCTTTGGCGGCCCGAAAGGAGAAACACAGCCGGACCCTTAAGCGCCGCAGCAGGCGAGGCGACGCCGCGCCCTTTCCCCTGGGAGACGGTGATCCACGCCGGCTTCTGCCTGCTGCGGCTTTCTTCCGAAACCTTCTGGCGGCTGACGCCAAGAGAGTTCTTTGCGATGACCGGGGGCGTGCGCGCTGGTTCCGGCAGCCCCGATCGTCGGGCGATAGAGGCGATGATGCGGCGGTTTCCGGATGGGTGACGGTGTCAGGGCATTTTTCGCGGACGGCCACCCTTCGCACCGTTGGCGCGGCTGGCGGCGGCCTTGGCCGGGGAGCGGGATTGCCCGCCCTTGCGCTGGGCTTCCATGAAAGCGCGGCTGCCGAAAATGCCGTTCATAAGCCCGCTGATCGTATAATCCGCATCGAGGCTTTCCCAATGCAGGCCGGTCTCGCCGAGAAGCTCGACCTCGGCCAGCTGTTCCGGCGTGGCGTTCTCCAAGCCCTCCAGCGCGTGGGCTGGAAACATGAAACAGGCGCCATTGGTGAAATCGACAATGACCCGGGCCGATGCCGCATCGAAACGCACGGCAACCGGAACAGGACGTTCCGCGTGTTCCTGCCGCCAGCGCTCCTTGGCGGCGGCAAGTTCGGCATCGCTGACCTCAACCATGATATTTTCTCCACGTTTCAAGAAAAAGCGTCCGGTTTTCTTCGATCACTGCAACCGCGCGCCGTACATCCCTGTCCGACATGCCGCCCTGCGTCATGACGGTAAGGGTTACGAGATCGATACGGGCTTCACCCTCTCCGTAGACATGGGCGTGCGGCGGCTCATGATCGGCCGTGTAGATGACGAAGCGCATGCCATGCTGTCGCAGAACCGTGACCATGAAGACTATAACCCAAGAAGCTAGGTTTTAAAAGGCTTTGGCTGAAGCAGCAGATTTTTTTGAAGCTGTTTCAGCAGCATGCATTCCCCAGTTGAATCAGAAAGGCAAGCGCGATGGCAGGTGATGCATCGATGGCGGAGAACCGCGAGGAGGCGGAAGCGCTGGTGAACGTGATGGGCGATCTCGAGCGGCGGTCCGAGCGGTTCGGGACGGCGCTGACGTCGGCCCTGCAGGCGGCGACGACAGGCGGCAAGGGGCTGGACGAGGTGCTGCGCGGGCTTGGAGAACGTCTGTCGGGCATGGCGCTTTCCGCCGGGTTGAAGCCGCTGGAGAACATGATCGGCAACGCCGTTGGCGGGCTTTTGAACGGTGGCGGTTCGTTGTTTGCCTTTGCCGATGGCGGGGTGCCGGGGCGCAGCATCACGCCTTTTGCCGATGGTGGCGTGGTTTCCAGCCCCGCCTTTTTTCCGATGGGCGGCGGGCTGGGCCTCATGGGCGAGGCGGGGGCGGAGGCGATCCTGCCGCTGAAACGTGGCTCGGATGGCGCTTTGGGTGTGGCAGCACCGGCGGGCGGGGGCGGTGCACAGATCGTCTTCAACGTGACGGCCACCGATGCGGCGAGTTTTAGAAAAAGCGAAGGCCAGATCGCCGCCATGCTGGCCCGCAGCGTCGGGCGCGGCCAGCGCGGTTTGTGACGCAACGACCCTTTCAACACAGCAAAAAGATTCGTGGAACAACGACATGGCGGCATTTCATGAAGTGCGGTTTCCGCTGCGATTGGCGCTTGGCGTCAGCGGCGGGCCGGTGCGGCGAACCGATATCGTCAATCTCTCCAATGGCCGCGAGAACCGCAACCAGCGCTGGAAGAACGCCAGACGCGCCTATGACGCCGGATCCGGCATCCGCTCCGTCGCCGATCTTTACGAGGTGCTTGCCTTTTTCGAGGCGCGACGCGGTGAGCTTTACGGCTTCCGGTTTCGCGATCCGGTGGATTTCAAATCTTGCCCGCCGGGCGAAGCGCCGGCCGCGACCGATCAGAGGATCGGCACCGGCGATGGCGCAACAGCTCAGTTTCCGCTGGTGAAAACCTATGCGGATGCGGGTGGCTCCTTCACGCGGCGGGTGGAAAAGCCGGTCGAAGGTTCGGTTGTCGTGTCAGTCGAGGGCGTGCGTGTCCCGCCTGCGGATATGTCGGTCGACTCTGTGACCGGCATGGTGACGTTTCGCGCCGGCAAGGTGCCGCCGGCCGGCGCGGTGATCCGGGCGGGTTTTGAATTCGACGTGCCGGTGCGCTTCGCGATCGATCGCATCGACGTCAACCTCACCGCTTTCGAGGCGGGCCGCATTCCCTCCATTCCACTGATGGAAATCCTGCCATGAAGACCATTCCCGTAGCCCTTGCCACGCATCTGAAGGGCGATGCGACGACCACCTGCCATTGCTGGAAAGTGACGCTGAAGGACGGCGCGGTGATCGGTTTTACCGACCACGACGAGACGCTCTCTTTCGCCGGCACGGACTACCTCGCCGCCAGCGGTTTCGGGGCGAGCGATAGCGACAGCGAAACCGGGCTGGGTGCCAGTGCCGGCGAGGTGGCGGGCGGTTTTTCCAGCGAGGCGATTTCGGAAAGCGATCTGGCCGCCGGGCGTTTTGATGGCGCACGGGTGGCGCTTTACCTCGTCAACTGGCAGGCGCCGGATGAGTATGTGCTGCTTTCCATGCGCGAGATCGGCGAGGTGACGCGGGCGGGCGGGGCGTTTCGCGCTGAGTTGCGCAGCCTTGCCCATCGCCTCGGTCAGGCGCAGGGCAGAATCTATGGGCGGCGCTGCGATGCTGGACTTGGCGACCGGCGCTGCGGCGTCGATCTTTCGCGGTTCACCGGCAATGGCCGCGTGGTGGCGGTGGATGCGGCTGGCAACCTGCTGGTCTCGGGGCTTGACGCTTTCACCGACGGTTTCTTCAGCCGGGGAAAGTTGAGGTTTCTCAGCGGTGCACTCGCCGGCAAGAGTTTTGACCTCGATGGCCATGCGCGCCGCGACGGCGGCACGATTCTGTCCTTCTGGCTGGCGCCGGAACACATGCCATCGCCCGGAGACGGATTTTCCGTCACCGCCGGCTGCGACAAGAGTTTTGCGAGCTGCAAGGCGAAATTCACCAATCATCTGAATTTCAGGGGCTTTCCGCATCTGCCGGGGGCGGATTTCGCCTATTCCTACGCCAGCGGCGGGCAGACCCATGACGGCAAGGCACTGTTTCCATGAGCGATCCCGGAGAAAAAGTGCTGGTGCTGGCGCAGGGCTGGATCGGCACGCCTTACCGGCATCAGGCCTCGTTAAAGGGCGTCGGCTGCGATTGCCTCGGCCTCGTCAGGGGCATCTGGCGTGAACTCTACGGCGGGGAGCCGGAGTTGCTGCCGCCCTATGCGCCTGATTGGGCCGAACGCGGCGGTGAAGACCGGCTGATGGCGGCGGCGAAGCGCCACTTTCTGGCGGTGCCTGACATGGAAGGGATAAGGCCGGGAGACCTCTTGCTGTTTCGCTGGCGGGCCGATGCGGCGGCCAAACATCTCGGCATCGTCGCCGGGCCTCAGCATTTCATCCACGCCTATGAGCAGGCGGCGGTGGTGCGTTCCGCGCTGGTGCCGGGCTGGAAACGGCGCATTGCCGGCACCTTCCGTTTTCCCGATCCCTGAAATTTTTCGAGGCAAACATGGCGACCATAGTTTTTCAGGCGGCGGGTGCGGCCCTAGGCAGCTTTTTTGGCCCCATAGGTGCCATCATTGGCCAGGCGGCCGGTGCGCTGGCGGGCAATGCCATCGACCGCGCTCTGCTGTCGAACGGGCGCACCGTATCCGGCACGCGGCTTTCGACGGCGCGCATTCCGGGGGCGGATGAGGGGGCGGCCATCAACCGGCTTTACGGCACGGCGAGGATCGGCGGCACGCTGATCTGGGCGACGCGCTTCGAGGAAAGCGTTGAGGTGGAGCGGCGCGGCGGCAAGGGCAATCGCGGTCCGAAGGTGGAGACCTATCGTTATTTCGCCAATCTCGCCATCGGCCTCTGCGAAGGCGAAGCGGCCATGGTGCGGCGTGTCTGGGCCGATGGGCGGGAAGTCGATCTGACGGGCATCGAGATGCGCTTTTACCCCGGCAGCGAGACGCAATTGCCTGATCCGCTGATCGAAGCAAAGCAGGGAAGCGGCAATGCGCCGGCCTTTCGCGGGCTGGCCTATGTGGTTTTCGAGCGACTGCCGCTCGATGTTTATGGCAATCGTATTCCACTGATGCAGTTCGAAGTCGTGCGCCCGGTCGGCCGGCTGGAAAAATCCATCCGCGCCATCACCGTCGTTCCGGGCGCGACGGAGCATGGTTATGCAACAGTGCAGGTGTCGGAAACGACCGGCATGGGGCAAAGCCGTATCATGAACCGCAACGGCCTGACGGCCGCGACCGACTGGCAGGCGGCCATCGACGAGTTACAGGCGCTTTGCCCCAATCTGCAAAGCGTCGCACTGGTGGTCAGCTGGTTCGGCACGGATATGCGGGCGGGCGAATGCCGCATTCTGCCCGGCGTGGAAGTGGCGGGCCGCGATGGGGAAACCGCGCCATGGTCCGTCGCCGGGCTTTCGCACGGGGAAGCGCATCTGGTCAGCCATCACGGCGGCGGCCCGGCCTATGGCGGCACGCCGGACGATCAAAGCGTGCTGCAGGCGATAGCGGATCTCAGGGCGCGGGGGCTGAAGGTCTGCCTTTATCCCTTCGTGATGATGGATGTGCCCGCCGGTAACAGCTTGGCCGACCCCTATGGCAAAGGCGAACAGGACGCCTATGGCTGGCGCGGGCGCATCACCTGTTTTCCCGCACCCGGCAGAGCCGGTTCGCCGGACCGCAGCGCCGGCGCGCGGGGGGATGTTGCGGCCTTCTGCCACCGCACCGAGGGTTATCGTCGCATGGTGCTGCATTATGCGGCGCTTGTGGCGCAGGCGGGCGGGGTGGATGCTTTCCTGATCGGCTCGGAGCTGCGTGGTCTGACGAGCCTGCGCGATGAGAATGATGCCTTCCCCTTCGTGGAGGAACTGGTGCGGCTGGCGGGGGATGTGCGCGCCGTTGTCGGACCGGCGGTGAAACTGACCTATGCGGCGGACTGGAGCGAATATTTCGGTTACCAGCCGGCAGATGGTTCGGGCGATGTGTTCTTCCATCTCGATCCGCTCTGGGCGAGCCGCGATATCGACGCCATCGGCATCGACAATTACATGCCGCTGTCCGACTGGCGCGACGAGGATGCCGCAAACGGCAATCCTGATGGCATGAGCGGCCCGGATGATGCTTCCGCCTTCCGTCGCGCCATCACGGCAGGTGAGGGCTTCGACTGGTATTATGCCAGCGACGCGGACCGTGCGGCGCGGCGGCGCACGACCATCACTGATGGACTAAAGGGCAAGCCATGGGTGTTCCGCTACAAGGACATCGGCAACTGGTGGGGAAATCGCCACTACGACCGGGTGCGGGGCGTGGAAAAATCGACACCCACCGCATGGGTGCCTGGCTCGAAACCGATCTGGATCACCGAACTCGGTTGCCCGGCGGTGGACAAGAGTGCGACCCGCCCGAATGTCTTTCCCGATCCGAAATCAACGGAAAACGCCTTTCCGTATTTCTCCCGCCGCAGCCGGGCCGACAGCCAGCAGCGGCGGTTTCTGGAAGCGCATCTTGACCATTGGGGTCAAGGCGATGCGGCGATGGTGGATGCAAACCGCGTCTATCTCTGGACCTGGGATGCGCGGCCCTTTCCCGCCTTTCCGCAGAATGGCGCGGTGTGGAGCGATGGCGGCAACTGGCGCACCGGCCATTGGCTGAACGGCCGGTTGGGGACAGTGACGCTTGCCGATACCATTACCGCAATCCTGACCGACCACGGCTTTGACGCTTTCGATGTCTCCGCCGTCAGCGGCGACATGACCGGTTATGTACAGGGCGATGTGACCTCGGCCCGCGCCCTGCTGGAGCCGCTGATGGCGGCGTTTCAGGTGGATGTGACGGAGGATGGCGGCACCCTGCGCTTCCGTTCCCGCAACACGGCGGTTTTGCCCGTCCGCGAGATTTCGGTGCTTGCCGATCTCGATGATGAGCCGCTCTGGTCGGAAAATCGCGGCCATGACAGCGATTTCGCCGCGGAAGCCGTGTTGACCTCGTTCAATCCTGCACTCGACTATGAACAGGCCAGCCTGCGCTCGCGCCGCATCGACAATGCCGGCAGCCGGGTGATGCGGCTCGACCTCAACGCCGCTTTGCCGGCGGAGACGGCTGAGGCCGCCGTCGAGGCAGCGTTGCGCGACAATCGCCAGGCGCGGCGCACAGTGCGTTTTGCCCTGTCGCCCGCCGATATCGCCATTGAGTCCGGCGACTGTATCCGCCTGCCGGACGGCGTTTTTCCACAGGCGTCGACAGGGCGGTTTCTGGTCAGCCGGATCGAGGATGGCGCGGTGCGACAGGTGGAGGCGCGCGCCTTCTCCGCCACCTTTTCGGCTTTTGTGGGCGTGGCGGAGGAGCGGCGTGCCGGCGGCATAAGCGGTGCCGAGGGCTTTGCCCCGGAAGTGTTGTTTCTCGACCTGCCGCACCATGATGGTGTCGCTGCGGAGCATTCGGCGCGGATTGCCGTTTTCGCAAGGCCATGGCGGCCGATCCTCGTTTCCGCATCCTCGGGCACGGAAGGTTACCGGCAGCGCGCCGTGCTCGATCAGCCGGCGATGATCGGCACGCTGGCAATGCCGCTTAAGCCCGGCCCCTCCGGCCGCTTCGATCGGGGGAATGCCATCCTGATCGATCTGCCCTTTGGCGGGCTCGCCTCGGCTCTGGAGTTTGCAGTGCTGGAAGGTGAAAACCGCCTCGCCATCAAGGCCGCCAACGGCGTCTGGGAAATCGTCGCCTTCGCGAAGGCCGAGGAAATCGCGCCCTCGCGCTGGCGGCTCTCGGTCCTCCTGCGCGGACTGGCGGGCACGGAAGATGCACTGGCGGTGGGCGCGCCCGCAGGTGCACCGGCGGTGATGCTGGACGCCGCGGTGCAGCCGCTCGGCCTTGCTCTCGGTGAGCGCGGACGCCGCCTGAACTGGATGGTCGAGGCAGCGGGAAAGGTGGGCGCTTCGGCTGGGCCTTTCGCATTCGAGGGTGGATTGCGGGCGCAGACGCCGCTTGCGCCGGTGCATCTTTCCGGCGAGCGGAAAAGCGATGGCGTTCTGATCAAATGGAAACGGCGTGGCCGGATGGAGGCCGATGGCTGGGATGCAAGCGACATCCCGCTGGACGAGCCTTTCGAGCGCTACCGCGTCGAGGTGCTGGAGGGAGAGGCCGTCAAACGAATGGCGGAGGTCTCCGAACCCTTGTGGTTTTACCCTGCCGCCGCCGAACTCACAGATTTCCCGATCTTGCGGGATCACATTTCCGTGCGTGTCCGCCAGCTCGGCCGCGCGGTGCCTCTGGGAGTGGCGGCGCAGGCCCTTCTCCCGCTCTGATAACTGCCTGAAAAACAACGCAAAGGAAGAGAGAATGGATAGCACCAAGGCATGGTATCAATCGCGTACCATCTGGGGCGCGTTGATTGCGGTTTTTGCACCGCTTTTCGCCGTCGCAGGCTTCGACTTGCCGGCCGGTCTGCACGGCGAGCTGGCGGAAGGGCTGGTAACGGTTGCAGGCGGAATTGGCGGCCTGATTGCACTTTATGGCCGCCTTTCGGCAACCCGCGCCATCCGCTGACGATAACAGCAGCAGCAAAGCCCCCGCCGCGGCTCATGGCGGCGGGGGTAGCATTCATTTGCCATTCAGACGCTTTGCGCTACATATTCGGTCACAATAAGGTTCGAGACGCACCCGGTTTTTGGAAGTTTGTAGAATGGCATCACCTCTCATCATCGCGACGCTTGCAGCCGGGCTTTCCGGTTTCACGGCGCCCGAGGCTGATCTGCAGGGCCATTACATTCTGGCTGCCAGCGATTGCGGCGCAGCCGTCTCCCGCGTCGTGCGCGAAACCGGCGGCCAGCTGCTTTCGGTCTATCCTTCCGGTGACGGTCAGTCCTGTGTCGTCACCGTTCTCGTCCAGGGCAATGGCGAGCGCCCGCGCAAGGTAACGATGCGCGTGCCGATGTAGCTTGCCCGCATCGCCGAAATATCGGAAAACGATCCGAGACACTTAGCATGACCGGAACGCAGGCGGGCCGGGACACAGGAAAGGGCTGATAATGCGTATTCTCGTTGTTGAGGATGATGCCAATCTCAATCGTCAGTTGACCGATGCGCTGAAAGAGGCCGGTTATGTTGTCGATCAGGCATTTGACGGCGAGGAAGGGCATTATCTCGGCGATACCGAACCCTATGACGCCATCGTTCTCGATATCGGCCTGCCGCAGCTGGATGGCATCACCGTCGTTGAAAAATGGCGCGCCGCCGGCAAGGCCATGCCCGTCCTGATCCTCACCGCCCGCGACCGCTGGAGCGACAAGGTGGCGGGCATCGATGCCGGTGCCGACGATTACGTCACCAAGCCTTTCCATGTGGAAGAAGTGCTTGCCCGCGTGCGTGCGCTCATCCGCCGCGCCGCCGGCCACGCGTCCTCGGAACTCACCTGCGGTCCGGTCAAGCTCGATACCAAATCCTCCAAGGCGACCGTCAACGGGGTGACGCTGAAGCTCACCTCACACGAGTTCCGTCTCTTATCCTATCTCATGCATCACATGGGCGAGGTCGTCTCGCGCACGGAGCTGGTCGAACATATGTACGATCAGGATTTCGACCGGGATTCCAACACGATCGAGGTGTTTGTCGGGCGTTTGCGCAAAAAGCTCGGGGTCGATCTGATCGAGACGATCCGTGGTCTCGGTTACCGGATGCAAGCCCCGGCCGATGCGAAATAGCTCTCTCACGGCCCGCGTTCTGCTGCTTGCCTCCGCCTGGTCGGCGCTGGCGCTGGTGGTGATCGCCGTCGTCATTTCGACGCTTTACCGGCAGGGCGTGGAGCGCAGCTTCACCGACCTTCTGCGGGCGCAGCTTTATAACGTCATCAATTCCGTGACGATTTCCAACGAAAATACGCTGGCCGGCAGCCCGCAGCTCGGCGATCTCCGGTTTTCGCAGCCCGATACCGGCTGGTACTGGGTGGTGGAGCCACTTGGCAATTTCCAGACCGCGCCGCTGGTTTCTTCCTCGCTCGGCGTGTCGACGCTGCCGGTGCCGAGCATTATCGACGCACCCTTCGACAACAGATACGAGCGCTTTTATGCCGTCACCGATGAGGCGGGTAACAAGGTACGCGTGGCGGAAACGGAAGTGGTGCTTGACGGTGAGGGCCGTGCGGCGCGGTTTCGCGTCTCCGGCAATCTGAATGTCGTGGAAGACGATGTTCGTGATTTCTCCAACAGTCTTTATCTGGCGCTGGCCGTTTTCGGCGTCGGCAGTCTCGTCGTCAACGGCCTTGCCATTCTCTACAGTCTGCGGCCGCTCGATCAGGCCCGTGTCGCGCTCGGCAAGATCCGGGGCGGGGAGGCGGAGAGCCTCGAGGGCGAATTCCCGCGTGAAATCCAGCCGCTGGCGAATGAAGTCAATGCGCTGATCGACAGCAACCGGCGGCTGGTGGAGCGCGCCCGCATGCAGGTCGGCAATCTCGCGCATTCATTGAAAACGCCGATCGCCGTGCTTCTGAACGAGGCCCGCACGCTGGAGCCGCAACATGGCGATCTGGTGCGCGCGCAGGCCGACGCCATGCAGGCGCAGGTGCAGTCCTATCTTTCCCGCGCCCGCATCGCCGCCCAGCGCGGCTCCATCCTTGCCCGCGTGGAGGCCGAACCGGCGCTGGAACGGCTGGTGCGTGTGATGCGCCGCCTGAACCCCGAAAAGCAGTTCGTGCTGAATTTCGAGCAACCCGGCGCGGTGCTGGGCATGGAGCAGCAGGATCTGGAGGAGGTTGTCGGCAACCTTCTGGAAAATGCCGCGCGTTTTGCCGAGACCCGTGTGGTCGTCACGCTTGCCACCGGCACACACCCTTCCTCCGACGCCGAAATTGGCCGCCGTTCGTGGGTGGAACTGACGGTGGAAGATGATGGGCCGGGGCTGGAGCCGGGACAGATCAGCGAGGCGATGAAGCGCGGCAGGCGGCTGGACGAGAGCCGTCCGGGAACGGGACTGGGACTTTCCATCGTTTCCGAAGTGGTGTCTGAGTACCATGGCCGCTTTTCGCTGTCGCGCAGCGCGATCGGCGGGCTGAAAGCCGATCTGATTTTGCCGGGCCTTTCGAAAGAGCTTGCGTGAGGCAAGAAAAAAGGCAAGAAATTCAATGGCACCATATTAGGTGCAATGCGGCAGGAAAGAGGACAGGGTTTGGTTGACGTGTATGATGGCTGTCGCTCCGTGACGATGCGTTCGCTGGTGTCACGCCCGGTATTTCTCTCGATCCTGTGCGTATCGATGCTGAGCGCCTGCACCACCACGGGCACCCGCTCGGCGGGCGGTGGCCTGTTTGGCGGCTCCGTACGGCCCGCAACACCGTTCCTCGCCAATCTTGAAGGCGGCATCGTCGGGCGAAGCGGCGTGCAGCTCGACAGGGGCGACCAGACCAAGGCGCTTGAGGCGGAATACAAGGCGCTGGAAACGGCGCCTGTCGGAACCCCAGTCGTGTGGAACGGCGATGACGCCAAGGGGCAGGTGGTTGCCAATGCGCCCTATCAGGTCGGCAATCAGAACTGCCGGCAATATTCGCATAGCCTCACCGTGGATGGACGCGAAATCAAGGTGCGCGGCGCGGCCTGCCGCAATGGCGATGGCAGCTGGTCGCCTTTGACCTGACGAGTTTGACGTAAATCAAGGTCACCGACCTCTGGCGATGACAAGAAGAGGCACGGCGGAACAGCCGAAACAGGGCTTTTGGTGCGGCGTGATGTCTCAAATTCACGTCATCCCCACGCTTCATGTTTCCATGTGCCGCGCATTCGAGTAATTGAGCCTTATGTTCTGGATTGTCGTTGCGATATTGACGGCGGCTGTCGCCATCGTCCTGATGTACCCGCTGATGCGGAAGACCGAGGTGCCTGAGACGCGCCGCGACGGTGAGGTTGCCGTTTACCGCGACCAGCTTGCCGAGTTGGACCGTGAGCGCGCTGCGGGCCTGATCGGTGAAACCGAAGCGGATTATGCGCGCGCTGAAATCGGTCGCCGCCTGCTTGCCGCCGCCGATTCGGAACAGGAAGTGGTAAAAGAAACCCGGCCGCTGCGGCACAATCTTGCCGCCAGCCTGATTACCGTTCTTCTGCCCGCCCTCGGTCTCTGTCTTTACATCTGGAACGGCAGTCCGGAAGTGCCGGACATGCCGCTAGAGGCACGTCTTGAAAAACCCGGCAATGACATGAACCTGCTGGTCGCCCGGGCGGAACGGCATCTGGCGCAGAACCCGGATGACGGCGCCGGCTGGGATATTCTGGCCCCGATCTATTTCAAGACCCTGCGGCTTGGCGATGCAGAGCTTGCCTATCGCAATGCGCTGCGTCTTCTGGGACCAAGCGCCGAACGGCTGACGGGACTTGGCGAAACGCTGGTGGCCGGCAATGACGGCATCGTCATCGAAGCGGCGCGCGATGCGTTTGCCGAGGCCGAGCAGTTGAGCCCCGGTAATCCGCGCGCGCGCTTCTATCTGGCGCTGTCGCTGGAACAGGCGGGCAAGGCCGACGAGGCACGTGCGGCTTTTGCGGCGCTGGAGGCCGATGCGCCGGCCGGCGCGCCCTGGCTGTCGCTGGTTCGCGAACATATTACCCGCACCGGCGGCGAGGCGGCCCCAGCCGCGCCTGGCCCGACCGCGCAGGATATGGCGGCTGCCAATGACATGACGGCCACCGACCGGCAGGCGATGATCGAGGGTATGGTGGCGAGCCTCGATTCCAAGCTGAAGGAAAACCCGGCCGATTTCGAAGGCTGGATGCGGCTCGTGCGCGCTTATTCGGTGCTGAAGAATGAGGCCAAGGCCGGTGAAGCCTTGAGGGCCGGCCTGCAGGCCTTCCCGCCGGAGGGTGAGCAGGGCAGGCAGCTCCTTGCACTGGCGAAGGAACTGGGCGTTTCAGCCGGGCCGATCCGCACCAACGGGCAACAGGATGCCGCGCCGCAGGGAGTGACGCAATGACCCGCAAACAGAAACGTCTGGCGATCATCAGCGGCGGCACGAGCTTCATTGTCGCGGCGGTGTTGCTCGTCATGTTCGCCTTCGGCCAGTCCATCGCCTATTTTTACATGCCGGCCGATCTGGAAAAGACGCCGGTTAATCCCGGTACCCGCATCCGCCTCGGCGGTCTGGTGGCGGAAGGTTCGGTCAAGCGCGGCGAGGGCCGCACGGTGAGCTTCACTGTTACGGATGGCGAGGCCAATGTGCCTGTCAGCTACACCGGCATTCTTCCAGATCTTTTCCGTGAAGGACAGGGCGTGGTGACCGAAGGCGTATTTGATGTCGCCACCCATGGCTTCGTGGCCGACAGCGTGCTGGCCAAGCACGACGAGAATTACATGCCGAAGGAAGTGGCCGACCGGCTGAAGGACAAGGGCCTGTGGCAACACGGTGGAGAGGGCGACGAGCCCTCCGCCGCAACGCCATCAGCCGGTGCCGTCTCCACTGACAAAACCGGAGCAACGAAATGATCAACGAGATCGGCCACTATGTTCTGGTTCTGGCGCTTGGTGTGGGGCTCATCGTCTCAACGTTGCCGGTGATAGGCGCGCGCCGCAACGACCGGGCACTGATGGATGTCGCCTCGCTCGGCTCCGTCATGATGTTCCTGCTGGTGGGTCTTTCCTTCGCGGCACTGACACGGGCTTACGCCGTCTCGGATTTCTCCGTGCGCAACGTCTGGGAAAACTCCCATTCGCTGATGCCCATGCTCTATAAGCTGACCGGCGTCTGGGGCAACCACGAAGGCTCCATGCTGCTGTGGCTGCTCATTCTGGTGTTTTTCAGTGCGCTTGTCGCTGCCTTCGGCCGCAACCTGCCGGAAACGCTCAAAGCCAATGTTCTCGCCGTACAGGCCTGGATTTCCGTCGCTTTCCTGTTGTTCATCCTGCTCACCTCCAATCCGTTCCTGCGTCTGTCACCGGTGCCGGCCGAGGGGCAGGACCTGAACCCGATCCTTCAGGATTTTGGCCTCGCCATCCATCCGCCGCTGCTCTATCTCGGTTATGTCGGCTTTTCCGTCTGCTTTTCCTTCGCGGTCGCCGCCTTGCTGGAAGGCCGCATCGACGCCGCCTGGGCGCGCTGGGTAAGGCCGTGGACGCTCGCCGCCTGGACTTTCCTGACCGCCGGCATCTCCATGGGTTCCTACTGGGCCTATTATGAACTCGGCTGGGGCGGCTGGTGGTTCTGGGATCCGGTGGAAAACGCCTCCTTCATGCCGTGGCTGGCCGGAACAGCACTTCTCCATTCGGCGCTCGTCATGGAAAAGCGCGAGGCGCTGAAGATATGGACCGTGCTTCTGGCGATCATGACGTTTTCACTGTCGCTGCTCGGCACCTTCCTCGTTCGCTCCGGCGTCTTGACCTCAGTGCATGCCTTCGCCACCGATCCGAGCCGCGGCATCTTCATCCTCGGCATTCTGACCATCTTCATCGGTGGGGCTTTCGCGCTCTTTGCCTGGCGCGCGCCGTCGCTGAAGGTGGGCGGACTGTTTGCGCCGATCTCGCGCGAAGGGGCACTCGTCCTCAACAATCTCATTCTCACGGTCTCGACCGCCACGGTGCTGATCGGCACGCTTTATCCGCTCATCCTGGAAACGCTGACGGGCGAAAAAATCTCGGTCGGTGCACCCTTCTTCAACCTCACCTTCGGCCTGCTGATGATCCCGATCCTGATCGTCACGCCCTTCGGGCCGATGCTGGCGTGGAAGCGCGGCGATCTTCTTGGCGCATTCCAGCGGCTTTATGTGGTCGCCGCCATTGCAGCCCTTGCCGGGCTGGCGCTCTGGTACGTGGAAAATGGCGGTCCGGTGCTGGCGGCGCTCGGCATCGCCGCCGGTTTCTGGCTGATTTTCGGTGCGTTTGCCGATCTCTGGTATCGCGCCAATTTCGGCAAGCTGGCCTTCGGCATTGCATTCCGCCGTCTGAAGGGCCTGCCGCGCTCTGCCTTCGGCACCGCGCTGGCGCATATGGGCGTCGGCATCACCGTGCTCGGCATTGTCATCGTCACCACCTATGAGACCGAAACCGTGCTGGAAATGAAACAGGGCATGGTGGCGGAAGCGGGCGGCTACAGCCTCACCTTTGATGGTATCCGCCACGCCGTTGGCCCCAACTTCACCGAGGATCGCGGCCATTTCACCGTGCGCAAGGCGGGGGTCGAGGTGGGCGACGTCTGGTCATCCAAGCGGCTCTATACCGCGCGGCGCATGCCGACGACGGAAGCCGGTATTCTGACTTTCGGCCTCAGCCAGCTCTATGTCTCGCTGGGCGACCCGATGGCCGATGGCGGCATGGTGGTGCGCATCTGGTGGAAACCCTTCATCCTGTGCATCTGGGGCGGCACCCTGTTCATGATGGTGGGTGGTTTCATCTCGCTCTCCGACAGACGCTTGAGGGTGGGGGCACCAAATCGCAAGGCGAAGCCAGTACGGGCTGCGATGCCGGAGGCGGCGGAATGAGTGTGGCCTTGCTACCCTCATTCCTGTGCTTGTCACAGGAATCCAGCCGACGCGCGTCTGCGCGGCGGGAGAGCCTTTTCAGCCCAAGGACTTGGGCTGGCTGGATTCCTGTGACGGGCACAGGAATGAGGGAGTGTTTGGTGGCGCTCGGGCTGCTTCTAACCCTCATCTTCGCTACAGCCTCGCCGGCCTTCGCCTTCAACCCCGACGAGGTGCTGAAAGACCCCGCGCTGGAACAGCGCGCCCGGAACCTGACCTCGCAGCTGCGTTGCATGGTCTGCCAGAACCAGTCGATTGATGACAGCAACGCCGAACTGGCGCGCGATTTGCGCGTTCTGGTGCGCGAGCGCCTGGTTCAGGGCGATAGCGACAATGCCGTGATCGATTATGTCGTGTCGCGTTATGGCGAGTTCGTGTTGCTGAAGCCTCGCCTCAGCCTGCGCACCGTGCTTTTGTGGGGGGCACCCATCGGTCTTACCCTTGTCGGCATTTTCGCTGTCTTCGTCTTCTCCCGCCGCCGGGCAACGCAGGAGCGGCCGCAAAAACTGAGCGCGGACGAAGAAGAGAGAATCCGTAATCTCATTGAAAAATAACCGGTTTCCATATCGGTCCCCGGTTCTTTTTCAACATTACGGATTTTTCATTCGTCAGACACTTCGCCGTAAGGTGTTGCCTCCTATATCTTCATCATCCACCGCTTCTCCCCCGGTCAAACGGGCTCCAGTCTGAATGAAGAAAGAAGGTACCAATGTCTCACTCTCAAAACGGACGTTTCTCGCTGAAAACGGCCCTGAAGGCCACGACCGTCGGCGGTCTTGCCGCGCTGATGCTGTCCACCGGCATCGCCGCACCGATCGCCCATTCGTTTGCAGCACCCGTCGAAGTGACTGCGCCGCAGGTTCCGAGCTTTGCCAATGTTGTTGATGCGGTTTCGCCCGCCGTCGTCTCCGTTCGCGTCCAGTCGAACGTGCAGCCCGCTTCTGATGATTCCAGCAATTTCTCCTTCAATTTCGGCGGCCGTGGTCTCGACCAGCTGCCGGACGACCATCCGCTGAAGCGCTTCTTCAAAGAATTCGGCGGCCCTAACCAGGATCGTTCCGACCGTGGTCCGAATCGCCACCGTGACGGCAAGGGCCCGCTGCGTCCGGTCGCGCAAGGCTCCGGCTTCTTCATCTCCGAAGACGGTTATGTCGTCACCAACAACCACGTTGTCGATGACGGCTCCGCCTATACGATCGTGATGAATGACGGCACCGAACTCGATGCCAAGCTCGTCGGCCGTGATCCGCGCACCGATCTGGCGCTGCTGAAGGTCGATGTGAACCGCAAGTTCACCTATGTGAAATTTGCCGATGACACCAAGATCCGAGTCGGTGACTGGGTCGTCGCCGTCGGTAACCCCTTCGGTCTCGGCGGCACGGTGACGTCGGGCATCATTTCCGCCCGCGGCCGCGATATCGGCTCCGGCCCCTATGATGACTACTTGCAGATCGACGCTGCTGTGAACCGTGGTAACTCGGGTGGCCCCGCCTTCAACCTCAACGGTGAAGTGGTCGGCATCAACACCGCCATCTTCTCGCCCTCCGGCGGCAATGTCGGCATCGCCTTCGCCATCCCCGCATCGGTGGCCAAGGACGTGATCGCCGACCTGCAGAAGGACGGCAAGGTTGAACGCGGCTGGCTCGGCGTGCAGATCCAGCCCGTCAGCAAGGATATCGCTGAATCGCTCGGTCTTTCCGAAGCAAGCGGTGCGCTCGTTGTCTCGCCGCAGTCCGGTTCGCCGGGCGACAAGGCCGGCATCAAGCAGGGCGACATCATCACCGCCGTTAATGGCGAGCCGGTCAAGGATGCCCGCGACCTGTCGCGCCGCATCGGTGGCATGGCCCCCAATGCCAAGGTTGAAATCTCGCTCTGGCGCGGTGGCAAATCGCAGTCGGTAACCGTGACGCTCGGCGATCTCGCCAGCGACGACGCTTCCAAGGCGACGCCTGCCCAGAACGACGACAAGGGCAGCCAGTCCTCCAGCGAGAAGGTGCTCTCCAGCCTCGGTCTCACGGTTTCGCCCGCCGATGACGGCAACGGCCTTGCCATCACCGATGTCGATCCCGACAGCGACGCCGCTGCCCGCGGCCTGAAGACGGGTGAGAAGATCACCTCCGTCAACAACCAGCAGGTCGCTTCCGCCGCCGATATCGAGAAGATCCTCGAACAGGCCAAGAAGGACGGACGCTCCAAAGCGCTGTTCCAGATCCAGACGGACGACGGCAGCCGCTTCATCGCTCTGGATATCGACCAGGGTTGATAAATAGAAAGGCGATGTCGGTTCCTCAGGGAGCCGGCATGGCCACTGATTATGTTTCGTCTCAAGGACGAGACAAAGCATATGGAGTGAGCGAGTGCCGCTTGTTTCTTCTCCCCGAGGGGGAGAAGGTCGCGGCAGCGGGATGAGGGGGGCAAGGGCAGCGATAGACTGCACGCTTGCCCCCCTCATCCGACCCTTCGGGCCACCTTCTCCCCGACGGGGAGAAGAAAGGACCCGCAACGCCGGTCCAAGCAGCATCGCGGAGGAAACCTCATGGAAAACAAGGCCCAGGAAATGTCTGTCGCATCTCTTTCCGGTTGTGCGGAAAAGGGCGAGGGCGCTATTGTCCCGCACATGAAGATTCTTGTCATTGAAGACGACCTCGAGGCTGCGGCTTATATGACCAAGGCGTTCCGCGAAGCCGGGATCGTCGCCGATCACGCGAGCGACGGTGAGAGCGGCCTGTTCATGGGCTGCGAAAATTCTTACGACGTGATGGTGATCGACCGCATGTTGCCGCGCCGTGATGGGCTTTCCGTCATCAGCGAGCTGCGCCGCCGCGGCATCGAGACGCCGGTTCTTATCCTTTCCGCGCTGGGACAGGTGGATGACCGCGTGACGGGCCTGCGCGCCGGCGGCGATGACTATCTGCCGAAGCCCTATGCCTTTTCCGAATTGCTCGCCCGCATCGAGGTGCTTGGCCGCCGCAAGGGCAAGCCCGAGCAGGATATGGTCTACCGGGTCGGTGATCTCGAACTCGACCGCCTGTCGCATGATGTGCGTCGCGGAGGTAAGGAAATCCTGCTGCAGCCGCGCGAATTCCGCTTGCTGGAATATCTGATGAAAAATGCCGGTCAGGTGGTGACCCGCACCATGCTTCTGGAAAATGTCTGGGACTATCATTTCGACCCGCAGACCAATGTGATCGACGTACATGTCTCGCGCCTGCGCTCAAAGATTGAGAAGGACTTCGAAAAGCCGCTGCTGAAGACCATTCGCGGTGCCGGTTACATGATGAAGGACGAGGGCTGATTGCCGAAAATGGCCCGCCTCAGAATATTGTTCCGGTCGACCGCGGTGCGCCTCTCGGCGCTCTATATCCTTTTATTCGCGCTCTGCGCCGCCTTTCTCGTGTTTTACGTCACCGCCCTTTCCGAAAAGCTGCTGAACCAGCAGACGCGTGATGCCGTTTTGCAGGAAGTCTCGGATGTGCAGCGTATCTATAATCGTGGCGGCATCAATCCGCTGCTGCGGATGATGGAGCGCCGCGCCCGCCAGCCGGGCGCGAGCCTTTACGTCATTGCCGGGCCGAACGGCGAAATCCTCGCCGGCAACGTTGCCTCCGTGCAGCCCGGCATCTTCGACAAGGAAGGCTGGACTGGCTTCCCCTTCCGTTACGAGCGTTATTCCGAAAGCGGCGACAGCGTGCAGCATCTCGCCACCGCCAATATATTCCTGCTGGACAATGGTCTGCGCATCCTGATCGGCCGCGATCTTGGCGAGCCGACCAAGTTCCGGGCGCTGGTGCGCAATGCGCTGATGGTGGCGCTTGCGATCATGAGCGGCGGCGCGCTGCTCATCTGGTTCGGCATCGGCCGCAATGCGCTGAAACGCATCGACCGCATGTCGGCGGCGACCAAGAAGATCATGGCCGGCGATCTTTCCCAGCGCCTGCCGCAGGGCCGCTCGGGAGATGAGTTCGACCGGCTGTCCGGCTCGCTCAATGCCATGCTCGGCCGCATCGAAAAACTGAACGAAGGCTTGCGGCAGGTCTCCGACAATATCGCCCACGACCTGAAGACACCGCTGACCCGGCTGCGCAACAAGGCTGCCGCAGCATTGGACGACGATGATGAAACCAAACGGCGCTCAGCACTCGAGGGCATTATCGCCGAATCGGACCAGCTCATCCGCACCTTCAACGCGCTGTTGATGATCTCCCGCGTCGAGGCTGGTTCGATCGCCGCCGAAATGACCGATGTGGACGTCTCGGCAATCGCCGCAGACAGCGCCGAGCTTTACGAGCCGGTGGCCGAAGATGCCGGCCTTGTGCTGGAAACCCAGATAGCGCCCGGACTTTCGGTGCAGGGCAACCGCGAACTGATCGGCCAGGCCCTATCGAACCTCATCGACAACGCCATGAAATATGCCTGCGAAGGCGAAGGCGACAAAAAGCTCGTCGTCCGTCTGGCGAGAGAAGAAGACGCAATCGTGCTGTCCGTGGCCGATAGCGGCCCCGGCATTCCCGCCGACAAGCGCGGTGAGGTGCTGAAACGTTTCGTGCGGCTGGATGAAAGCCGCTCCAAACCCGGCACCGGCCTTGGTCTCTCTCTGGTAGAGGCGGTGATGGAACTGCATGGCGGTTCGCTGCTGCTGTCGGACACCGATGCGTCGAATGCGGCCTGCCCGGGACTGACGGTTTCGATGGTGTTTCCCGGCAATAGCCGCTGAGGATCGTCAACAAGCGTATCTGGCGGGGAAGGGTATCCCCGCCGAACGGTTCAGATAAGCCTTAAAACGTATAGGCCACGCCCACCATCGCAAATGGCTGTATGTCCTTCTTCACCACCGGGCTGTCCTTGGCGTCGCCCAGGAGGAAACCGACGCCGCCGGTGCCGGAGATCGTCCAGTTTTCCGTCATCATGTAAGAGACCGAGGCGCTGGCGTCGATGCGCTTGAAGCCGGCTTTGGCGTCATAACGGCGCAGGCCGGAGCGGGCGGATTGGGCCGAGGTGACGCCGAAATAGGATTTCATGTGGTTGTCATCCGCCCAGGTGGCGGAGAGGTCTGCGCCGAGGATGAACTGGTCGACCTTGTGCGAGACGCTGGCGCCGACCGTGGCCGTCAGGCCTTCGCTGCCGCCAATGGTCTTGTCGACCTTCGCGTAGATTTCGAAGGGGTCGATGCCATAAGCGATGACGCCGCCGACCACGCCGCCCGCCTTGATGTCGCCCATCCCACGCAGGTTCTTCTTGTCGTCTTTCTCCTTGCGTCCGGCTTCCCAGCCGCCCTTGATACCCAGTCGGAAACCGTTCTGGTTCAGGACATTGACGGTGGCGCCGCTGAAATCGATGCTCAGCGTATCGCCATATTGCACGGAGACCAACGGAACGGCACCGGCTTCCAGCTTGTCGGAGCCTTCATATTTGGGGGCATAGGCCGCGCCCACGCCGAGTGTGATCTTCCAGTCGCTGGAGTTGCTGTAGCGGGCATTGTCGAAATTGCCCTGCGGATCGGCGAGCCTGTCCGATTTGCCGATATCGGCGGCAAAAGCGGGCGTAGAGATGATCTGCGCCATGGGCAGCGCTGTCAGGCACAATGCCATCGCACGCAGGTTCTTTTGCCATTTCACCGTAAAAAATTGTTTCATGATCATATCCGTTGCAGCATCGAGCGTTGGAAAACCGGGGAGTCGGGTTTCGTTGAGGAGGACGCTACGTGGGCACAATTGCGGAGACATTACGTGGTGCCGGGACTTGCACTTGCGAGTGAAAAACCGGGGCGCGGCCTTGGAAAACATCGCCAAAAACGGTTTTCCTCATCGCAAAGCGCCTCGCATTTGTTACAACGCCAAGTCTATGCGTCCAAACGCTTCGGCAGAGGACGGCGGCGGGACGGTTTGCGGGGAGCGGCCCGTCCCTGAAAAAGCTGCAGGCAGAAGAGTGCGGATGCGAAAGCGGCAAGAGGGAGAGAGACGGTGACGAAACCCCAAAACGCCGAAAGGCGGCTGAGCGAGGTTCTGCCGGGCGTGATCCGCCCCTATACGCAGACGGAACTGAAATCCGTTCTTTCCACGCTGAAGGACATCGGCAAGGTTGAGCCGGCGGTGGCCGCGTTGCTGGCGGAGGAAAGCCCGCTGAAAGATTTCATTGCTGCGGCTTTCACCCTGTCGCCCTATCTGCGCGACATGGCCTCGGCGGATGAGGGGCTGCTGACGCTGGCGATTTCGAAGCCGCTCACACCGTTGCTGACCGATCTCGTCCGTGACGCGCGCGATTGCTGGAAGCCTGGACAAGAGGGCGGCGTCCCCGTCGAAAACGAGGTGATGTCGCGGTTGAGAGTAGCCAAGCGGCGGCTCTCCTTCGTGTCAGCCCTTGCCGATCTGGCACGCATCTTCACCGCCCGCGATACGACGCGCTGGCTGAGCGAGATGGCGGATGCATCGCTTTCCGCCGCCATTGATCACCTGCTGCTTTCCGCCCATGAGAGCGGCAAGCTGAAACTGAAGAATATCGCTGCGCCGAGCGAGGGTTCCGGCCTGATCGTTCTCGGCATGGGCAAGCTCGGCGCGCGCGAACTCAACTATTCTTCCGATATCGATGCGGTCGTCTTCTTCGAACCAACGGCTGGCATTATCGACGACCCCTATGATGCAACAGAGAATTTCGGACGCATGATGCGCCGTCTTGTGCGTATCATGCAGGAGCGCACGGCGGATGGTTATGTCTTCCGCACCGATCTCAGGCTGCGGCCCGACCCCGGCTCGACGCCGCTCGCCATTCCCGTGGAAGCGGCGCTGCTTTATTACGAGGGCAGGGGCCAGAACTGGGAACGCGCCGCCTATATCAAGGCGCGGCCGGTGGCGGGCGACATCAAGGCGGGTGAAAACTTCCTGCGTGAGCTGACGCCCTTCATCTTCCGCAAATATCTCGATTACGCGGCGATTGCCGATATCCACTCCATCAAGCGGCAAATCCATGCGCATAAGGGCCACGGCGCCATCGCGGTGAAGGGCCATAATGTCAAGCTCGGGCGCGGCGGTATCCGCGAAATCGAGTTCTTCGCCCAGACGCAGCAGCTCATAGCAGGCGGCCGCATGCCGCCGCTCAGGGTCCGCGCGACGGAGGAGGCGCTGGCGGCGCTGACGGAAGCGAAATGGATCGATGCCGAAACGCGTGACAGCCTGACGGAAGCCTATTGGTTCCTGCGTGAGGTGGAGCATCGCATCCAGATGGTGCGCGACGAGCAGACCCATGTGCTGCCGGACACTGAAACGGAATTGAAGCGCATCGCCTTCATGCTCGGTTTTGCCGATACCAAGGCCTTTTCCGAGAAGCTGGAAGAGGTGCTGCGGTTGGTGGAGCGGCGTTATTCGGCGCTGTTCGAGCAGGAGACGAAGTTGTCGGGCGAGGCCGGCAATCTGGTCTTCACCGGCCAGAAGGACGATCCCGATACGTTAAAGACGCTCTCCACGCTGGGCTTCGAGCGGCCGGAGGATATTTCCCGCGTCATCCGCACCTGGCACAATGGCCGCTACCGGGCAACGCAATCGGTAGAGGCGCGTGAGCGGCTGACGGAGTTGACGCCGGATTTGCTACGGGCCTTCGGCGAGAGCAAGCGGGCGGATGAGGCGCTGCTGCGCTTCGACAATTTCCTTTCCGGCCTGCCGGCGGGCATCCAGCTGTTTTCACTGCTCGGCAACAATCCGGCGCTTCTGTCGCTCTTGGTAACGATCATGTCTTCGGCCCCGCGTCTTGCCGAAATCATCGCCGCCCGCCCGCATGTCTTCGACGGTATGCTGGACCCGGCGCTGATGAGCGACGTGCCGACGCGCGAATATCTCGCCCATCGTATGGGCAATTTCCTCTCCAATGCCCGCCATTACGAGGATATTCTCGACCGGCTGCGCATTTTCGCCGCCGAACAGCGGTTCCTGATCGGCGTGCGGCTTTTGACCGGTGCGATCCGCGGCGAGGTCGCCGCCCGCGCTTTCACCCATCTTGCCGATCTGGTGATAGAGGCAGCGCTGAATGCTGTGCTGGCGGAGATGGAAGCGGCGCATGGATCTTATCCCGGCGGGCGTGTCGCCGTTATGGGCATGGGCAAACTCGGTTCCTTCGAACTCACCGCCGGTTCGGATGTCGATCTCATCCTGCTTTACGATTATGACGATGCCGCCCATGAATCCACCGGCGCAAAGCCGCTCGATGTGGTGCGGTATTTCACCCGCGTCACGCAAAGGCTGATCGCGGCACTGTCTGCGCCAACGGCGGAAGGCGTGCTTTACGAGGTGGACATGCGACTGCGCCCCTCCGGCAACAAGGGGCCGGTGGCGACGCGTATTTCCGCCTTCGAGAAATACCAGCGCGAGGAAGCCTGGACCTGGGAGCACATGGCGCTTTCCCGCGCCCGGCTGATCTGCGGCGAAGCCTCGCTGATGGAAGATGCAAGCGGCATCATCGCTTCGGTGCTGTCAAAGAAACGCGATGTGGCCAAGGTTTCGGCCGATGTGCTGGAGATGCGAAACCTCATCCAGCAGGAGAAGCCACCGGAGAACATCTGGGACTTCAAGCTTATCAATGGCGGTTTGGTTGATCTGGAATTCATCACCCAATACCTGGCGCTGGTCAGCCCCGTAAAAGGCCTTGGCCCCCATGAACCGGGCCGCAACACGGCTGAGGCGCTGCAGGTGCTGGCCGCGCCCGTGATGGAGCCGCAGGCGTTCGACGACTGCATGGCGGCGATGGGGCTTTATACCGAGATATCGCAGATCGTGCGACTGTGTATCGACGGCGCGTTTAATCCGAAGGAAGCGCCGGCCGGATTGATCGACCTCGTCTGCCGGGCGGGGGATTGCCCTGACATTGCGACGCTGGAGGGGGAGGTGAAGCGGCTGTCGAAGGTGGTGCGGAAGGTCTTTGTGGGGACGGTGAAGAATGGTGGTTAGGGTTGGTGGGTGTGGCTTACCCCCCTCTGCCCTGCCG
>NZ_JAFLNA010000023.1:0-40368 GCF_017313405.1 Agrobacterium burrii
GCGGAAGGTCTTTGTGGGGACGGTGAAGAATGGTGGTTAGGGTTGGTGGGTGTGGCTTACCCCCCTCTGCCCTGCCGGGCATCTCCCCCACAAGGAGGGAGATCGACCCGCGGCAATCGCTCGATCATCTCAAACGTTGTGAATTTGTCGGTGAGCATCCTTCTCGCTGATCTCCCTCCTTGTGGGGGAGATGCCCGGCAGGGCAGAGGGGGGTAAGCCCGGACTGCCAATATTCAATGCACCGTCCCACAATGCCCCGCCGCATGCGGAATAATAATCGTCACCACCGTACCCCGGCCCTCGCAGGACCGTATCTTCATCGTTCCCCCATGCAGCTTCACAAGCGAGCGGGAAATCGCAAGCCCGAGACCGGAGCCGCCCTGGCTCTTGGCATATTGGCTCTGCACCTGCTCAAAGGGCTGACCGATCTTTTCCAGCGCCTGACTTGGAATACCGATGCCGGTATCGGCGATGGTGAGGATCATCGCGGCTTCATGCACATGGGTGCGCAGCGCAATGCGGCCGCCATCGCCGGTGAATTTTACGGCGTTTGACAGAAGGTTGAGCATGATCTGCTTCATGGCGCGGCGGTCGCCTTGCATGGTCAGTCCGGCGCAGACCTTCTGCTGCACGGTGATGTTCTTCTGCTCAGCCTGAATGGCGGTCAGACGCAGCGTTTCCTCGATCAGTGGTGCGAGATCGATGGTCTCGCGGTTGATGCGCATATGGCCCGCCTCGATCTTCGACATGTCGAGAATATCGTTGATGACATTGAGCAAGTGCTTGCCGCTGTCATGGATATCGCGGGCATACTCAGAATATTTCGGCGAACCGACCGGCCCGAACATTTCGTTCTGCAGGATTTCGGAAAAGCCGAGAATGGCGTTGAGCGGCGTGCGCAACTCATGGCTCATATTGGCCAGGAATTCGGATTTCGCCCGGTTGGCGGCCAGAGCGCGCTCTTTTTCGGCGAGGTAATTGGCATTGGCGTCGGAAAGCTCGGTCTTCTGCCGCTCCAGCTTGTGCTGTGAGGCGGAGAGATCGCCGATGGTCGCCATTAGCCGGCGTTCGGAATCGCGCAGCCGTTCCTGATGGCGCTTGAGCAGCGAGATATCGGTGCCAACGGAAACAAGGCCGCCATCATGGGTGCGGCGTTCGTTGATCTGCAGCCAGCGCTCGTCGGCCAGCTGCACTTCCGTGGTGCGCGACAGACCGGACTGGTCGGCATCGGCCACGCGACGCTCCACCACGGGGCGGGCTGCCGCCGCATGCACGGTGCTTTTTTCCGTGCCGGCCACCAGCACGCTGTCCGGCAGGCCATAGGCCTTCTGATAGTGGGTGTTACACATCACCAGACGGTCGTTCTTGTCCCAAAGCACGAAGGCTTCCGAGGTGGATTCGATCGCATCTGCAAGGCGCTGGTCGGCCTCGGCGTAACGCTGGGCCAGGCGATGCTGTTCGGTGACGTCCATGGCGATGCCGATGACGCGCGGGCCGTTACTGGTGCGAATGACCTGGGCGCGGGCGCGCAGCCAGACATAGTGGCCCTTGGCGTGGCGCATGCGGAAAATCTGGTCGATCTGGCGCAGGTTGCCGCAGCCGACGGCACGGGCAAGCTCATAGAGATTGCCGTCTTCCGAATGCATCATCCGGGCAGCATCGGAAAAGGAGAGTGGTGCAGCTTTGGGCGGCATACCCAGAATTTCGTAAAGCGAGCCGGACCAGAACATGCGGCGCGAGGAAAGATCGAAATCCCACAATCCGCAGCGGCCACGCGACAGCGCCGTTTCCACCCGCAGGTTGGATTCAGCGAAGATGTCGTCGGCGTCGCGGGCGCGCTTCACCTGCATGTAGTAGGCGTAAAGCACCACGAGCAGGATCGAGGAGATGCCGGCAAACAGCGTGACATTCATGGCGATTTCGCTGCGCCAGAAGGAGCGTATCGGCTGCAGCGAGCGCGCCGCAATCACCATCGCGCCGTCGTCGCCGAAGGGGATCATCGTCGCATAATGCTGCTGGCCGTCAATATTGGTCTCGATGGTGCCGGGGGAGCCGGGAAAACGCTGTACGATGGCGATTTCCGGAAGCAGGGCGGGAAGCGACGTGCCGATATAGAGCATCGCTTCCTTGCCGGCGCCGGCAAAAATCCGGCCATTGCTGCCGGAGAGCAGCACCATGGTGCCATCGGCAAGGCTGCCCGATGGCAATGCTGCGACAAGGCTTGCCTCGGCCCGGGCGCGATCCTGCGAGGTGAAGACCGTGCCGTTGTTGACGAGGGCCGCCTTGGCGGTGAGCGCGGTGAGTGCGGTGGAGTGGCGGGCGGCCTCTTCCATGCGGCTGTATTCGGCAACGATGCCGAGCATGCGCGAGGCTGCAACAACGACCAGAAAGGCGAGGATGAGAATGGGGATCAGCCGCTTCAGCAGCGTCTCGACCTGCGGCGCCGGGCGGTCGGAACCATTCATCAAACCCATCAGGTCGCTGGAGAGCTTCTCGCCCCAGGCCGCAAGATCAGAAAATTTGGCATACGGCCGCTCATCGCCCGCAGTCGCCCGCCGCACGTTCGTCATTGTCCCGCCTTTGTGATGTCCCCATGATTCGAAGCGCCGCCGCTCGAATATGGCTAGTGAATCAAATGCGATTCGCCCTGTCCAGAGGCAAAAGTTAAAAGAATTTTAACCCCTTGAACCGACTCCGTATTTTTTCGGGACGGTTTCGCCCAGCCCCGTCGAAGTCGGGAATTATGAGCGAAATCAGTGATCCGGCACTCCAGTGCCGGCTGTCGCGGGAGGCGGGGGAAGCGGCTTTCAGACGCCGTCGAAGGCGTCGAGAGCGGGGCCAAGCGCGCTGACGACGCCGTTTCCGGCGGCCGGCAGACCGGTCAGCACCGCGCTGATGATATCGTCGCGGCTTGCACCACGCGCCTTGGCTTCCATGACATGAAAGGCGATGCCGCTTTCAAGGCGCAGGGCGGCCAGAATGCCGATATAGATCAGGCTCTGGGTCTTCACATCAAGCGTGGATGCCACAACCAGTTTCTGCACGGCGTGAAGCCATGCCGCATTGTGGGCGGGAGCGTCCGTCATGAAGCGCTGAAACGAAGCGCTGGCCCTGGACATGTCGGTCATCTGCAATTCCTTCCTGCTGCCGGGCCGGTTTGGCCCCTTGAGACCATCATGTTGCGCAATGCATTACGCCGCCTTGATGGATATCAAGACGGCGTATCGGCATGTTCGAAATGATGGCAAAGCGGAAGTTTGGGTTAGCCCTTCAGGATGCGCCCGACAATGTCGCTCACATCCGTGGACAGGCCGTTGGCGTCAGCAATGGTCGAAAGTGCCGCCCTGGCGTGTTCGGCGCGGCTCGCCTCCAGAGACCGCCATGAACGCATGGAGGTGAGAATGCGCGCGGCAAGCTGCGGGTTGCGTTTGTCGATGGCGATGATCTGTTCCGCCAGGAACCGATAGGCCGCGCCATCGGCACGGTGAAAGCCGGTCGGGTTGGCGAAGGCAAGCGTGCCGACCAGCGAACGCACCCGGTTCGGATTGGTGGCGATGAAATGTTTCGATTTCATCAGCGCCTTGATGCGATCAAGCGCGCCGTCGCCGGGAATGGCGGCCTGCAGCGAGAACCACTTGTCGAGAACAAGCGCATTGTCGGCGAAGCGCGTTTCGAAAGCCGTAAGCGCTTCTTTCGTCTCGGCACTGTCGGGGAAACGCTGGGTCAATACGCTGAGCGCATGGGCGAGATCGGTCATGTTGGTGGCGTCGGCATAGGCTTTTGCCGCACGGGCAGGGGTTTCCTCGGCAAAGGCAAGGAAGCTGAGCGCGCCGTTGCGCAGCGAGCGTCGTCCGGCACTGTCCGCATCCGGGTTGTAGGCCTCGCCGTTACCCGCCGCTTCCGCAAGCTGCCTGAAGGTTTCAAGCCCGGCTGTTGCGATCGCCTTTATGGTGGCGTTGCGCGCCTTGTGAATGGCGTCCGGATCGGTATTGCCACCCAGTTCGCGGGCGATATCCGTTTCGCTTGGCAGCGCCAGCGCCTGTGCGCGGAAAGCGGGCTCGAGCGAGGAATCGCCGACGATTTCAATGAGCGTTGCGATGAGTTCGGCGTCCGTGCGCACTTCAGCGCCGTTCTGCACGGCTTTGGTGGCGGCAATCAGTGCCGGCAAGGCGAGATCGGTCAGCGCCTGAAAACGGGCAAACATATCCGTCTCGTGCCGGGCGATCTGCACCAGATCGGCGGCATTCTGCTCGAAATGCAGATTTACCGGTGCCGAGAAGCTACGGTTGATCGACAGCACGGGCCGCGACGAAATGCCGGAGAAGGAGAAGGTCTGGTTGCGCTCGGTCAGGTGCAGTACACCATCCCGATATTCGCCGCCGGCGACTGTCTGTGGCTCGGCGATCTGACCATTGTCGAGAATCAGCGCCAGCGACAGCGGAATGTGCCGTGGCTGTTTTACCGGCTGTCCGGGTGTCGGCGCCACGGTCTGTTCCAGCGTCAGGCTGAACGTGGCCTTGCCGGCATCATAAGCGGAAGAGACGGAGACCAGCGGCGTGCCAGCCTCGGTATACCACAGCGAAAACTGCGACAGATCGCGGCCGCTGGCATCGGCAAAGCTCTTGACGAAATCTTCAACCGTTGCGGCTTCGCCGTCATGACGTTCGAAATAAAGGTCCATGCCCTTCTTGAAATCGTCAGCACCGAGGATCGTGGCGATCATGCGGGTGACTTCGGCACCCTTTTCATAAACGGTCGTCGTGTAGAAATTGTTGATTTCGCGGTAGGTATCGGGACGCGGCGGATGCGCCAGCGGACCGGAATCCTCCGGAAACTGCTCCGATTTCAGGTGGCGTACATCGGCGATGCGCTTGACCGGGCGCGAGCGCATGTCGGCGGAAAATTCCTGATCGCGATAAACCGTCAGGCCTTCTTTCAGGCACAGCTGGAACCAGTCGCGGCAGGTAATGCGGTTGCCGGTCCAGTTGTGGAAATATTCATGTGCAATGATGCGCTCGATATTGGCGTAGTCGGCGTCAGATGCGGTTTCCGGGTCGGCCAGCACGAATTTGTCGTTGAAGACGTTGAGACCCTTGTTCTCCATCGCCCCCATGTTGAAATCGGAGACGGCGACGATCATGAAGATATCGAGGTCGTATTCGCGGCCGAAACGTTCTTCGTCCCATTTCATCGAACGCTTCAGCGCGTCCATCGCATAGGCCGCACGCGGCTCCTTGCCGTGCTCGACATAGATTTTCAGCGCCACTTCACGGCCGGAAACCGTGGTGAACGTGTCTTCCACCACGCCGAGATCGCCGGCGACGAGTGCGAAGAGATAGCTGGGTTTCGGATGCGGGTCGAACCAGGCGGCGAAGTGCCGGCCTTCATCGTAGTTGCCACCGCCGAGGAAATTGCCGTTCGACAAGAGCAGCGGATTGCCTTCCTTCGCCGCGATGATCGTCACCGTATAGGGCGCCAGAACATCGGGACGGTCGGGGAAATAGGTGATGCGGCGGAAACCTTCCGCCTCGCATTGGGTGCAATAAACGCCATTGGTGCGATAAAGCCCCATCAGCTGCGTATTGACCTGCGGATTGATGTAATTGGTGACGCAAATCTCGAAGGGCGTTTCCGCCGGCAGATTACGGATGGTCAGGCTGTCGGGCGTCGCGTCATATTGGCTGGCAGGGATCTCGACCTGATCGAGCAGCAGGCCTGAAAGCGTCAGCTCGTCGCCATCAAGAACAAGCGGTGCCTGTGGGTCGACGCCTTCGCGCCGGTGAAAGATCAAACGGGCTTCGACCTTGGTATGCTTGGGGTCGAGTTCGAAGGTGAGATCCACCCGCTCCAGAACGAAATCGGTGGGGCGGTAATCTGCCAGGTGAACGATCTGGCCCGTGTCTGTTCGCATGACTGTTCCTGAATAACTTAGCGTGGTCTTCCCGCCATCATGTCGTCATAAGGCCGGGATGTAAAATAGGTGGAGTATTCGTCACGTTCATGTGCGCATCGGAGGACATTCTGTCCCGCCATAAAAGGCTTTACCGGTCATGCAGACGATCCTCCCGCCGCCGGACCCATGGACCATCGCAGCAAATGTTGAACGATTGCTGAAATTGTATTTTATTTTCTTCAAATTTTAGCGGGTTTTGGTTTTAGTCTGATTCTTCCCCGGCTCGAGGCCGGAGTGACCGACGGGAAGGCAACAGCCGCGGGAACAATCTCTTGCCAGATCAACCGAATTCATGGGTGAATAACATTTTTTGATGTAAAGGCCGGAAGGAATGTTCTAGCCTTGCGCAAATCCAATTCCCCTGCGTCGTCCTACCCGCATGAAAAGTCTCCCGATGGCGTGTTTGCGCAGCCGATATGAGTAACTGCCAATGAACGCCGAACCGACCAATCCCTTCCGCGGGATCAGCATGAAGCTGATTTCGGTTGGCTTTTTTCTTGTCATGCAGACGTGTATCAAGGCCGCCGGTCCCGATGTGCCGGCCGGCCAGATCACCTTCTTCCGTTCCGCTTTCGCCATTATCCCGATTGTCGTCTATCTCGCCTGGCTGCATGCGCTGCCAAGCGCATTGCACACCAACAATCTTCTCGGTCATTTCAAGCGCGGCTTTCTCGGCATCCTGTCCATGGCCTGCGGCTTTTACGGGCTGACCATGCTGCCGCTGCCGGAATTCATCGCCATTGGCTACGCATCGCCGCTGCTGGCGGTCGTCTTCGCCGCTTTCATCCTGCGGGAGAAGGTGCGCGTCTATCGCTGGAGTGCGGTTTTCGTCGGCATGATGGGCGTGCTGGTGATTTTATGGCCGAAGATGACGCTTCTGCGCGAAGGCGGCTTTGCCACCGGCGAGGGGCTGGGGGCAATTGCCGTGCTGTGTGGTGCAGCCCTTGGCGGGCTGGCGATGATCCAGGTGCGGCAACTGGTCGATACCGAAAAAACACCGACCATCGTGCTCTATTTTTCGCTCACCGCCACCCTGCTGTCGCTGGTGAGCGTGCCCTTCGGCTGGAGCGCGCTGAGCATGACGCAGGCCGTGCTGCTGATCACCAGCGGCATCTGTGGCGGCATTGCGCAAATCTTTCTGACCGAAAGTTACCGCCATGCCGAAGTCTCGGTCATCGCGCCCTTCGAATACAGCTCCATCATCTTCGGGATCGCGGTCTCCTACGTCCTGTTCGGAGACATCCCCACGCTCACCATGCTGATCGGCACGGCGATCGTGATCCTCGCCGGCATCTTCATCATTTTCCGCGAGCATCAGCTGGGGCTGGCGAGACGGGCGGCACGCAAGGCCTCGACACCGCAGGGGTGAAGTTGCCGTTCCCCGATGTGTTCCGTTGAAGTTGATGACGACGGATATTTCTTCTCTCGACATCATCCTCGGGCTTGTCCCGAGGATCTGCCAACGTTTTGATTTTGTTGAGGTGATTAGATCCTCGGGTCAAGCTCGAGGATGACGTCGCGAGAGAAATTCTACCCTTGTGCCCTCAATTTGATGTCATGAGCGTGCAGAAATCTGAACCGGACAACACTACGAAAAGCCCGAGGATGACGTCAGAGTATTTGGCAAGGTTCATAACCTCGCCGTCTCTCTCAGCAAAACCCACAAAAGCAAAAGGCGCCTTCCCGAGGAAAGACGCCAGCGCGCAATCATATATGTGGACCAGCTTTATACTGGCCTGAATGCTCTCAGCGCTCGCGGAAATCCGCAAAGACAGCCGAAGGACGCGTCACGCGGACCTGCTGCATGGCAGCGCGTGCGGTCATCTGTTCGTTAGCGGCAGCGCCGAAACGATGGTAACCCTGACTGGAGCGTGGGCCGAGGCCCGCCAGACGGAGCGTTTCAAAGCCGGAATGCACCGGACGGAAGCGAGTGGTCATTGCCTTGGTTCCTTAAAACCGAATTCCTCCCAAGACACGACGGTATATCGCAGCGCAGCATGGATTCGGCAAGCCAGCCAAATGCGTCGCTGTTATGCGAATTGCGCATGGCTTTTTTCATAATTCGTTTACACTGAGCAGAAATAAGGCAATCAGCCTTGCGTAATCTTGGTCTGAAAAGCCAATAAGTCCTGCCATGCCAATGACTTGGAGGCTGGAGCGTTCAAAAGTTCCTGCGGGTGCAGGCTGGCCAGAGCCGGCAAAACAAGGTGCCCGGCTGCGACATCACGCCACTGTCCGCGCATCGTATGGATCGTTCCCGTGCCGCCGAAGAAGAAACGTGCGGTGAAGTTGCCAAGAAGCAACAGGTGTTTCGGCTCCGCCAGCGCGATCTGACGCTCGATGAAGGGGCGGCAGATATCCATTTCCGCCTGAGTCGGCGGGCGGTTGCCTGGCGGCCGCCACGGCACGACATTGCCAAGCATGATGGTGCTGCGTTCAAGGCCGATGGCTGCAAGCATCCGGTCAAGCAGAAGCCCGGTCTTGCCGGCGAAGGGCAGGCCCTCGCGGTCGTCATCGGCATCCGGCATGGGGCCGAGGATCATGACAGGGGACGCGGGGTCGCCTTGGGTGAAAATCGTGCTGCGAGCGCTGTTCTTGAGATTGCAGCCGCTGAACCCTTCAAGCGCGGTTTTCAGCTCGGCAAGCGATCTTGCGCTTTCGGCTGCAAAACGCGCTGCCGCGACGGCCTGTTCGTCCGGCATGGCAACATTCTGCTGAATGGCGGGGGCAGGTGGCGCGCCGCGTGCCGGTGCCTGGCGTTTCGGCTGCTGCTGCGGCGAGTGCTGGGGCGTATCGCCGCTGCGTTCCATCGGTCGCTGGCTGGACTGGCGCGCCGCTGCGCCCGTCTCCTGCCCCTGCATCGGCCGGGCCGGGCGGGCGGCGGCAAATTCGGCAAAACGGTCGAGCGGCTGGTCTTCCAGCAGCCAGTCCACGCCCGCATCGGCATGGAAATGCAGGAGGGCGGCAAGTTCGGCCGGGGAGAGGTCGTGGGCGGCGATCATGGGTGGAAATTATCCCATGTTCCCCGCCCGGGGAACCCGTAAATCACGCTGTCCAGCGCTGAATGTCGCCGCTTTCGCCGATCATGGCCAGACCGTGGGCAATCGACAGCAGTTCGCCACCGGTTTCGATCTTGTCCGCATCGAAACGACGGGTGAAAAGCTCCCGCACCGCCGGCACGAAGGAGGTGCCGCCAGTCAGGAACACCTTGTCGATGGCTTCGGGGGCTACCTGCGTCTTTTCCAGCACCTCGTCCAGCGCCCCTTCGATCTTGGCGAGGTCGTCGGCGATCCAGCCGTTGAAATCGCTGCGTTTCACCATCTTGCGTCCGGCCTTGCCGAGCGGCGTGAAGTTGAACTCTGCCTCTTCCGCCGAAGACAGCGCCATCTTGGTGGCGGAAATCGCCTGATAAAGCGGGTAACCCTCATCATGGTCCACCAGATCGATGAACATTTCGAGCTTTTCCGGCTCCAGCGCCGAGCGCACCAGCGATTTAAGAGCGGTGAATTCCTTAGAGGTCTTGAAGATCGACAGCTGGTTCCAGCGGCCGAAATTCACGTAATAACCGGATGGTACGTCCAGCACCTTGTCGAAACTTTTGAACTTGCTGCCCTTGCCGATTTCCGGCGAGACCAGATTGTCGATCATGCGGAAGTCGAAATGATCGCCCGCCACGCCGACGCCCGAATGGCCGATGGGGGTGGCGGAAAGCTTGCCGGCATGGGTCTCGAAACGGATCAGCGAATAGTCGGTGGTGCCGCCGCCGAAATCCGCCACCAGCACATTGGCGTCCTTCTTCAGGCTCTGGGCGAAATAATAGGCGGCCGCCACCGGCTCATAGACATAGTGGATTTCCGGAAAACCGGCGCGCGTCAGCGCCTCGTTATAACGGGCAAGCGCCAGCGCTTCGTCCGGATTGCCGCCAGCGAAACGCACCGGCCGGCCGGCGATGACGGTCGAGACGTCGCCCGGCCATTCGTCACCCGCATAGGTTTTCAGCTTGCGCAGGAACACCTCCATCAGATCCTCGAAGCTCTGGCGCTTGGCGAAGATCAGTGTGCCCTGAAACAGCGGCGAGGCCGCAAATGTCTTGATCGACTGCAGGAAACGACAGTCGCCAGCATTGTCGATGAATTGCCGGATGGCGGCATGGCCCGCCTCCACATGCAGCGCGGCCGCACCAAGGCCTGCATCCTTCATGAAGGAAAGCGCCGTGCGCATGCTGTCATCCGTGCCGGCGCTGCTGGTGAAACGCATGGAACGGCTGTCGCCGTTACCGTTGGAAAGAGCCATGACCGTGTTGGTCGTGCCGAAATCGAGGCCAAGTGCCCGCTTTTGCGTCATCGCCATATCCTTGTCGCCGAAAGAAATATTCGCCCGGCCCTTGGGTGGCCCGGCGTGAAAATAAGGGATGCCTTTGGCGTCCCGATGTCAGAGGAGGGCGGTTGATTGCACAGGGCAGATGGAATGGCAAGCGTCGGCCGCCGTTTTTCGGCCGATCGCTGCCGGAGGGGCTGTCCCCTTTGCCTGAAGGGGGCTGGGGAAACATCTATAGGGCAGCGGATGGTAAACGATTTGCTTATGCGAGCATGAAAGAATGCAGATAGTTTTCTACAATATCTTTAGGGGTTTGCGGTTATAATGGTACAAATCGGAAGATTAGGTGGCAAGGCAACGGTCGGGTCCACATGTACTAAATACTTTATACTCGAAGAATATAAATCGAAGTTCTTATATTGCGTTTCACCTGTTGACTTCCCAACCCGGAAATTTTGATGTCCCGCAAGATGACCAATTCCCTCCTGGAAGACGTGCCGTTGGACTGTCCCGAGTCGGTGCGGGGCGAGATCGCGGTTTTCAACCGGCAGCTTCTCAACCTCATGGAAGCGTCGCAGCAGGGTTATGCGCTTTTTGACGGCAGCGACGAGTTGCGTTTCGCCAATACGGTGTTTCGCAAGGCGCTCGGCATCGGCCCGGCTGGTTTTCCGAGTTGGGTGGACCTTATGCGTAGCGGGTATCGCAGTTCCACCGGCACCGCCGTCGAAACCTCCGATTTCGAACTCTGGCTGCGTTCCGCCAGAACGCGGCGCGGCAAGCTGCCCTTCCGCACCATTGAGACCAGTCTCAATGACGGGCGCTGGGTGCTGACGACTGAAACGACGTTGCCGGGCGGCTGGATGCTGTGCGTGATCACCGATATTTCCGAACTCGGCATCGAATTGCGCGATCTGCGGCAGGAGCGCGACAGGGCGTTGAAATCGGCGTTGAGCGACGAACTAACCGGTCTCGGCAACCGCCGTTATGCCATGGATAGCCTCAATCACATGCTCGGTCCCAACAAGGCGCAGGCGCTCGCCGTCATCATCATGGATATCGATCACTTCAAGGCGGTGAATGATCGCTTCGGACATGCCTGCGGCGATCTGGTTCTCAAGGATTTCGCCGCGCGGCTTTCCGCGAGCGTCGGTCGCGACGATCTCATCGGCCGGATCGGCGGAGAGGAGTTCCTGCTGGTCCTTGGCGGTTCGCGGATGCATAACGCCGAGGCCGTCATGCAGGGGCTGCTGTCGTCGCTGGCGGATGCGTCACCGCTCGGGGATATGCCGGATTTCCGCTATAGCTGTTCGGCCGGCATCGCTTTTGCCAATCCCGGTGAAAGCGCCAGCGACGTTCTGCGCCGCGCCGACACGGCCCTTTACGAAGCCAAGAATACCGGCCGAAACCGCTTCGTGATCTACGAAACGGTCTCCTGACGGGTGTATGTGTTGGCGGCTGTCAGTTCGACTTCGCTGCGCCGCCATCCACCCGCAGCATCGTGCCGGTGATATAGCTTGCCGGCACCGAGCAGAGGAAAGCGCCGGCGGCGGCAAATTCTTCCACCGTGCCGAGGCGACCGGCCGGAATGCTCTTGACCGAAGCTTCACGGATTTCCTCGACGCTTTTGCCCAGACGTTTGGCGTTGGCGCCGTCCAGCTCGTCGATGCGGTCGGTGTGGATACGGCCGGGCAGAAGCAGGTTGGAGGTGATGCCGAAACCGGCCACTTCGCTGGACAGCGTCTTGCTCCAGCCCACCAGCGCGCCGCGCAGGGTGTTGGAGAGCGCCAGATTGGCGATGGGTTCGAACACGCCGGATGAGGCGACGGTGAGGATGCGGCCAAAGCCCTGTTCCTTCATCTGCGGCAACAGCGCGTTGGTGAGCGTGATGACCCGCAGCACCATCGACTGGAAGAAGGTGTCGAGCTTCTCGGTCGTCATCTCCTGTGCAAGGCCGGGCGTCGGGCCGCCGGTATTGTTGACGAGAATATCGATGCCGCCCAGCTTGTCGTTCACGGCCTGAACCATGGCCTCGACGAAATTGTCATCGGCAAGATCACCCCAGACCCAGTCGGCCTTACCTTTGCCGAGCGCATTGATTGCCTTGCAGTTTGCAGCCAGCTTCTCGCCGCTTCTGCCGACGAGAAGAACGTTTGCGCCTTCCTTGGCCAGCGCCGTGGCAATGCCCAGCCCAAGGCCGCGAGAGGAGGCGAGAACGAGGGCGCGTTTGCCGGAAATGCCGAAATCCATGGGGTTTGTCCTGTCTTGTGAGGAGTGTCTGTGCTGTTTATAGGAAGGTGGCGTCCGATTTTGAAGGTCAAATACACGTCATGACAGAACAATCTCTGCTGAAGTTTTCCATCGCCGTCACGGTCCTGCTGGCCGCGTTCGGCATTGGCGCGGGCCTGTTCTCCGGTTCTTTCGCGGTGGTGTTCGATGGCGTTTATGCGCTCACCGACGCCTTCATGACGGTGCTGGCGCTGCTGGTGGCGCGGCTGATCGCGGCCTCCGCCGCGCCGCGCCCCGGTGGCAGACTGGCGGAGCGCTTCACCATGGGTTTCTGGCATCTGGAGCCGATGGTGCTTGGCCTCAACGGCACACTTCTGATGGGCGCTGCGATCTATGCGCTGATCAATGCCATCGACAGCCTGATGGATGGCGGCAGATCGATCGAGTTCGACTACGCCATCATCGTCACCTTCTTCAGCTTCGCCGTCTCGCTTGCCATGGCATGGTTCGTCAAAAGGCAGAACCGCCGGCTGAAATCCGCCTTCGTGGCGCTGGACGCCAAAAGCTGGCTGATGAGTGCGCTCTTGAGCATCGCGCTGTTCGTCGCCTTCGCCATTGGTTATGGCCTCACGGGAACGACCCACGCGTGGATCGCCCCCTATATCGACCCCGCCGTGCTCGCGCTGGTCTGCCTCGTCATCATCCCCATGCCGCTCGGCAATGTGAAACAGGCGCTCGCCGATATTCTTCTGGTCACCCCGCTGGAATTCAAGCAGCATGTGGATCGGGTGGCGACAGAGACGGTGGGGAAATTCGGCTTCGCCTCGCATTATTCCTATGTCGCCCGCGTCGGCCGTGGCCGACAGATCGAACTCTTCTTCATCGTGCCGAAGAACTGGCCGGCCCGACGGCTTGAGGAATGGGATGCGATCCGCGACGAGATCGGCGATGCGCTGGGCGGCGAAGGTGCGGATCGCTGGCTGACGATTGTGTTTACGACGGATGAGGAATGGGCGATTTGAGGGGGGCAGTTGATGCGAGGTGGCTGACTACGTTTGGTCGCTTCTGGTCCGAAGCCACGCCTCTAAGGAGGAACAGTTTGCGTCGACTGGAATTATAGAGCTGACACCCGGTTGCGACCGGCGCGTTTTGACAAATACAAGCCCTCGTCGGCGCGTTTGAGTATATCGCTGGAAAAGCGATCAGGCTGGCCGAATTCGCTGACACCGCCGCTGATAGTCGCTTCGTAACGCAGGCTTTGCTTCAGGGTGATCGGAACATTCTCACGCAGTCGCTCGGCAATTTCCAACGCATCGTTACGATGGGTGCCCGGCATCACAACCACGAACTCGTCTCCCCCGAAACGGGCAATCACATCGTTCTGGCGCAGGTGCTGTCGGCACAGGCGCGCAATTTCCACCAGGGCCATGTCGCCTGCGTGATGCCCCATCTGGTCATTAAGCTGTTTGAAATTGTCGAGATCAAATACGAGTAAAGAAGTCTGCGACTTTTCTTGTTCAAAGATCGCTAACCGGTGGTCGAGCGTCTCAATCAGCTTGCGTCTGTTATATAGCCCCGTCAGGGCGTCGGTTTCGCTCAGTTGGCGGAGCTTCTGCTGGACGTCATTCTTATCGGTAATATTGCTCGCTACCCAGACAACGGCAGCCTCGCCCTCTACTTGAAAATTGAGCGCCTGAACGCGGCCTTCGAACCAGATGGAATGACTGGGACCGTCGCCGGCTCCTTTGACATCACTGCCGCTGAGTTCATATTCGACGATATGGAGCACACCGCTTTCCAGCGCCTTTTCAATTTCGGTAGCGAACCACCTTGCCTTCTCCTCTTTCAGCATCTCGAACATACTACGTCCGACAAGACCGCTACCGTCATGGTAGTGTCTAAGGTCTTTCCCTCCGAATACAGCCGCATAACGGCCACTGCGCGTCAAGATGAACGCGGGGTCTGGAAGGGAGGAAAGGATGGAAATCAATTGCTGCTGTGTAAACAAGGAATCGCTTTCTCACATTGCCTGACGACGTGGCCCTGCTACAAAACACCCGTATGTGCACGCACACATGGCACGTATTTCATTTGCAGATCAGCCTGCTGGTTCCTCCAGATTGCCACAACAGCATTTCACTTTTCTTAAATGCTAAATTATGGGAGGTGCGAAAGGCGTTCCCGACTGACCAATTGAGACAACCTTGTCACTGACGGGTCGGTGTTTGAAGCGATACTGCTTGAGCACTACATCACCGATATCAGCTTTAACTTCGACCGTGATAGGCGCTCTGCTCGTCGCAGACTGGGCCTAAGTCAGCCATTGCCGACGAATGTGAGCCTTGTGCGCAATTGGTGTAATGCGGAAGTGCCAGCTTCCCCAAACACCAACCACTCTTGACGCACATACGTATCGATCTTATTTTATTACGTGAACGTAAAAGTAATAAATCAATCATCAGGTTGTCTGACAATTGACTGGCCTGCGACATGTTTTGCCGCTATAGAAGCTCGACAAAGGCGTCTTGCTTTGCGAAGACAGGGGAGGCGGACTCCTTGTTGCGCACGGGCTTTTTACCTCGCACCGGCAATGCCCTGTCGATGCCGGAAAGCGGATATAATAACAGCCGGATGGGACCGGCGATCTGAGAGGACGAGATGACGGAAGCGATGGAACTGCCCGAACGCGAAGCGATGGAATTCGACGTTGTGATTGTCGGAGCGGGTCCTGCGGGTCTTGCCGCCGCGATCCGGCTGAAGCAGGTGCAGCCTGAGCTTTCGGTCGTCGTTCTCGAGAAGGGTGCTGAAGTTGGCGCCCATATCCTCTCCGGTGCGGTGGTTGATCCCATCGGCATTGACCGGCTGTTGCCCGGCTGGCGCGAAGAGGAGGGGCATCCCTTCAAGACCGAGGTCAAGGACGACCAGTTCATGTTTTTAGGCCCGGCCGGCTCCATCCGCCTGCCGAATTTCATGATGCCGCCCTTGATGAACAATCACGGCAACTACATCGTCTCGCTTGGGCTGGTCTGTCGCTGGCTGGCGGAAAAGGCGGAAGGGCTCGGCGTCGAGATCTATCCGGGCTTTGCCGCCACCGAAGTGCTTTATAATGACGAAGGCGCTGTCATCGGTGTCGCCACCGGCGATATGGGCATCGAAAAGAACGGCGAGCCTGGCCCTGCCTTCACCCGCGGCATGGAACTGCACGGCAAATACGTGCTGATCGGCGAGGGTGTGCGTGGTTCGCTCGCCAAGCAGCTGATTGCCAAATTCGACCTGTCGAAGGATCGCGAGCCGCAGAAATTCGGCATCGGCATCAAGGAACTCTGGCAGGTCAAGCCGGAACACCACAAACAGGGCCTCGTGCAGCACTCCTTCGGCTGGCCGTTGGGCTTCAAAACCGGTGGCGGTTCGTTCCTTTATCATCTGGAAGACAATCTGGTTGCCGTCGGCTTCGTGGTGCATCTCAACTACAAGAACCCCTATCTTTATCCTTTCGAGGAATTCCAGCGCTTTAAAACCCATCCGGCGATCCGAGATACGTTCGAGGGCGGAAAGCGCATTTCCTATGGCGCGCGCGCGATCACAGAAGGCGGTTACCAGTCGGTGCCGAAGCTGACCTTCCCCGGCGGGGCCCTGATCGGCTGTTCGGCCGGTCTCGTCAACGTGCCGCGCATCAAGGGTAGCCATAATGCGGTGCTGTCGGGCATGCTGGCGGCGGACAAGATCGCCGCGGCGATTGCAGCCGGCCGCGCCCATGACGAGGTAGCGGAGATCGAGGCCGAATGGCGCGACGGCGATATCGGCAAGGATTTGAAGCGGGTGCGCAACGTCAAACCGCTGTGGTCGAAATTCGGCACGCTGGTTGGCGTCGGCCTCGGCGGTCTCGACATGTGGACGAACCAGCTGTTCGGCTTCTCGGTCTTCGGCACGCTGAAGCATGGCAAGACGGATGCGCAAAGCCTCGAGCCGGCTTCGAAGCACAAGCCGATCGCCTATCCCAAACCCGATGGTGTTCTGACTTTCGACCGGCTGTCCTCGGTGTTCCTGTCCTCCACCAACCATGAGGAGGACCAGCCGGTGCATCTTCAGGTGAAGGACATGGAGTTGCAGAAGCGCTCCGAACACGACGTCTTTGCCGGTCCTTCGACGCGTTATTGTCCGGCCGGCGTTTATGAATGGGTGGAGAAGGACGGCGAGGAGGTCTACGTCATCAACGCCCAGAACTGCGTGCACTGCAAGACCTGCGACATCAAGGATCCCAACCAGAATATCAACTGGGTGCCGCCGCAAGGCGGTGAGGGGCCGGTTTACGCCAATATGTGATGTCGCAGAGGCATCCGCCGTCATCCTTGGGCTTGTCCCAAGGATCTAAACACGTCGCCAAAATCAATTTGTTGCAGATCCTCGGGACAGGCCCGAGGATGACGTCGTGCTTGGGTTGAGGGCCAGCGTTGGTTTAAGCCAATGTGTGATCCGGCTGAAAGAATGCGTTTTCGGCATGATGGCAAAAAAGACATCCACAGCCTCTTTGCCCCCTGCCTATTTGTGGATTGCTCTTCGATTTCTTACATATAGGATGTTGGGGTGTCCTGCCGTCAACTGGCCCGTGGAATGCGGAATGGAAATGCGGTAACGCCTTGAATGTGCATATGGTCCCCAGGGGCGGCTCAAGTTTGCGCCGTCGCTCCGGTGGCAGGGAGTAAGAGAATGTCCGGCGTTCAGAAGCTGAATATCGTGCGGAAGACAAGGTTTGGTGCCGCTTTGGCGGCCGGCGTGGTTATTGCCGTTTCGCTGAGCGGCGGTCCGCTGGTGGCTGCCAGCTGCCGCACCGATGCCATGGCCGGCATAGACTGGCGCGAATGCAACAAGCGCCTTTTGATGCTGGGCGGCAGCAATCTCGATTCGGCGATGCTTTACGGCACAGACTTCACCTATACCGACCTGCGCGGCTCTTCGATGAAGGGCGCCAATCTTGAAAAGGCGAAACTCATCCGCACGGCGCTGGGGGAGGCGAACCTGCAGGGCGCCAATCTGACCAAGGTGGAAGCTTATCGCAGCGACTTTAGCGCCGCCGACGCCACCAATGCGAAATTTATCAACGCCGAAATGCAGCGCACCAAGTTCGAAAAAACCAAGCTTGACGGCACGGATTTCACCAAGGCCGAACTCGGGCGCGCCGATTTCGAGGGTGCAACGCTGAACGGCTCGAAATTTTCCCTCACCAACCTGTCGCGCGCCCGCTTCGGCGGCGCGACACTTGGCGGGCCGGTGGATTTCACCAGTGCCTTCCTGCTCCTGACGCGCATCGAGGGGCTCGATCTTTCCACCGCGACGGGGCTGGAGCAAAGGCAGGTCGATATTGCCTGCGGCGACGCCAAGACAAAATTGCCGAGCGGCCTGACCACGCCCGCATCATGGCCATGCCCGGAAGATCCGGACGACGACTGATAAAGAGAAAGCCACGCGAGATTTTTCGCGCGTGGCAGAGGCACCGGGCGGAATTGGCGCGCCCGCGATGGGGACGCGCCGTCGTGTCGATCAGAAGCCCGAAAGCACGATCTTGCCCTTGGCCTTGTTGCTCTCGATCAGCGCATGCGCCTTGATGAGATTTGCTGCATTGATGGTGCCGAAGACTTCCGTCAGCGTCGTCTTGATCTTGCCGCCATCGACCAGTTGCGCAACGTGGTTCAGCAGCTTGTGCTGCTCGATCATGTCTGGCGTCTCAAACACGGCGCGGGCAAACATCATTTCCCAATGGATCGATACGCATTTGCGCTTGAAGGCCATGACGTCGAAACCGCCGGCCGGATCGTCGATCAGCGCGAACCGGCCCTGTGGCGCAATGGCCGCCACGCTGTCGGCGGCGTGAATGTCGCTATGGGTGGTGGAGAAGACAAAGCCCGGTGCGCCGAGGCCAAGTGCTTCCACCTGCGGAGCAATCGGCTTGCTGTGATCGACGACGTGATGCGCCCCCAGTTCCTTTGCCCACGCCATCGTGTCCGGCCGTGACGCCGTGGCGATGACGGTAAGGTCCGTCAGCGCCCGCAAAAGCTGGATGGCGATCGAGCCGACGCCACCGGCGCCACCGATGACCAGAACGGCATTTGCGGCACCCGGAACCGGCTCCTTCACCCGCAGCCGGTCGAACAGCGTTTCGTAGGCGGTGATTGCGGTCAGCGGTAGTGCTGCAGCTTCCTCGAAATTCAGCGATGTCGGCTTTGCGCCCACAATGCGCTCATCGACCAGATGGAATTCGCTGTTGGAACCGGGACGGTTGATGACACCGGCGTAAAACACCTCGTCGCCCGGCTTGAACAGCGAGACCTTGTCGCCGACGGCCTTCACCACGCCCGCAGCGTCGAAGCCAAGCACGCGGGTAGCACCATTTTCCGGCGGCTGATTGCGGCGCACCTTGGTGTCGACGGGATTGACCGAAACCGCCTTCACCTCCACCAGAATATCGTGCCCCTTCGCCTCCGGCTGGGGCAGGTCGATATCGACAAGCGCATCCTTTGCGGTGATGGGCAAGTTCGTCTTGTAACCGATGGCGCGCATGAACAGTCTCCTTTGCTTGTTTGCGTGCCTCTTACTTGATACATATGAACATCGATCGCAAGAATGCACATTTTGTGATGATACATACAAAAAGGATACTGTGATGTCGCGACCGCGCGCCAAGCTGACAGGCAATTTCCCCGGCTGCCCGGTGGAATCGGCTTTGAGTTTTCTCGATGGCAAATGGAAAGGCGTGATCCTTTATCACCTCATCAACGAAGGCGTCCTGCGCTTCAACGAGCTGCGCCGCCACATTCCAAGTGTCACCCAGCGCATGCTGACCAAGCAGCTGCGCGAACTGGAAGAGGCGGGTCTGATTTCGCGCACCGTCTTCCCGGTGGTGCCGCCACGTGTGGATTACGCGCTGACACCGCTTGGCGACACCATGAAGCCGGTGATTTCGGCGCTGAAAAGCTGGGGTGACGCCCATGTCGTCTGCAAGAACGGCGCGAAATACACACAGCTTCCGCAGGCCGCGGAAAAGGCCGCCTGAAAAATCACGGGTAAAACCACGTGCCGCTCTCAATGCTCGGGATGGTGCGATGCAACATGCATTTGCCCCGATTAATGCATAATGCTGCCATCGTGATTCGCAGCAGGGACATCAAAGCACATGAGCATGGGTTGGATGGAGGCCGGGTTTCTCGGCCTTTTGCAAGGGCTTACGGAGTTTCTTCCGGTTTCTTCAAGCGCGCATCTGCGCATCGCCGGGGAGTTTCTCCCCTCCGGCACCGATCCGGGCGCCGCCTTCACTGCGATTACGCAAATCGGCACGGAAATGGCAGTACTGGTCTATTTCTGGTCCGATATCATGCGCATCGCCGCCGCCTGGCTAAGGCAGAACCTTCGCCTTGGCCCCTATGACAAGGCCGATGCCCGGCTTGGTTGGCTGATTATCATCGGTTCGGTACCGATCGTGTTTCTCGGCCTGTTCTTCAAGGACGCCATCGAACATTCGCTGCGCAACCTCTATATCACCGCCGTGATGCTGATCGTCTTTGGCATCGTTCTCGGCATTGCCGACAGGATCGGTGAGAAGCGCTACAAGCTCAACCAGCTGATCTGGCGCGATGGCATCCTGTTCGGTTTCGCGCAGGCCATGGCGCTCATCCCCGGTGTCTCGCGCTCGGGCGGCACCATCAGCGCCGGCCTGCTGCTCGGCTATACCCGCGAGGCAGCTGCCCGTTATTCCTTCCTGCTCGCCGTTCCCGCCGTCTTCGGCTCCGGCTTCTACCAGCTCTTCAAAAGCATCGGTGAAGACAATCCGGTCGGCTGGGGGCCAACAGGTCTCGCGACCCTGATCGCCTTCATTGTCGGTTATGCGGTGATTGTCGTCTTCCTCAAGCTGGTCTCCACCAAGAGCTATATGCCCTTCGTCTGGTATCGCGTGGTCATCGGCTTCATCCTGCTTGCGCTTCTGGGAACGGGCGTCATCAGCGCCGGCGGCTGATGAGCACTTGCGCGCAGGCGCATTCCGCAAATGAAAAGGCCCGCTCGGAAAAGCGGGCCTTTTGTCTTTTAAAGCAATGTGCCGCTGAGGATCACCAGCGCCACCGAGAAGTAGATGACGAGGCCGCTGACATCCACCAGCGTGGCGACGAAGGGGGCAGACGCGCTGGCGGGGTCGAGACGCAGGCGCTGCAGGATGAAGGGCAGCATGGAGCCTGCAAGCGAACCGAAGGTGACGATGCCGACAAGTGCCGAAAACACGGTGGCGCCCACCAGCAGCCAGTGGTCGCCGTAGTCGTAAAACCCGGCCTGCTGCCAGACGGTGAGCCGCAGGAAACCGATGGCGCCCAGAATGCAGCCGAGCGTCAGACCCGTCGGAATTTCCCGCAGCAGCACCCGCCACCAGTCGGAAAGCTTCAGTTCGCCAAGCGCCAGCGCCCGAATGATGAGCGAGGTGGCCTGCGAACCGGAGTTACCGCCCGAAGACATGATGAGCGGAATGAACAGCGTCAGCACCACGGCCTTTTCCAGCTCACCCTCGAAATGCTGCATGGCGCTTGCCGTCAGCATCTCACCGAGGAAGAGTGCTGCGAGCCAGCCGGCGCGCTTGCGGATCATGTCCGGGAAGCCGATCGTCATATAGGGCTTACCCAGCGCTTCCATACCGCCGAACTTGTGGGCGTCTTCCGTAGTGTCGGCGATCATGGTGTCGATCACGTCGTCAACGGTGACGATGCCGAGAATATGCGAGTGATCGTCAACGACGGGCAGCGCCAGAAGGTCGTGCTTGCGGATCAGCCGGGCGACATCCTCCTGCGACATCAAGGGGCTGGCGCAGACGATGCCTTCCTTCGATGCGACGGAGAGAATGGAAGCGCCGGCTTCGCCGGTCAGCAGGCGGCGCAGCGTCACAACGGTCGTCAGCGTTCCATCCTGCGCCAGCACATAGATGGCATAGACCGTTTCACGCGAGCGCTCGACGACGCGGATGTGCGAAAGGGTCTGTTCCACCGTCCAGTCGTCAGGCACGCTGACGAATTCCGTGGTCATGATCGAGCCGGCGGTGCGCGGCGGATACCCCATCAGATGTTTGATGGAGAGAGCCGTCGTGCGGTCCAGCCTTGCAAACAGCTTTGCGCGCGGTTCTTCGGCCATTTCCGCCATGACGTCGGCAACGCGGTCGTCAGACATCAGGTTGACGAAGCGGGCAGCCTGTTCAACAGGAATATGGGCGATGATGGCGGCTGCGCCATGCAGTTCGGGCCGGTCGAGAATGGCGACGGCCTTTGCCTGCGGCATGGCGAGCAGGGCGGTTGCGGCATCACCGACCTCAAGCGTGTTGAGGTACTCGACGCGTTCGGCAATGGTGGTGGAGCCGGCATTTCCGCTACGAAGAAGACGTGCGGCCTTGCTGGCCCTCTGGGAGAGGTTGTGGAAGTTCATGATTGCTCACCTTTCCGTCGATTCGCCGATAACGGCGAACGCGGTGGTGAGCCGACAGCGTCGGATCAGTTCACGTTCGCCGCTTTCGGCAAAGGCAATCGACTGCTACTGTCGCTAGACATCTAATGATGCTCCGTTGAAATCCGCGCTGGGCCGGTCGGCCCTGCGCGTAAAGCCGTGTTGCGCCTGAAACAAAAAAGAGTCAAGCGCCCGATTGTGAATTTTCCGTAAGCTTCGATGCGGCCGGTTCAGGCCGCCTTTTCGCGCCGCTCGACGGTGACGGAAACAAGGAAAACCCCAAGCCCGAGAAGGGACAAAACCGCGCCGACATAACCGGTTGAGGCAAAACCGAAGCCCATGGAAATCACGAGCCCGCCGAGCCATGCGCCGAGTGCGTTGGCGATGTTGAAGGCGGAATGGTTGGAGGCGGCGGCCAGCGTCTGGGCATCCTGCGCCACATCCATCAGCCGCGTCTGCACAGCGGGGCACGCGGCAAAACCGCAGCCGATCAGGAAGACGCAGAGGCACAGCATGAACGGATCATGCGCGGTCATGCCGAACAGGACCATGACAAGCACGTTAAAGGCCAGCATGCCGCCAATCGTGCCGTTGAGCGAGATATCGGCAAGCCGCGAGCCGACCACATTGCCGACATTCATGCCGATGCCGAACAGCGCCAGCACCATGGAAACGGTGGAAACCGGCATCATCGCCACATCAGTGGTGGTCTTGGCGATATAGCTGAACACCGAGAACATGCCGCCGAAACCGACGGAGGCTATGGCAAGCGTCAGCCACACCTGCACGCGGCGGAAAGCGCCGAGTTCGCGCCAGACGCTGGCGCCTTCCTCCACCCGGTCACGCGGCTGGAACAGCCACAACAGGGCGACGGTGAGAAGCGCTATGCCGCCGACCAGCATGAAGGCGGCGCGCCAGGACAGCAGCTGGCCGAAGAAGGTGGCGAGCGGTGTGCCGAGCAGCGTGGCGATGGTGAGGCCGAGCATGACGCGGCCGACGGCGCGGGCGCGTTTATGGATCGGCGCCATGGAGGCCGCCACCAGCGCGGCAACGCCGAAATAGGCGCCATGCGGCAGGCCGGTGATGAAGCGCAGCACGGTAAAGCTCAAAAAATCCGGTGCGATGGCGCTCAGGATATTGCCGGCCGCAAAAAGACCCATCAGGCCGAGGAGCAAAGCGCGCCGCGTCATGCGCGCCGCCAGAACCGCGATGATCGGTGCACCGATGACGACACCAAGCGCATAGGCGGTGATGACATAACCCGCCTGCGGCACCGTCACACCATACGTCGTGGCAACGTCAGGCAAGAGGCCCATAATGGCGAATTCGCCGGTGCCGATGCCGAAGCCACCGGCGGCCAGAGCCAGTTCTATAAGCGCGATGGCAAGCGGCGACAGCGCCACGGCCGGAGCGTCCGTGTAAACGGTTTCATTCTCCGCTGCGGGGTGGGCTTCGGAAATTTTCGACTGGCTCATGGTGACCTGAGAAGGGGGAGTACCCAACAGAAAAAAGGGCAAGACCGTATGGGAGCGGTCTGCCCTGACTGGAGATGCGCGGTCATGAAAATGACCTTAAGTGACCTCTAACATGAAATGACGCGTTGCGGTAGAGCGATTCTCGGCAAAAGAGCATCTTCACGCGATGGTGTTTGGAACCCTATATAACCCCAGGCATTTACGCGCGGCTGCCTCACAGGATCAGGTTGGAAACATGAAGCTCATCGCAATTTTCAATCGTGACGGCGGCACCTTTCGCACCACGGATATGGATGCCTATTGCGAACACGCCCATGCAGTCTTTTCCCGTGCCGGGCACACGATCGATTGCCGTTTGGTTTCCGGAAAAGACATTGTCGAGGAAATGCAACGCGCCGCCGATGAGCCTGATATTGAAGGCATTATTGCCGGCGGTGGCGATGGCACCATTTCGGCCGCCGCCGGCATTGCCTGGAAACAGGGCATTGCACTTGGCATCGTGCCGGCCGGCACCATGAACCTGTTTGCCCGCTCGCTGAAACTGCCGCTCGACATTCGCCTCGCGCTGGAAACGCTGGCGAATGGCGAGATCGCCAGCGTGGATATCGCCAGCGCCAATGGCCGCCTTTTCGTCCACCAGTTTTCCGCTGGCCTGCATTCGCGCATGGTGCGCTACCGCAACAATCTCGCTTTCGCCTCCCGTCTCGGCAAGATCAAGGCAAGCATCCGCGCCGCCATCAGCGTCATCCTCAATCCGCCGGTCTTCGAGGTGGAATATACCGTCAACGGTGAAACCCAGCATCGTAAGGTCTCTGCCATTTCCGTCTCCAACAATGAATTTGGCCAGAATTCGCTGCTGGTGGCGGATAGTGTGTCGGGTGGCCATCTCGGTTTCTATCTCACGGACCCGCTACGCCCCTCCGGCGTAGCTAAGCTCGTTTTCGACATCCTGCGCGGCAGGCTGAAGGAAAATGCTGCCGTCACCGCCATGACGGTCACGGATGTGGAGCTGCATTTTCCGAAAAAGCGCCACGATGTGCGCTGCGTCATCGATGGCGAATTGCTGCCGATGGAGCGGGATGTGGCGCTAGAGGTTCACGCCGGCGAGTTGAAGGTGCTGGTGGGGCCGGCGTTTTTCGCGTAGCGCGTGACCGGAGTGCGTTTGGATTGGGAGCGCGCCGCTTGTTTCTTCTCCCCGCCGGGGAGAAGGTCGCGGCAGCGGGATGAGGGGGCAAGCTCTCGGTCTATCGCTGGCGTCGCCCCCTCATCCGACCCTTCGGGCCACCTTCTCCCCCTCGGGGAGAAGAAACCCAGCCGCATCCGCTCGTTCATGCTGACCCCTAAAAACCACCAGCCTTGCCAAATCAAAGCCGCCCGGCCATGTTCGGTTGCGCGGTAGCGTCAGCGCCGTCGTCTTTGCGGGAGTGCGAACTGTCATGAATGAAGTCTCCAAGCCGATATCCAACCTCGCCGCCATCGATGCCGCCCATCACCTTCATCCGTTTTCCGACATGGGCAAGTTGAACGCCGCCGGCACCCGCATCATCGAGCGAGCCGAAGGGGTATTCATCTATGATAGCACCGGCAAGAAATACCTTGACGCCTTTGCCGGCCTCTGGTGCGTGAATATCGGCTATGGACGCCGTGAAATCGCCGATGTCGTTCAGAGGCAGATGAACGAATTGCCCTATTACAACGCCTTCTTCGGCACCACCACGCCGCCCGCCACGCTGCTGGCGCAGAAGATCGCCTCGCGCGCCGGGCCTGACATGAACCATGTGTTCTTCACCAATTCCGGTTCGGAGGCCACCGACACCTGGTTCCGCATGGCGCGAGTCTACTGGAAAGCGCTCGGCCATCCGACGAAAACGAAGGTCATTGCCCGCCGCAACGGCTATCACGGCTCGACGGTGGCCGGCGCCTCGCTCGGTGGCATGAAGTGGATGCACGAGCAGGGCACTCTGCCGATCGAGGGCGTTGCCCATATTGGCCAGCCCTATTGGTATGCCGAGGGTGGCGATCTTTCGCCCGCTGAATTCGGCCTGAAAGTGGCCCGCGAACTGGATGCGAAAATCGATGAACTCGGCGAGGAAAATGTCGCCGCCTTTGTCGCCGAACCCATTCAGGGGGCAGGTGGCGTCATCGTGCCGCCGGAAACTTACTGGCCGGAAATCGCCCGCATCTGCAAGGCACGCAATATCCTGCTCGTCTCCGACGAGGTGATCTGCGGCTTCGGCCGCCTCGGCTCCTGGTTCGGTTACCAGCATTTCGGCGTGGAGCCGGATTTCGCGCCCGTCGCCAAGGGCCTGTCATCCGGTTATCTGCCGATCGGCGGCGTCATCGTTTCCGACCGGGTGGCGCAAGTGATGTTGTCAGAAGTCGGCGACTTCAACCACGGTTTCACCTATTCCGGCCATCCCGTCTGCGCCACTGCTGCGCTGGAAAATCTCCGCATCATCGAGGATGAGCGGTTGGTGGAGCGTGTGCGTGACGATATCGGCCCTTATTTTTCTGAAGGCTGGAAAAGTCTCACCGACCACGAACTGGTGGGGGAGGCTGTCAACGTCGGCCTGATGGGCGGCCTGCAGATTACGGCCGACAAAGCGACCCGCAGGCGTTTTGCCAAGCCGGATGACATCGGTACCGCCGTGCGCAACCATTGCCTGGCAAACGGCCTTGTCATGCGCGCCACCGGCGACCGTATGCTGGCCTCGCCGGCGCTGACAATCAGCCGCTCGGAAGTGGATGAGATCATCGACACGCTGCGCAAGGGGCTCGATCACGTGCGTGATACGCGAGAGCATTTCTAGGAAAAATGGACCCCGGGTTTCCGTCAGGAAATGCGAAAAAAGGTTCCAAGGGAGGAATGATAATGGCAGGACAGGAACATCATTACGCCGTGCAGGTGAAATGGACCGGCAATCGCGGCAAGGGCACGTCTGGCTATCGCGATTATGAGCGCGACTACACGATTTCCACGGCGGGAAAAGCGGACATCGCCGGTTCCTCAGACCCCGCTTTCCGCGGTGATCCCTCCCGCTGGAACCCGGAAGACCTGCTGGTCGCCTCGCTATCGGCCTGCCACAAGCTCTGGTACCTGCATTTCTGCTCCGTCAACGGTATCATCGTCGAAGACTATGTCGATAATGCTGAAGGCACGCTTGTCATGGAAAAGGACGGCGCGGGGCAATTCAGCGAAGTGGTACTGAAACCGGTCATCACCATCTCGAAGGGGGATGTCGCCCGGGCGGATGAGCTGCACCATGATGCGCATGATAAGTGCTTCATTGCACGGTCGGTGAATTTTCCGGTGCGGGTGGAGGGGACGGTGAAGACGGTTTAGGAAGTGCAGTCAGCCGTTTGTGGCGAGCTGCTGAACTGCTTCCTAACACTCGTCATCATTCTCGCGCCTGCTCACCGCCGTGCGGTTTAGATGAAGCTCCGGCGTCATCCTTGGGCTTGTCCCAAGGATCTAAACACGTCAACAAAATCAGGACGTTGCAGATCCTCGGGACAGGCCCGAGGATGACGTCAGAGTGATTGGCTGGATTTGCCATTCATCGGATGACCCCAATATTTCATTCGTGTCCGAACGATGTAATGCGTCTGAACAGCATTAAAAATCAATGCCATAGACGGTGCTCGAAAATTCAAACCGGACAGCCGTAGGCTCGTCCCAAGGAAAACGCCGAGAAAACGCGCCCACTTTGCGATCAACTTCAATGCAAGGCAGCCTGTCTCGAGATTTAAACCGAGCAGCAGTGGGTCGCGCCGCTGGATGACGGCTCCCGTCTGCCTTCATCCGCTAGGCTTCATCGGTGCTCCAACGATCGCGGATTTCACCGAGATTGCCTTCCCAGCCAATGCCCCGCAGTTCATCGAGCGCACGTCTCTGCTGATGTATCCGGACAAATTCTCTCAAGGCCGTTTCAACCGCCTTGAGCATCGGATAGACCGGTAATTTCCATGATCTCTGCGATCAGTGCGTCATCCAGATCGATCATTATTCGCATTGCAACGCCTCAAGGTGAAGGAACCAACACCGACACCTTGAGGGGCGAGGATGCGCAATCTTACTGAAACGCCGTCTCGTAAAAGCTTCTGAGCTTGCGCGAATGCAGCGTTTCCGTCGGCATGGCGGCGAGCTTCTGTACTGCGCGGATGCCGATTTGCAGATGCTGCGCGACCTGGGTGCGGTAAAACTCCGTCGCCATGCCCGGCAGTTTCAGTTCGCCATGCAGCGGCTTGTCGGAGACACAGAGCAGGGTGCCGTAGGGCACACGGAAGCGGAAGCCGTTCGCCGCTATGGTGGCCGATTCCATGTCGAGCGCGATGGCGCGCGACTGCGACAGGCGTTTGACGGGGCCTGCCTGGTCGCGAAGCTCCCAGTTGCGATTGTCGATGGTGGCGACGGTGCCGGTGCGCATGATGCGCTTCAGCTCGAAGCCCTCGTAACCGGTGACTTCCGCCACAGCACCTTCCAGCGCCAGCTGCACTTCGGCGAGCGCCGGGATAGGCACCCAGACGGGCAGGTCGTCATCCAGAACGTGGTCCTCACGCACATAGGCATGCGCCAGAACATAATCGCCCAGCCGCTGGCTGTTACGCAGGCCGGCGCAATGACCGACCATCAGCCAGGCATGCGGGCGCAGCACGGCGATATGATCGGTGATCGTCTTGGCGTTGGAAGGGCCGACGCCGATATTGACGAGCGTGATGCCGGCATGGCCCTTCTTCTTCAGGTGATAGGCGGGCATTTGCGGCAGGCGGGCGAGCACGGCGTCCGTTTCCGGCCTGTCGGAACCGGCGGGGGTGATGATGTTGCCCGGCTCCACGAAAGCCGTGTAGCCTTCGCCGCCATTCTTCATCATCTGCCGCGCCCATGCGGCGAATTCATCGATATAGAACTGGTAGTTGGTGAACAGCACGAAATTCTGGAAATGGCTGGCGCTGGTTGCCGTATAATGGCTGAGGCGGGCCAGCGAATAGTCGATGCGCTGCGCAGTAAAGGGCGCCAGCGGCGCGGGTTCGCCCGGCACCTGATCATATTCGCCATTGGCGATGAGATCGTCGGTATTGTTGAGATCGGGCGTATCGAACAGATCGCGCAGCGGCACGTCGGAGAGCGAGGATGCGGCTGCCGCCTCGACATAAGCGCCTTCGCCGAAAGCGAAATGCAGCGGAATGGGCGTGGCCGATTCCGACACCGTGACCGGAACGCTATGGTTCTTCATCAGAAGCCCCAGCTGTTCCTTAAGATAATGGCGGAAAAGCTCCGGACGGGTGATCGTCGTCGTATAGACGCCGGGCGCGGTGACGTGACCATAGGAGAGACGCGAGTCGACATGACCGAAGGTCGCGGTCTCAAGGCTGACCTGCGGATAGCAGGCACGGTAACGGCCGGCGATCGGCGCGCCCTTGGCAAGGTCGGTGAAGGAGTTGATCAGGAACGCCGTATTGCGTTCGTAAAGCGCGGTCAAAGCCTCGACTGCTTCTTTCGGGTCCGTGAAGGACTGCGGCGCGAAAGGCTCGGGGCTGATAAAGGCGAAGGGTGGAATCGTTCGTTTTTCTATTGTCATGGCCCATTATAAGAGGGCAATTTCGACAGGCAAGCGACAGAAATACGAAGAAGCTGAAAAGAAACGGAAAATACGGTCGGGGCGAGGACGGGGTGGCGAAATTTCAGCCGAGCGCGCCGCGCTGCAGGCTCATCAAGAGCACAAAACCAGCGCCCTTGGATGCCGGGCGGGGATCGGCCTTGTAAACCGCAAGTCCCGCCACCGGGCCGAGAAAGATCGTGGCCATCAGCGCCAGCCGCAGGGCGGAGAACAGGCCATTGGAGAAGGTGCTGGTCATTTGGCCGGTCCTCAAAGCACGACGGGGCAATTGGCGACAGGCGACGGGCCGTGCTGGCAGGCGATTGCCGCCCCCGCATTCACCCGCTGGAAACTGCGGTTGGGGTTGACGACGAGCGAAGCGAAGGACATGGCGAAGATCGCCATGAGAAACGCGAAGATTGCCAACCGGCTGATCAACTTTGTCATGTCCATTCCCCTTTATTGGAGTTGATGGACAGAGTTTTGCCATACTCGGACTGAACGGACCCTGAGACCCCGGTTCATATGGTGTTCAGGGATGTTAACAGGTGGTGACGGGACAGATTAATGCCGCAATGGCACCGGGAGAGACCTCGGTCGCCCGTCGTCTGATCACGAAAAAGAGGCGGTCACGCGCCCGGCAAGATCGGCCACGAGGGTTTCGAGTGCTTGCGGTTTCGTCACGTCGACAACCGGCACGTGATGTTGCTGCGCCGACGCCAGCATCTCGGTATTCTCCCGCAGCGAGCGCTCGATGAAGGCGTCCATGATCCGCCGCTGGCTGGCCGTTGCATCGTCATATCCGGCGTGGGAGCGCATCCTCTCGAGAAGGAAATCATTGCCGGCATGTAGAAACACCCCGGCGACCGTGTTGCCGAGCAGGGGCGATATAAGTTCCGGGCGCAAAGCCGCGCCTTCGAAGATCGCGGGATTGCCGGTATTGGAGCTGCTGTCGATCATCGAGCGGATCAGCGGCCAGATGTTCTGGTGATGCACTTTCAGAAACCAGTGGATCGTGTCTGCCGAAAGCTCTGCGTAATATTCCTCCACCGGCGCCGGTATGCTTGGCCAGGGCCTGCCGGGGTGGCGGGCGAGGCTGTCGGTCGATATCGCCTCACAGCCGAGCTTTTCACTCAGAAGACCGGCTAGGGTGCTTTTGCCCACATGCGAGGTGCCGGCAATCAGGATCGTCGAAAGGGGGAGGGGCATGCGTGCTCTCGTTGGTCTGTGGCTGGGCGGCCACGATACATCAACGATCAGGGATGTTCCACGCGGCATCCGCTCGCGGCCGCACTACAGGCAGATCTCCCGATGCCGCGCCGCGTTGGCTGGCGGCGAGCCGAAGGCCCGCCCGCCGTCCTTCTGTTACAACCGCGTCCATGTCTGCGATTTGCAGAAAACCTTCAGCACGCAGCCCTTCATGCTCAGCGAATTGCCGGAAACGGTGCCGGAGCCGCTATAGGTCTTGTCGTTGGCGGGGTCGGTGATATCACCGGCATAGCTGTTTCCCTTGCCGGAAAGCTTGCCGATCTGTTTGCCCGCATGTTTGCCGGTCTTCAGCGTCACGCAAAAGGCTGCACCGCAGGGGCCGATCACGGCGGTTTCGCCGCTCGCTGTCTTCCAGTTGCCCTCGATTGCCTCTGCGGCAAAGGCAAGGTTGCTGCCCATCATCAGGGCAGCGGCAATCATCAATACGCGTTTCATAAAAACTCCTCCCGAAATTTGCGCAGACTCTTCTGAACCGCACCGGTCATGAAGAAATGGATGCGCATTAAACCCTGTCCCGCATTGCCGATGGTGTGGCGTCCTGCGACGCGATCACCTTTTTGGCCATGCTATCCTTTGCCTGTCTCATCCTCATAACAGGCAGGCGAATACTATTTTACGTTCACGTAAAAGGAAATAGAAATTTGCCGTCATGGAGAGGCATTTGCGACTGTCTGCGGAGTGGAGACGGGCGAATTTGAAAATCGGTGTTTGGATCGTGGTGAACGAAGGGTTGAAATCCAGATGTAAACTTTTCGTAAAATTCCTCTGAAAGTCCTTAATTTCCGCACCTCGTGATATTTAACAAAAACCCAATTTTACCAATCGTTTGCAGTTTGTTTGCGGCCTATTAATCATGCCTTTTAAGCGCCCGTTGAAAGGCTTGGCGCATAGTGAACTCATCAAAAGCGCAGGGAAAACCTGCCGGCCCAAAGGACAAAAAGCCGCATAAGACGGCGGTTCTGAAGGTTAGCCTCATAAAGAAGGCGATTGATGAAACAGGTAGAAGACAGGGATAAAAACGATGGCACGCTTTGAAATTCGCGATATCGAAATGGCAGTTGCCGGTGGCGAAACCCGCGCCGACACCCTTTGCAATCTCGGCCTGGTCTATGCGACCGGCCGGGGCTGCACGGTGGATCTGGTTGCGGCCCACAAATGGCTCAACATCGCCGCGATCCGCGGATCGGAAAGAGCAGCCTCGCTGCGTGCGGATCTCGCCCGCAACATGACGAAGGCGGAACTGGCCGAAGCGCTCCGTGCCGCCCGCGACTGGATGACGATGCACTAACGCACCGCATCCACGACAGAATTTCCGGCCCGGCTCCCTCCAGTCCCGATGACCGGTGTAAACGAAAGTAAACCCGAAGGGGAACGCGGCGAGGGCTTTGAAGAAAAGCTTTTGCGCTGACACATCAAACCGCGACCGGCAGGAACAAGGCCGGCGCGGTTTTCTTATGTTCGGCGATGTCGGTTACGGAAAATGATTCGCGAACAGTGGTTTGCGGCGTGGTTTTGAATCGCATTCGCAGCATATGGCTCAAGGCCGCAATGACGGAAGCGAGAGCCTGTCGTCCGCCTCACCCAATCGCCTTGATAACCTTCGGCAATGCCTGTTCGAAAAGGTCGAGCTTGTCGTCTGGCCCGACGCTCACGCGAATGCAGCGGTTGAGCGGCGCGACGCCCGGCATGCGGATGAACACGCCATGCTCCATCAATCCATCAACGATGGCGCGGGCATAAGCGCCGTCGCGGTGACAATCGATGGTGACGAAATTGGTGGCCGAGGGCAGCGGTGCAAGGCCGTTGTCGCGGGCAATTGCGGAAATGCGATCGCGGGCAGCGGAAATTTTGCCAACGACCTCATGCAGATAGGCTTGATCCTTGAGTGCCGCGAGGGCGCCGGCGACAGATATGCGCGCCATGCCGAAATGGTTGCGGATCTTGTCGAAGGCTTCGACATTGCCAAGCGTGCCGATGGCATAACCGACGCGTGCGCCGGCCAGCCCATAGGCCTTTGAGAAGGTGCGCATGCGCAGGATGTTCGGCTGGCCGATCAGCGCGTCGATGGCCGGCACGGCGCTGGCGGGCGCGGTTTCGCAATAGGCCTCGTCCAGAATGAGCAGGCAGGTTTCCGGCAGCGCGCGCGCAAAGGCAACGACCTCACTCGCCTCCCACCAGCTTCCCATCGGATTATCCGGATTGGCGAAATAGACCAGCGGCGCGTTTTCGCGGATGACGAGATCGAGAAGCCCATCGAGGTCTTCGTGATCGTCCACATAGGGCGTGGTCACGAGTTTCCCGCCAAAACCGTTCACATGATAATTGAAGGTGGGATAACCGCCAAACGAGGTCACAACAGGCGTACCGGGCTCGACAATCAGCCGGGCGATCTCACCCAGCAATCCGTCCACGCCGCTGCCGATTGCGATATTGCCGCGCGCAACGCCGTGATGGATGGCAAGCGCTTCCTTCAATTCGAAATTTTCCGGGTCGCTATACATCCAGGTGTCAGCTGCAGCATCGCGCAGGGCCAGAAGCACGGAAGGGGCGGGGCCAAAGCCGCTTTCATTGGCGCCGATCCGCGCTTCCATCTTCAGGCCACGGTTCCGCTCGATGGCTTCCGGGCCGACGAAGGGAACGGTTGAAGGGAGCGAGACGGCAAGCGGCGTAAGGCGTGAAAAAGCGGACATTGGCTGAAAGTTCCGGTAGCTGTGTTTGAAAACCCGGCTCACAATAGGTGCAAAAAAACCGGACGCAAGCCGCGCCCGGTTATCCAATGACTGTTTTGGAACAGTTTTTTCCGCCCCCGTGCCGTCCGCCGTGCCGCTCAGGCGCTGGTCTCGAAGCTCAGCCGGCGCACATGGTGCAGGAATTCGGCATCGATCAGCATGTTGAAGCCGATGGTGACCTTTTCCTCTTCCCGGCGGATCAGCGTGCAGCCGATCTCATCGCGGATGCCGAGAATTTCCAGATAGAAATTGGCGGGCATTTCCAGATGCGGCCCGACTTCGATCTCTGCGCCATAAAGGGAAATGGTGCGCACGAGGCAGCGCAGGGTGTCGCTGGCGCTCAGATGATGCCCGATGAAGGTGATCTTGCCGGGCCGGTCGATCTGAAATTTCTCGTATTTCTCGTCCTGGGGGACGTTCTGACGGGGATCCATATGCAAAGCCATGACAACCTCCCGGATTGCCTCTCCTGATGCTGATTTTAACGCGGCTTCCTTGCCAGGTCGTGAAGGAAATCCGCGCAATTATCTGTTGTCCGTCTCGACATGGGCCAATCTTCGTTTCGCAAGCCGATGTTTCCCTTGATAGAATGCGCGTGGCTCGGTCCGGTTGCAGGCGTGTCGCAGCCTGTGCTGATAATGTGTCATGCTTGCACCGGGCTGGCGTCGCAGCGTGGTTGACGCGGGCCGTACTTGGCGTTACGCCTGATCCGGCAATATGGCTTCGCGAGCATGGCAGGATCGGCCTGTCGCTATTCGTGTCTGGGAGTGGAATGTGACGGGAAGGCTGGTAATCGTCGGGGCGGGGCAGGCCGCTTTCGCGCTGGCGGCAAAGCTCCGGGCGCTGAAGGATGAGCGTCCCATCACCATCGTCGGCTCCGAGGATGCCTATCCCTACCAACGGCCGCCGCTCTCCAAAAAATACCTTCTCGGCGAGATGAGTTTCGACCGGCTGATGTTCCGCCCGCAGGAGTGGTACGCGGACAATAATGTCGATATCCGGCTGTCCACCTGGGTGGAAGATATCGACCGCAAGGCCAAAACGGTGCGCATGCAGGATGGCAGCACGCTTGCCTATGACAAGCTGGTGCTGGCGACCGGGGCAGCACCCCGCCTGTTGCCCGCCAGCATCGGTGGCGATCTGGAAGGGGTCTTGACCGTTCGCGACAAGCGCGATGCTGACCGTCTCATGGAAGAGATGAAGCCGGGCCGCAGGCTGCTGGTGATCGGCGGCGGTTATATCGGCCTTGAAGCGGCCGCGGTTGCCCGCAAGCTCGGCCTTGATGTGACGCTGATCGAAATGGCCGACCGTATTCTCCAGCGCGTGGCGGCGAAAGAAACCGCCGATATCATGCGCGGCATCCATCAGGCGAACGGCGTTTCCATTCGCGAAAAGACCGGCCTCGTGCGCCTTGTCGGCATGGATGGCCGGGTGGCCGCCGCCGAACTGTCCGACGGCTCGACGCTCGATGTGGATTTTGTCATCGTCGGCATCGGCGTGACGCCGAATGACCGGCTTGCCCGCGAATCGGGCCTCGATGTCGGCAACGGCATTGTGGTGGATCACTATACCCGCACATCCGACCGGGACATTCACGCGGTCGGCGATTGCGCCCTGCTGCCATGGCGCGACCAGCATGTGCGTCTCGAATCGGTCCAGAATGCCGTCGATCAGGCCGAGGCGACAGCGGTCGTGCTTGCCGGTACTGAAACCGCCTATGAGGCGAAACCCTGGTTCTGGTCAGATCAATATGAGGTGAAGCTGCAAATCGCCGGCTTCAATCTCGGTTATGACGAGACGGTACTGCGGCCAGGCGCCCGTGAAGGCAGCTGGTCGGTCTGGTATTTCCGCGACGGGCGTTTCGTGGCGGTGGATGCCGTCAATGATGCCAAGGCCTATGTCGCGGGCAAGAAACTGCTCGATACCGGTGCCGAGCCGGATCGCGCCATCCTGGCGGACGCCTCCGCCGATCTGAAATTACTGCTTTCCTGAGGACATCATGCCTGCTCCCGAAAACCGTTTCAAAACCGCCATCCATGCCGGCAAGCCGCAGATTGGCCTCTGGCTCGATATGGGCGAGGCCATTACCGCGGAAATTGCCGGAACCGCGGGTTTCGACTGGCTGGTAATCGATGGTGAGCACGGTCCGAACGATCTGCGCAGCATCATCGATCAGCTGCGGGCGCTCGCCACGTCGTCGGCAGAACCCGTGGTGCGTGTGCCGGTCGGCGAAAGCTGGATGATCAAGCAGCTTCTGGATGCAGGCGCACGCACGCTCCTCGTGCCGATGGTCGATTCGGCCGCGCAGGCTGAAGGTTTGGTCAGCGCCATGCATTATCCGCCGCGCGGCATTCGCGGCATGGGGGCAGCCGTTGCCCGTGCGTCGGCCTTCAACACCATAACCGACTACGCCGATAGCGCCTCCGATAGCGTCTGCCTGCTGGTGCAGGCCGAGACGCGCGCCGCGATCAACGATCTCGACAATATTCTTGCGGTGGAAGGTGTGGATGGCGTCTTCATCGGCCCGGCGGATCTCGCTGCCGACATGGGCTATCTCGGCAGGATCGACGAGCCGGAGGTGCAGGCGGTGATCGAAGCGGCGATCATCAAGATCGTTGCGGCCGGCAAGGCTGCCGGCATTCTCACATTCAATGAGGCCTATAATCGCCGTTATCTCGAGCTCGGCGCGTCCTTCGTCGCCGTTGGCGCCGACGTCACGGAATTTTCCAACACGCTGCGCTCCCTGTCCGCCCGCTACAAGGGCGGGGCAGCGCCTGCGCCGTCGAAATCCGGCTACTAAGTCTCAATCATCGTTGCTGGCATTCAGCTTTTCCGGCGGAATGCCTTCTTCGCCGGAGGCGAGGTAGCCGCTGTTGATAAGGGCGGCGCGGACGATGCGCTGAACGGCCTCGTCCCTGTCGATGCCATGATCTCTGGCAAAATCCACCAATGCCTCTTCAAGATCGTTACTGAACAGCATTTCTGGCCCCCATTCTGGTTGTCTTGACATCAATGCAAAAAAGGCAAGGCGGGACTTTGCCGCCTTGCCTGAATTCTAACTCTTGTGCGGTAATCAGCGCCAGCGATAAAGGCTGCTGTTCGACGAGTTCTGCTGCGTGCCCGCACCAACCGCATAACCGATTGCGAAACCGAGTGCGCCGACGATCGTCAGCAGCGAGGTTGCCGTACCGGGATTTTCCTTGACTGCTTCCACCACATTCTGGCCCTGGGCACGGACATTGCTCGCAGCCTTGCGAACGCGGCCGCGTGCCTCGTCCAGAAATTCGGATGCATCCTCACTCACGCCTTCCGCGCGGGCGGAAACGGATTTGGAGAGCGACGAGATTTGCGAGCGCAGCTCGGCAATCTGGTTTTCGATCGTGTCTTCGACAACATTCAGTTTGGTCTGAGCCATTAGAAACACCTCTTTTGTTACCGAAGCGAGAACGTGCCGACCTTAAAGAAGTTCCCGAATTGCCCGCAAAGTTTCGCGCGCGGCTGTTCAGCCAACAGGTTTTTCGGCTTCTTGGCGAAAAACCCTTGCATTCATTTTTTTTACGCAATAATCAGGCCGCACCGGAGAGGTGGCCGAGTGGTCGAAGGCGCTCCCCTGCTAAGGGCGGGCGTTTTTTATTTTAGTCGCCAATTCATTGTTTTCATTGGTATTTTCCGGTTCAGCGCCTTCGGCTTCTATTTTGTGCTTATTTTGGGATGGTTTAAGGCTGTCGTCGCCGAACACGCTGTCGATCACTGCGTGCCCTTCGTCGGCCTTTGCGTAGGTATCCATCATTACTTTTGGGCTTGCCCAGCCACCAAGTTTTGCCGCCGTAACGACATCCACACCCCTTTTCACAACAAGCTCTGTCGCAAATGAGACACGTCCGGATGAGTGTGGTGGAGCGTATGCGATGCCAGCTCGGTCACAAGTGGTTTTCCATCCGTTGTAGACGGCGTGCCGGCTTGCATATCCAAATAGGCCATTTAGCTTGCGCTTGTTCTTCCTGTGCCGAACCGGAGGAATCGTCATTAACTCCGCAATCATGTTTGCGAGCGGCTCAGATATTCGGGTTACGCGTGGCTTGGTCTTCGTCTTCGTTAGCGCGACTGTCCGGCTGACCAGATCAACATCCTCTGGAAGCACGCGAACTGCTTCACTAATTCGTGCGGCCGTCTCATACATGAAGCGAGCCATTACAGCCATGTGCCGCGATATCGCATGCTTTGCAAACTTTTCGTGCCATTCCCCGTCGACGGCCGACTTCTTCTTTACGTTCTTCACCTCAAATTTTTCTATTTTGATCTGCCGGCCGTCTTGCGCTTGGTACGCATGATTTATCACTGATTGAACAGGGGTTATGACTTGCCTGTTGAGGGTAGATGGCAGCGCATCAGGATAAAGATCGCGCGCATGCGACCGAACCCAAGCCGGTTTCATATCCGACACCTTCCGATGTCCCCACTCCTTAGCAATTTTATCCAGGAAGCGTGGAGATTTCCCATCTGCTTCGTAGGCAATAATCGCCTCAACCAGTTTCAGTTCGGCGTCATATCCTCGAAGGTTGGCGACCTTTATCCGCGCGATGAAGGCGTCAGCTTCCTCTTGCGCCTGCTTTTTTGAAGCAAGGCCAGTGCTTCGTTTCCGCTGCTTACCTTTAGCATCGGTGTAATAGTGGTAGTAGACTTTTCCTCGCTTAAAGGGCGTTGCCATTTCCTGTTTTCCTCTTGGAGAAGCGCAGGTATATCGCGCGATGATATCATCGGAGATCTGCCAATCTTTAGTGACACCCCGATCCGTTTGGACTTTTCCCACACGGTTCTTGCCGTAACAAAAACTCCGGTCGACGCCGTTATTCGTGCCGCTACCTGATCCGGCGTCAACAGTGTTTCCAGAACTGCGTCCGGCGGATCATTGTCGTTGTCAACGGTTCTGGCCATCACCGCTCCTCCGATTGCAGGGCGCGGATAGCGGCGGCAAAACGCGTGTGCTGGCGCTCCATCATCTCGTGATGATCGCTGACAACATGTTCGTGTGACGTTGCGTGCTGTGCCGCCAGATCGTCGTGATAAGCCGCAGCCTCCTCCAGCGCCTTCGCCCTTGCCTCCTTCTCGCGTTTCTCTGCTTCGGTTAGGATTGCAGCAGCTTCGGAGAGCGTGTCGTGTTCATCCTCCGTCAGCGTTTCCGCATTGTCGATGGCGATGAATCTCAGCCGTTCCACGATATCAGTCATGCCGCATCTCCGAAGTCTTTGGCTTATTCAAGCGCAACTCTTTTTGCCGCCGAATACGACCAGTCGAACCCCTGCGCGCCGTGCTTCACGCCAATATATTCACGCAACCAACATACAGCGGTGGCGTCGTCAACGTCTGGCCAATGGGTTTTCAGGCAATGGGACAAGCAAAGATTGAACCAACCCGCAGGCAATTGCTGATCAGGGTGTGATCGGAAATTTCTAATAAGCGCATCATTTACAATGCTTGGCGGTTCGTCATCCATGAACTTGGAAATGGATTGTTTTGCGCCGTCGTCAGAGCTTTTCGATAGAATTCTCCACAGATAGGAAAGCATGTCTCATTCCTCCTGCTTTGTGGGTGCTGCGGGGAGAGGCATCCAGTGGGTAGGCTTGGTATCGCCACTCCTTGGGGACGACACCCACGCATATACCCACTGTTTTTGTTTCCGATCGTATTCGGAAGGACCCCAATATCCTTCAAAGACTCTTCGCCCGTTGAAGAGCAACACGGTGTTGTTCAATCCTTCTTGTGCCGTCTCAATCGACTGCCACCCCGCCACGTCCTGCACCTGTTCTGCGGGGACGTATTTGATGCCGTTCTCTGGCGCACCACCGTCATCTGCATGGCAGAAGTTGGTTGCCGGGTCGAACACGAATGGCTTCCCTGCCGACAGGCAATCAACGATCTCGCTTTCGTCCTGCACCTGTGCGCCGATAGCGTTCTCAGCATTCATGGCGCGTCGGTGCATGGTATCGAAGGCTTTACGCCATTCTCTTGCCCTGTCTTCGTCCGTCCATTTACCGACGTTTGGCAATACGTCCTGCACCTGTGCGGAGAGGGCGGAGAGAATGCTGGCCTCGTAGTTGGCTTGGGCGGCGGCTTTGGCTTCTGCCAGGCTGCCATAAATCGGAAACGGGTCTGTGCCAAAAAGCCGTAGCTCAAAACCTTCTCGGCCCATCGGGCTAATGCGGTATGAGCCAACAACGGACTTCGCCACGAGGTACAAATCGACAGGCTTGCCCGCGTCTCTATTCCACTCCAAAGCCTTCACGGCCACGGATGGCGCGGGAGGGGCGGTGTAGAGCGGTATAACGCCGGGCTCAGTCACGTTTCTTTTTGAGACCTGCTGATAACCTTGTTCCTCAGTCAGCTCAAAAAAGCCAACGGGCTCCGCAGCGGACAGGGCGGCTTCGAGGCCTTCGAGTGCGGCATGGGCGCGACGGACATGTCCGAATGTCATTGGCAACGGGCCTTCAGTTGTCCACCCGACACTGTCTTCGTCAGCGTCATCCATCTTCAGGGCGCCAGTTTCCTCAGCAACAATGCTGAGGAGGGAGCGCAAGTCAGATATGTTCTCGGCGGCGCCCATCACCTTCTCCTCCCATTATCATTAGCCGCGACGAGCTCACGTAGCTTGGAGGCGATGACGCGATTGCGGCCATCCTTCCTGCGCTCGTGCCACATGGCGACCACGACAAGAACGGCCGTCGGTGCGGTTCCGGATGAAAGGTTGGCTACGACTTCAAGACCGTCGCCGGCGTACGGGGAAGGGGTGTAGGTGGTGTCGCGTCTTCTCGACATTTGTGTCTCCTCGATGTGGTGAATAGGGAAGTGAGCGCCGGCAAGCGCTCAGTAATTTTCGGCTTCTTCTTTGGTAATGAAGAAGTGGATGCCAGACGCGCACTCTTCCTGCCAGTTTTCGTCGAAACTGTCCGGATTGACGCGCTCACCGGCTCGGTAGACTGTTATACCGTCGTGGCTACTGACCGCCTGCTCTGCGCCGATGATCTCAATAACATCCGCGAACTCGGCACGGCACTTGCGACCGAACGCGTGGCTGCGTCGCGCTTCTTCAGGAATGCGCAGCTTGACGATGACGTTGTCCTTGCACTTCTTCCATCCAATCAAACTACCCGCAGGTAGGATGCGCGTCTGTGCGATGACCAAATCAGCGTGCTTAGCATCCTTGAGGTTGGCGATGCGGAGGTTGGCGCTGCGGAGGTCGGCGCCGTAGAGGTTGGCGCTGCGGAGGTTGGCGCTGCGGAGGTCGGCGCCGTAGAGGTTGGCGCTGCGGAGGTCGGCGCCGTAGAGGTTGGCGCTGCGGA
>NZ_JAFLNA010000024.1:0-21725 GCF_017313405.1 Agrobacterium burrii
CGCGGGGTGGAGCAGCCCGGTAGCTCGTCAGGCTCATAACCTGAAGGCCGCAGGTTCAAATCCTGCCCCCGCAACCATTTACTACGCTACACTATCCCACAGTAGGCGAATACTACGATCCAGTGCGCTAAAGTACGATGATCGTCGGCGCTAAATCCCCGACATATAACGCATAATTACAGAATCGACAGGTGCAAAGCGGGGCTGGCCGCAAGCGCTGATGATGTGGCTTGTCCGGTGGATGAGCGACTAGGTGGTAGGCAAACGCCGTTCCTCTAAAATACTGGAGGTGCCAACACCCAATGCTGATCTCGTCGCCGCCTACTTTGAGCAGGATGCTGTTATGTCGGAGATTGCCCGGTACAACAACGAAGACATTTTGACTATACATTAGGGGCCAAACAAATCATTTACGCTGGAGGTACTTCCATTCTGATTTAATTGGCGCATTATGCAGTTTCTACAACTTAAGGGGACTGTTATGGGAGAGCGTGACGTTCAATTGGTTCTCGAAGATTTGGTCGGAAAACCGTCTTCGCAGAAAGCGTTCAAATCCGATCCGAATGCTTATCTGGCCAACTTCAACCTATCTGATGCGGAACGAAATGCTTTCGGCGATTTGAGCGTAGACTGCCTTGTGAAGACAGCAGCATTTATCAACAAATTCAGCGACGCGGAGTTATCCGTTGGATCGCTCTGGATAAAAGACCAAGTGTGAAGCGCGTTGTTGCGTCAGTCATCTGCTGGAAAGATTACGCTGTTTAGCGCTCCTTTCGACTCCATCGACAGGCCGCACATCGCGCTCTCCTTGTTACGGGGTTCTCTGCAACAGCAGGGACATCCTTCCGATGTCGTTTACACAAATTTACATTTTGCCAATGTGATTGGACCTGCAAACTATCGCCTTGTTGCGGAGCGCTATCCCACGTCTCTTTTGCTAGGGGATGCAATATTCTCTCGATGCACGTTTGGACGTCCGGTTGACTGGGAAAGTCTTCTAGATTCTGCGCTCTTTGACGTTGACACGTTAGGGCAGCAGCATCGCTCAAGTCTTCTCAGAAACCTGCCGCTGTTGGCAGACGCAGCCGATCAGTGGGTGTCGGATTTTACGGCGAGCGACCGGTGGTCGGGCGTGGAGCTAGCTGGCTTCAGCAACACGTTTAATCTTTTGCCGTCTATTGCGATCGCTCGAAACCTTCGTCGAAACTGGCCGCGCATAAAGATTGTTTTTGGTGGCGGATTGTGCGACGGGGCGTTGGCAGCAAGCATCGGCGAGGCTTTTCCTGAAATCGACTTCATCTGCCAAGGCGAAGGAGAGGTCTTGTTTCCCCTTCTCGTCTCTGGGCTGCGCGCTGGTGGTTCGGACTTTTCGCATATTGCGGGGCTCGTTTGGCGCACCAGCTCTGGCATGTTAGTTGCCAATCAAGGACGAGCCGAGGAAGCAGATCTCGCAAAACAAGCGGCTATTGATTACAGCGATTGGGACGCCGTTAGGCCGACGTTGATTGATGACGGTGGCAGAGAGGTGGCTTATCCCATCGAGAGCAGCCGAGGCTGTTGGTTTGGGCAAAAATCGCACTGCACATTCTGTGGCTTGAATGGAGCCGGTTTAAAATCGCGGAGCAAGTCCGGGACGCAGGTGCTTTTAGAAATTCTGTCGTTACGGGATAAAGGCGCAAAGCGCCTATTTTGCGTTGATAACATTATGCCGCATGAGTTTTTTGAGGATCTGCTTCCTTTTCTTGCTGCGGAGCAGCCAACACCACAGCTGTTTTATGAGATAAAAAGCAATTTAACCTACGATCAGTGCAAGGCCCTTAGGAACGCGCGTGTACTCGCGGTACAGCCGGGGATCGAAAGCCTGTCCACGCCAATCTTGAAGCTGATGCGAAAAGGGACGACGGCTTTTCAGAACGTACGTTTGCTCAGGTATGCGGCGGAACTTGGAATCAGTGTGAACTGGAATTTCCTTTATGGTTTTCCGATGGAGGATCCAAAGGAATATCAACGGCAAAGCGAGCTCGTTTCTCTCATCGGCCACCTTCAGCCTCCTGTCGGGCCGCCATCGCGAGTTAGAATTGATCGATTTAGTCCTCTGTTCTTCTCCGCAAGCACTCTAGGCGTGAACGATTTGGTGCCTGCTCCCGCTTATAAATGCATATATCCGATCGGCTCTGAGCAAATAGCAAATCTGGCTATGTTTTTTAGGTTTGCTGGAGACTACGTCGGCGATCCGGATGACTACATCAAACCGGTTAGATCGCAGGTGTTGGAATGGCTTAAGTTATGTGGATCGACTGTCTGCGTGGCTTTGGAGCATGCCGACCACGTAGAGATCTATGACAATAGATTTACTGACGGAAATGAGATCCGGCTTGAGGGGCCATCAGCGAGCGTGTTCAAAAAGTGCCGACATGGGATCACCCAATCCGCGATGGATACATTTCGCCTTGAATGCGGAATGAGCAGGCAGCAGTTGGAGACAATCATCACAGACCTGACCACGCAGGGCCTTGTGATAAACATTGATGGCAGGCTCCTAAGCTTGCCGTTGCAACGTCTAGCAGAAGACTTTGCGACAATCCCACGAGCCCTGCAACTTCCCTTATTTGTTACTCAGACGAAGGCGGCGATGACGAAGCTCATGCAGCAACAGGATGAATTTTTGCTCGGCGCCAAAATCCTTAGCGTTAAGGAGTTGGCATGAAATACCCTGTGATTCATGTATTTTTTGACGACAGGTGTGACTTGTGTTTGCGGTTTGTAAGGCCGGTCATCGGCCAGCAAGCAATGCACGTGATGAAAGCGCACTCCATATGGGGTGAGCTGGGCAAGGAAGCTTCTGGATTGGTTGGAAAAGAGCCTGGGCAATCAATTGTCGTTTTTGCGGAAGGGCGCGCGCTCTACGGTCTCAAGGCAATTGCCAAGTTGCTTTGGACAGACAGACGTTTCTTTGCGGCGTTTCTAACGAGTGTCTCTGCATGGATGCAAGGCGACTTAATCTATGAACTCGTGGCGAAGTACCGAATGCGGTTGAACCGTCTAAGTTTATGCACGATTGCTCAGCTCGATCTTCGTCTAGAGGGGCAGGTGGGATCCGCAGTCGATCTTCTCGCCGAAACAGCTGAGGATCATAAAGGTTTGGCCTTTCGAACCTTGCGATCGAACGTGATCTGGAGAAGTGACGCTTCTGCCAAGGCGTTGGTCGCTGAGCTTGAAGGTGTTTCATCCGAAGATTGCAGTCCAAAGTTGTTTGGCTTACCTTGGGAGATTGGCCTCGGGTTCTGCAACTATAAGCCTCCAAAGGTCTGACCCATTTGACGAGCGAGCGGTTCATTTTCATTTTTGCCTGCTTGATTTTTGTCGCAAGCCAGTTTTACTGGTTTGGTGCGCGAATGAGATATTTTCAGCGCTACATTCCCACCTTCCGATTTTTCGGCCCTCGTCCGCTAGCTTGGGACATAGTGCTCGCCTATCGAGGACTGCCTATCGACCACGCGCCATCGGTATGGCATGCATACGGCGCATCTCGCCATCGCTGGTTCAGCCCATTGTGGTCACCCGAGCGCCGAGTCGGCAAGGCCTTAACTGACCATTACCGACGATTGTTTCAAATTCTGAGTTCTGGGCGGCGTCCACCACGCACTGCTTGCCAATTCCTTGTGCCACTGGTTCTGGAAGACCCGTCGATCAGTCAGTTCGATAGGGTCCAGGTCATATATTTCCTTGTTTCGAGTGGAGTCCCCGGGGAGGCCCCGCAAGCCCAGGAAATGCTGCGATTCACTATTAGCGCGCAGGGTGAATTCTTTGATTGAAACCCACGAAACTTATTCCCTATCGATCGTGTTTTTCCTCGTTCTTTGTCTCTATTCGGCTTTGGAGGTTATCAGTTTACGGCGCATCCGGTTTGTCCGAATATTGCTTGCTGGCGGCCACGGACCAGAAGCACGCGCGCCTTCTCATCTCCCTGACAAGCAAATGAGGGCTGCGCCAATTTTCATAGCTTTTGGCTCGGCTCTTTCATTTTTTGCCTCAGAACAGGTCTTAACGATTAGCGCAGCGACAGCCCTGCTCGTAGGAAATCTCCTAATGTTTAATGGGATGCGATTTGGGCAAGAGGGGGCCGACCATATCCGGCTGTACGCTGGCGTGTTCTTCTTCGTCTCCTCAATATGGAGCTTGGTTGAACCGGAGCAAGCGAAAAGGATATTTCTCCTTCTTGTTGCGGCGTTGACGGTCGGCTTTTATTTTGGCAGTGCCCTGGTGAAAGCAGTAGAGCCGAGTTGGTGGAGTGGCGAAGGTTTGATCCGCGCGTTATCAACCAACCTCTACGGCCACCAAGTATTGCTCAGCCTGCTTTGCGCCGTCCCCAATGCTGCCCGATTTCTTTCGGTTGGTCTGATTCTATGGGAACTCACCTTTCCACTGGCGATCTTTCTCGCGGGAAAATACGTTCTGGCGTGGATGGTCGTCGGACTTGTATTTCATTTATCGGTGGCAATTTTCATGCGGTTGCCGCTGTTCTTGCTTTCGGTCGGAGTGATGTATCCGGCCACTTACTGGACTTCGTTATCGCTGTATTGACCAATGGAGGACGTGGTGCGAGCTGTCGACAAAACAAGCCGCGGATTGGCGGAGCAGGAATACGATGTTGAAGAAGAGGTAACGCTCTGGCATCTATTGCACCCTCAGGCTATTGTGACTGCAATCACCGGCAAAAATGAATCATTCTCTTATGCAACTAAAGCGCTTTCAGACAAGATAAGCAGGCCCCTTGATTTCAGCCTACCTTCGTCAATTCACTTAGAACCATTGCTCAGATTACGAAGCAGCAGCGGCGTATCCCTTACCGCCAGCGAAAATCGGGTTGTCATAGGTTTTCGTGCTGACGGTGCCGAAAGATCAAACGTCATCGCTCGTCATCATTTGAGCGAGGTGTGGTTCGACGACATTGGAAATTTTGGTCTATACTCGTTCAATCATGTTGGACTTGAAGCGTTGTTCGAGCTCTTGCGATTGGAACAAAGCGTACTTTTTGCCGATCCCGATGTCCGGGATGGTGACGATACTTTTAAGATCCAGACCGACGAAGAGGACGCTACTCCAGAGGTGGAATTCCCTCCAGCTCTATGGAACCATGAAATGGTCGGAGTGACCGACAATGGGGAGGAAAGCGATGGAGACGGTGTTGTCGTCGCAGTCATTGACGGACGGCCCGACTTAGAGCACCCGACCATAAAAAACGCACTTCTTTTCGGACAAACTGAATTTCTCTTCGCAGACGATTTGCCTATCGTTGATCATGGTGTCGGCGTTATGAGCGTGATTGCGGGCCAAAAGATCATTGGTGACGGCAGGCGCATGGGAATAGCGCCTAGCGCAAAACTTCTACCGCTCGCAATCAGCACTTATACAATGTCAAGCTACGCCGGACGAGCTAGGGCGGTAAATTTTGCGGCGAGCATTGCTGAATCGAAAATCATCGAAGGGGCGAACAACGTTCGCACCGAGGTTCCAAGGCTCATCGTCAATTGCAGTTGGAAGCTGCGCTCTGCCGCGGATCTTACAGCCGTATCTCTTGCATTTGCACGCTTGACCAAGAGTGCGATTTGCGTTTGCTCAGCCGGAAACGAGAATAACGACCTTCCGCATTTTCCCTCGGAATATCCCGGGGTCGTCAGGGTGGCAGCTTTAGGCATAACTGGGGAGCGCATGACGATGTCAAATTTTGGCACGACCGTTACGTTCTCGGCGCCAGGAGGCACGGGTACTCCCATGGATGCCAATGACATCCTAATAGCAAGTCTCAACAATAAACACGTTTTCGGAATCGGAACATCATTCGCTGCTCCGCACGTTTCAGGCCTTTTAGCGTCAATATGGTCGCGTCATCCAGAACTTGATCATGATCAAATCTTGGCGCTCGCTAAGACAAATTTTCTGGTTCCCATTCCGGATGCGAATGTGGGATATCTGGCCAAACTAGGACTTGGTATACTTACCTTAAAACCACGTCTGGGGGTGGTGGGGGACGCAATAGTTGATATCTCCTGATCAGATAACTTAACGCGTGCATTCACCGCTGGTCGCAACGGATGACAGATGAGTGGAGGAGGCTATGGTTCAATCTGGATCTGACAGAATCTAATCGACGCCACATTTTCCTGGGCACTGAGAAAGAAGCCCGCTTTGCTTACGCGGCCGTACGGAATAGACCTTTACCGTCGCCGGCTGAAAGAGACTTTAGGAGAACGTAGGGCGGTTGCGACGATCGCAAGTAAAGATAAAAGTAGGCCCCCGCAACCAAATCTTACGCTACAATATCCGGCATTAGCCCAAAACTACGATCCAGTACGCTAAACAGCTACGATCGAACGGGCTAAATCCCCGACATAAAACACAAATTCCAAATCAACAGGTCCAAAGCGGATCCTCGTGCGAGGGAAGCGTGGCCGTAGGCCGAGCGACGGCGCTCACGCGCTATAGCGCGCGCATCCGCTCCCGAAGGATGCTGTCTTCGGGCCGGGTCGATTAATAACGGATCGTCATACGACAGCACTGGCATGTCTCGATGAGCGCAATATCCAGGTCGAAATTCTTGAGCCGAGAAAGCTCTCTCGCGCTATCAAAGCATCTGTTGCGACGGCTACCTTGAGTTGCGCGCTCCCGGCGAGTTCGAGCCGGATAGCTGCGGCATCTACATCACCTGTCTGGAATGCTACGACCTGCTGGTTGACTTCGACGCTTGCGCTCCAAACGCCCGTCCCGTCTAGCTTTGATCTTCAGCGGCGGAGGTCATGATGTAGGGGAACCGCGTTTCTCAACGATTGCCCTCCTCGCTAACAATCCAATGCTTGCGAAAGTTAGTGGGGGCAGCCACGATGTGTGGCAGGCATGATGGAGCAGGATCGGATTCGTGGCCACAGAATTGTTCAAAGTTGCCTGGCCCGATGGCCCATCAACCGCGCATATCATATTTGTCCACGGTCTCGGTGGGCATCCCTTGGAAACTTGGGATGCTGGCGGCGGCGATGGATTCTGGCCGGAATGGGTTGGCCAAGATCTTGCGGGTGCTTTGGTGTGGACGCTCGGCTATGATGCTCCCCACACTAGTTGGACCGGGTCATCACTTCATCTCACCGACCGCGCGAACAGCGCATTTGAGCGCCTAATCACCACGCCAGAATTGCGGGATGGAAACCCGGTCATTTTCATCGGGCATAGCCTGGGCGGCCTGCTCATAAAGCAGGTTCTGCGCTTTGCCACAGACCAATCTGCAACCTCCCCACAGGCTGCGCCTCTGCTCAATGCTACCAAGGGCATTGTGTTCATTGCCACCCCGCATGCTGGATCAGCCATCGCTAGTTGGGCGGACGTCATTCGCACTGTGGTTTGGCCCTCGGAGGCCACCCTCGATCTAGTTAAGAACAATCCAAGTCTTCGAGACCTTAACAACTGGTTCAGAAGCTGGAGCAATCGTCCCAGAACACTTACCTTCTTTGAGACCACCCCGCTTGGACCTGTTGGTGTGGTGGACCCTATGAGTGCCGATGGAGGACTATCTGGCCGCCCAGCCATTCCCATCGAACGAGACCATATGCAGATCTGCAAACTGCTCACCCGCAGGGATCAGCTTTATGTCAGTACGCTCGAGTTCATTCGCGATGCGCTCGGCATTGATGCAAATGGGAGCTCCGCACATCTCGCGCCGCGGGCCGAATACACCATGCCTCAGTGGCCCAATAGGGCTATCCCGATCCTGGTCCGGCTAGTGGCACTCCTCCTCCTGGTTGGCGGAATTTGTTGGTTTTTATGGCCTAGGCCACCAGCACCACCACCTGAGCTAATCGCCAATCTCACGTTCCATGCTGCTTGGGACTTACCTCCTAATTTTCCCGGGGGCGCAGAGCTACTAGCAAGACTTGGGGATCTGTTTGCGAAGATCGAAAAAGATTCTTCAGCCGGTGAACCCATCAACGTCTTCGTCAGTCAGATGAGTGCCGGTGGCAAACCTGAGGCAATCGAGATCAAATCGAATTCGCCGCTCTACCCAAGCGACAGACGCAACGATATGCTGACCTACTTGATCGCGCTTACCGATGCGGACGTTTCTTGCTTCAGTACAAAGGCGAAAGCGGACAAGGCTCAGGCGCAGCTCCTTGGCTCTTCGGACCGCATAATCCTTGGCCCCTTTGGTTTGAAGGGCGACTACGCATTTTCGACGGAAAAGAGGGACGAGGATGACCGCTACAGCTACGTTTACAACGCAGACAGCAAGCTCGTGACGATCTGGATCGGTAGCTCGATTAGCCCTGACACGATTCGAAAGAACGCCGAAATCACGTATGTCTCGGATCTTGAAGCTAGCACATGTTTCCTGACGCCATCAAACGTGATGCTCGATGACGTCAATCACCCATCCCCTGTTCTGGAGACAGCGCGCAAGTCAATCACGAATGCTTTTGCTTCGATCAGCGCCTCAGGTCGATCTTACCGGATTAGAGACCCCGAGCGGCTCGTCACCAAAAATGGCTATGTGTTTTTTCGCTTCGATTTTCCGTCGCCAGACGCCGAGTGACCTTTCCTGCCGCCGGAATGCAGTTAAGCTCATTGAATCACAGCAAGAATCTTGAATGCCTCTAAAAATGCTGAGATAATTTTCCTAAAGTAAGCCAACTTGACACTGACCGCGCGAAGGATCGGAACGAGAACACATGAGCTCTCGGACATGAAGTCCTCCATTCAACGGGAACCTGAGGAGGGCCGTGAACGATGTCGTATGCCCAAAATCCCCGCGTTCTCGAAGAGCTTCGTGATCGGATCGCCCATCTTGAGCGAGGGCAAGTTCGAAAAGCCAGCGTTCTGCCCTTCGGGGTTGCCGAAATCGACGAACGCTTGCCAGGCGGTGGGATTGCCTATGGCGCGCTCCATGAGATCGCGGGTGGCGGCTCTGGCACGATCGATGGGGCGGCTGAAGACATGACGGCATCCGCCGCTAACGTGATCGAAGCCGGACCGGAAGCGCCGTTGGTCGTTCCGACTGCAACATCGATAGAGCCGCCGCTTGGAAAGTCGCTTGGACAGAGACAGGTCTGCAAGCGTATTTCTCCTCAGCGAGCTGCGAGAGTAAAGCCAGGGTTCAGCCCCGCAAAATTGCCGGCATGCCGTGCAGCAACACGCTGATCGAGACTGAGTAGATCCACATCGATCAATTGATGCATCGGCCCGCCATGGAGGACCCGCAGCACCTCTGACAATGCCAGTGTAGCAGCCACACTTCCTACAAAGGGCGCACCGATAGCTTTTCCCGAGAGTAGCGTCATTCCGCAGCGATCGAGGACGCCATCCGCCAGAAGTTTGGTATAGGCGGGTCTATCCTCGATCTTTTCGGTCTTGCCGTTCTGCTTCCAGATCTCGGCGGCGGGGCGACGACCGGGTAACAAGTGGAGCCGCATGGTGCGGAAATCCCGATAACCACGGCCGAGGCCAGCTTCAACAATCAGATCGAACCCGACTTGGTCCAAAGCTCGCCGTCCGGCGGCATTGTCTAAACCACAAAGCGCCATCGCCGGTTCATCCTGCTGACGCTTGAAATCCGCCGCAAACAAACGTTCCTGCAGAGAGGTCGTGAAGCCCCGTCGCTCCGCCCATGCCGCCATCACTCGCGTCTTCTTCTGACCGACCATGGTGGCGTCCGTAAGAATGGACGTGCTTGTCGTCGACTCGGTAATCACGTCGACATCCTGAAGGACAAGTTTTACCGCTGAAGGGTCCTGGTAGGGCAGGAGGCTAAGACCCCACAGATAGGCTTGGCCCAGATGGCCAAGGCCTATCAGCCACAGACGCGACGGCAAGTAGGTCAATGCTGGTTCGCTTTCGTCCGATTGTAGCCAGTCTACGTCCGAGCCCGGGTGCCATAGCGAAAGCCCGACCGGACGTCGTCCGACCGCGGACGAGCCGCCACTGACGTAGCGGAATGCTTCATTCACGGCGAGGCCTGCTGCAAGCATTCCGGCTAACGGCATAGCGCTGCCGCCGGTCGGACGAAGCTCGGAGTGGATGGGCAATATACCGCCGCGCCAGCCGGCCTTCGCCGTTCGGATGCAAAAGCCTTTGCGCCGCTCACGTGCAGGTCCACCGATTACGATCGTCGGTGTGTCGTCCGGCATGGTGCCAAGTGTGCCGCCCAGTGCCACAACAGCATCGGCCAAGGTCCGCCCGAGGGGCATTGCCAGCGACAATGGCGTTTCCAGTGGACCGCTGACCGAAACCCCGCCCAGGAATACCCGCTGACCAAGAGCGATGGTCGTCAGCAGCGTGGCCTGCTGTACCGGGTCGGCGGCTGTGGCGGGATCGATCTCAACGGCCAGCCGGTAACCTTGAAACAGGGCCTTCGCTTCCTCGACGCTGGCGGCTGCACCACTGTCGATTGCGTGTTTAACCAGTCGGTGAAGGGAGTCTGCCGAAATCTGTGCGGTCATGATGCGTTCCTTGTTAAAATAACCCGATGTGGAAAAAACTGCGGCGCTCCGAAGTTGGCACCACCTTCCATTGCTTGCTTCCGAGATAGCGATAGATGCCGATACCGGATCGCGGCTGGGCGCCAATCGCAAAGTCGGGGAGGATCAAGGCGAGATGGCCGGCACGCGAGATCATGGGATGATCGCGATCGGAATTGCTCTGCCCGGAACCCAGCGGATGGACATGGACATCGGCCACGACCGTGAGGCCACGCGCCTTGCAAATCGCCCACAGGTCACTGAAATACCGCCCATTGAAACGGACGATGCCGGTGTCGAGCGAATGCGGATCGAGATCGTCGTAGAGGACGAAATCGACGATGCGTGCTGCGCCACCCTCGCGATGTCCAAGCAGAAATGCTCCGCTCTCACGGCTGCAATCGCGCCCGCGCTCGCGCAACCTGGCCTTCAGGCGACGCCACAGGAACCAGGAACAGGACAGCTCATGCTGCGGGGCAAAGAGGCGGCGCATAGTCGCGAGAGTGAAGTAGTTCATGGACAAGCTCCAGGTATTGGACGATCCCATCGGCGGGGCGCCAGATTTTCGAGGGCATTTCGGAACGCCAACTGTCATGACCGACGAAGCTTTCGCGGTCACAAGGCAGGTAAAGGGCAGTGCCGCACTTCCAGTCCGTGCGGAAGACTGCGGACACACGGCCACCCTGGCCGCGCGGCCAGAGATCGAATGCAAGGATCTGGTTGGTTCCCATATCCCAGGGACCGCCCGTGGGCGGGCTCTGCGGATAACCGGTGCAGTTCAGCCGGAATACATATTCCCGATCGTCCTTGGAGTTCACACCGATGAAGGCGAACGGCCAGGTTATCGTAATGAGCCGCCAGCGGCTCTCTGCCTGGCCGAGCCGGAACGTGGCTTTCACCACGTCCGCCTCGAAGGCTCGCTGATCGGGGCCGATCATGCGAAGCCCTCCGCCGCACCGTTAACACGTTCGTCGGGAACGAGGTCGAAAGCGAGATTGCAGACCTTGCCATTGGTCAGCGCTCCGATATGGGTTCCGGGTGCCGGACGATCATGCGTGCCTGCGATCTGCAGCACGTGTTCGCCGGCTTCGTCCTCGGACATGCCGAACTTCTTCTTCGCCGCCCAGCGCTTGACTCGTGCGACCGTGGCGCTCGGCGAAAAGCGGCGCTCGACCGACTCACCGTTGAACGTGACGGTCACTTCGACATGACGGCAATGGTGGACGTGGACCTTCAGCCCCTTGGGGCTGGCGCGGTCCTTGACGAGAATGGATTCGTCGAGCGGCTCATCCTCATCTTCGAGGAACAGCAATGCGCTGCGGGTTGCCCCGTGCTTCTCGATGAGGATGGTCTTGAGGGAGGAGAACGGCGTATCAGGTTCGATCTCGATATGCGCGATCTCGCCGATGCCTTCGCCCTGGTAGAATACGTCGATGGACTTCATTATCTGCACTCCGGGGATCGAAGTGCAAGGCCCTATTGCCTAGCTTCGTCCCTTACCTCTTTGATCGCCAGCAGAGGAAGAACCCGGAAAGGCAGAACGAAGTTTTTTTAATCGAGCGCCAGCGAACCTGATGGCGTTGCCGCGCAAATGAAGAAATGGGGGCATCGGGGGCAGGTGATCGCATCGGTTTCCGTCGGAAAGGTCCCCGCGGCGATGCTAGCCAGCATCGTCTCGCTCTTCTTTTGCCGGTTGCCGATCTTCGTCGTGCTGAGCTCGACCGGTTCTTGCGTTTCATCGGTCAGATGCAACGCGTGAACGACCGCTCGGCCGCCGAATTGGCTGCGGGCAGCAAGAAGGTAGAGGGTGTATTCGAGCCGGTCATATTCGTCACTGCGTCGGTATCCGGTGCGAACACGACGGATGACGATTGTGCCATCGGGCAATTCTGCCACCTCGTCCGGCTCGACCAGCACACGACCGCCATTGGGAAAGTCGATGGCGAGCGGTTGCGCATCGCCGAAGCGGTGGCCAGCGCCTGCTTTCAGCAGGGCACCGATCAATCTAGATGCAAGTCTCCGGTAGTCGTCGGCGAAGGCGTGATCGACCGGTCCTCGTTCCTTCCAGATCGCCTCGAATGCCGATTCCGCTTCGGCAAGACTTGGCTCGCCGGTACGCCGGGCCTCGGCAAGCCAGCGCAGCAGTTCATAAAGACAATCGTGCGTGCGGGAAAACGCCGTGGGTTTGCGAGCACCCCCCAAGCCCAGAACATGCGTGTAAAAGAACCGCCGCGGACACTTTTCGTACGAGCCAAGACGGCTGTCAGTCAGTACCCAGTTCGATGGCCAGGAGATTGCGATTGGCTGGGGCTTTGGCGCACCCAGGGGAAGCGCAAGGATGGGCGGATTTGCCACGTTCTCTATTAGCATCGCAGGAAGCCAGTCCAGAAATGGCGACGGCGATCGGCCGTTTCCATTTCGTTGCTTTCGCGCATGATAGAGACGGAGATGTGTTCGGGCGCGCGACAACGCCACGAAAAAGAGACATTGCTCTTCGTCCTCATGGGCGCGCTTGGCCTCGTCAGCGGGCAACACATTCTCGACGCTATCGATCATGCCGTTGGGCGGCGGGCAACGTTGGCCGCGGTTCGAACTCGGGAAACTCGCAACCGTCAGCCCCGGCACATGCACTCCTTCGAATTCGAGACCCTTGCTGCCGTGAACGGTCATCAGACGAACGGCGTCCAGATGCATTGCTGCGGCAGGAACCTGTCGCAAGTCCCGTTCTTCGGCCAGAAGCACAAGCTGGCGGACGCGGTCGAGCGTTCGCTGGATAGGAAGACCGGCCCCCACGGGGCTTTGCTCCCGCACAAAGTTGAGGAATTGCCATACCGCTACAGCGCGCATTCGTTCGGTTACAGTGGGGGCCTCGCCCAGCTGCCTCGCCAGGTCGGTACGATCAAGAAGATAGACGGTCAGAAACTCCCACGCGCTCATGTTCGAACGCGGTGGCGCCAAATCGGTGGCCAGTTGCGCGATGCCTGCGCGCCCTGAAGCCGATAGCCCTGGTGCGTTAATCGCCTCCGCGAGGCCCGCGAGTGCAGGCTTGCCAAGCGATCGTAGATGCCGGCTGAGACAGTGAGAATCCTGGAGGCTCAGACCATACCGCGGCATGGCGCCGACGCGAACGAGGGCGTCGCCGAACGGGTCAACGGCCAGGCTCAGCAGCGCAAGCAGATCACGAACCTCCTCCCGCTCAAACAAACTTCCGAGATGAAGGACGGGAATGCCCCGCGCCTCAAGCGCCGTGGCGATCTCGTTCAAGCGGCCGTTGGTCCGGCACAGAACAGCTTGATCGCGAAGCCTCACGCCGTCTTTTTCAAGCTGACGAATGCTGGCCGCAACTCCTTCCGCTTCGTCATCCAGTGTCTCGAAGCGCCACAGTTCGGTTCGGCCTGGGCCTTGACCCCGGTTAGCCTCCAATGCGAGGGGCAGCATGCCCCTTGAGGCGCCCATGCGGGGTGCAACGGTGACGAAACTGCGAACGATCTGTTCGGTCGAGCGGTAGTTGATGCCGAGCTGATCGATGATCGCACCGGGGTAGTCTGTGGCGAACCGGACCATGTTTTCCGACGACGCGCCACGAAACCGGTAGATGGATTGCCGCGCATCACCAACCGCCCAAAGTCGCTCACCGTCTCCAGCAACCATCTTCAAGAGACGCGCGCTTGCGCGGTTCACATCCTGATATTCATCGACGAGAACGTGACGATGACGAAGCTGGACACCGATGCGAACGACCTCATCCTCTTCAAGGAGCTGTGTCGGGCGCATGATCAGGTCGCCGAAATCCACGCCGCCGTGTCTGCGCAAGGCCGCTTCATAGAGATCGTAGACATCCGCAATTTCGAGGCATTTCGCGGCAGCAATCCGGGCATCCTCGTCGCCACCAGCGGCTGCCTCCATAGCCTTCGCAAGTTCGCGATAGCGCTGTGGCCCGACGATTTCATCCTTGGCGCGGGAAATCGCTCCGACGATGTCGCGCAGTACCATCGCCGGGTCCCAGAGGTTCCGGTAGTGGACGAGGGGAAGCGTCGGCAGAATATCTTCGAGTACCTCGATTGCATCACTGCGATCGAACAGGGATAGGTTCGGCGCAAGCCCGAGTCTGTCGTGATAACGGCGCACAAGATCGAGCCCGAATGCGTGAAACGTGCCGATCCATAGTTTCGGCGCAGCATCGGGTGCTGCTGCGGTCAACCGCTCGGAAAGTTCTCCCGCCGCCCGATTGGAGAATGTCAGAATAAGGATCGCTGCCGGATCGATGCCCTCTGCCAGTAGCGACAGGACGCGCTTGACGAGCGTTCGGGTCTTGCCGGTTCCCGGTCCCGCCTGCAATTGGAAGGGCTTTCCGCGATGCGCGGCAGCTCGATCCTGAGACGGATCGGGTTTTCGTGCCGATGGCTCGGACTCCACCTTTTCCTGCTCGGTCTCGTCGATCGCTGTTGGCAGAAGCAAGGCATCGAGCACCTGTTGCCGGACCAGCGCGACAGGGAGCTGCGTTCGATCCACGATCGCCGCGGCCGTCAAATTATCTACGGCATGTAATTTGTGCGCGAATGCGCGTGGCAGCAGAAGTTCTCGGGCGTAGACATTTGCCTGTAGCTCGCGTCGCTCTTTTGCACCGTAATCTTCGACGCGTTGCAGTCCGACAGGGGCGGCCTCGGTACTTCGGGACGGATCGATATCCGACGTGGCGCAGGTCGCTGAGCCAGCATGAAGCTCGGAATGTCCGAGTTCGTGCGCGACGAGCAGCGCGCGCGTTATCGGATCACCTTCGTCCTCGCAGCAAATTGTTCCCCCTTGGTCGTCGAACAGCGCTTTGGCGCCCTTCAGCGCCGGGTCACCTCGCGGCAGCCAAACGAGTTCCAGATCGCGGTGCGACACTGCCGCTTGAACGAACGAGAGCAGGTCGAACGGATTCTTGCCCTCCGCAAGCAACTCGCCGTGGAGTATCGCGGCCGTGGTCCTGATCGGTTCGAACTGGTCCATGCGTTCAAAGTCCTAACAAATAGGCTTGCTGCTCTGGCGTCAGGCCCGAATTTTTTACAGCCTCATCAAAACTCTGTTGCGCGCCGGTGGTTGGTTTGCCGTCTGCTTTGAAAAACTGACCTGTCGGCATCGGCTGCCTTGCCGCGAAATGAGCAACGACCACGTCCAGCGGCGCTTTCAGTTCGTCGGCGACCCGCGTTCGGAAGCCGGGCCGTATGGTATCCGGATCGATCTGGCGATCGCGCAACTTGCTGACGAAAACGGCATTTGCGTTCAGCCGCGTGGCAAGGCCACGAAACTCATCACGCGATAAACCGCTGAACGGGTTGGGCGCGTCGGGGATTGTTGCGGGCTCGCTCGCCGCCTTTGGTCCGCCGGTCGTAATCGCATGAAGCCGGTTCTGGAAGTGGCTCATTGCCCTGCTGACGGCGGGGCTCACGATCGTCGGGTCAATTGCCGCTTCCGCTGCCTCAACAGCGCGATCGCCGCGCAATACGTCGACTGCAAGAGCGATGGCGAATTCGGTGAGCTCTGCGCCATATTGAGGATGCTGGCGAACTAGATCATCCAGCAGCCTGGCATCGGGGATTTCCTGGCCCGCGGATAGCGCGTAGAAGGCCTCCCGCAATGCGCGCGGGCTTGCGTTAAGGGTCTGGCTCATAGGTCCTCCTTGAAACGGGAAAGCTTTGCTGCGGCCCGTGTCAGCCGGTTGCGAATAGTTCGTCCCGTACAATTGCATCTTGTTGCAGCCGTCTCTTCCTCGGGATCGTCGGATTCCTCCTTGTACCCGAGGGCGTGGACAAGCACGACGGCATCTCGCTCGTCTGGTGGTAACGCTTCAATTGCTTTCAGGATTGGCTCGCGACCGGCATCCCATTCCTGGCTAGGCAAGGCCTTGAACGCGTCCGACACCCTGGCAAACGCATCCTCGAAGGCATCGGGCATGCTTTTTACTTCAAGCTCCGGCATCTCGGCAATTTCTATGGAACGCTTACTCCGCCGCTCGGCACGCCTGATGGCATCGATACGCAGCGCCCTGAATGCCTTGTTGAACTTGCATTCGTAGAAGTCTAGTTCGTCAGGAAAGTCTCCCGACCCGTCCATCACGAACAGTTCCGTCAGATCGTCGAGGATTTCTTGGCGAAGGTTTGCGGCGTCCGGTATTGTGCCATCCGCGACCGTGATCCGAAGGTTGGCTTCGCACCTGCCGAGCAATATAGGCAAGACTGCGGTCATCAGCGCCTGGTCGCCGGAACGGCACCCCTCCCGAACGAGATGAACGAGGCATTCGGAGCGCAAATGGCTGGAATCGTTCCGATCGGTATTCTGCAGGCGCCGCCGCAGATCGGTAACTGAAAGCTGGAGCGCTTCGTCGATCTGGGTTTCTACATTCGGCGGACGCGCATAGACCACTCCATCGGATTCTGTTTTCAACGGTCGAGCCATCTCACCCCCTTGCTCAGCGCCGCAGTGGTTCGCGAGCGGTCATCAGAAGCGCTCAGCCTATTAATCGCGGTGGGGCGAATAACCCGGAAAGCGAATTGAAAAGATTTTTTCTCGTCCACTCTTTCTCTACTGGGAGCGCGTCGAAAACTTGCTGCTTGTCCCCCCAAATCAAATCTCCGACCTAGTCGGTCTCTTCTTCCGACCCCGAGACGTTATCGAATAAATCGGCGGTGTCGATCCCTGCTTTTGCCCAGGCCCTCCCCGAGATGGAAGCACGGATGCTTAATTCGAGTAAGGTCATCCTGCCCCCTGAAGCTAAGCCGGCCGCCATTAGGCATGCCAACCCAGTGTTTCTTCACCCCACATTGCGGACAGTGGCCGAGGATGTGCGAGAGCCGCCTTCAGGTCGTGGGTGTGAAGGGAAAATACCCCTATAGAAATGGTGGCAGATCTCCATTCTGGAGGTAATCCAAGACCGCATGATTCGCTAACACACCCTCTAGCAATATGTGTTCCCAACTGGAAACCGACTTCTCAGCGGCAGTCTCACGGTTAATTTCAAGAAACGCGGAAACCGCTACCGCCTTTTTGCGGCAGCTAGCAGCTTGTCTGAGTATGCGGCGGTACTCTGTCCTGAAAAAACGGTAAAATCGCTTTTCAAGCCCTACGCCAACGATGTGCCGTTGAACAAGCGAATGAAATTCTTCCGGCAAATCCGGATGCCAAATCAGAGACGCCTTTGGAGAGTTATAGGGTTGACCGATTTGCAGCCTTACTGCCTGATCGATAAGAAAATCATCATAATATAGGTGTGCGAACAATCTGCCTTGTTGCCCTTGGTACTCGGATTTCTTCTTTCCTTGGCAAATGTCGCAACACGGTATGAGATTCTGAGGCAAAACGGCGAAGTGAGGAAAGTGCTCTTTCGGAAGATAATGGTCTAAGGTGTAAGGCGTACCTGCTTCCCCGCAGACAGGGCAAAAAAGTAAATCATGACCACGTAGCGCACGTATATGGCCGCCTTGCACGCCCTCTTTCGGGTTACGGTAGAGGTTTATGAACGAGTTACTTCGTCCGTTGGCCTTAGCCCATGGCGTGATATTGGCGGCGTCTCCATGCCAGGTGTGATAGGCCTCGCAGCGCGTCACCCATTCTTCGGAAATCTCGCTAAAGAAGGAAGCATTGGAGCCATTTTGTCGCTCCTCGACGAGTTGAGCGACATAGTGTGGGACGTCTACTTGCGGGCAAGGCAGGAATTTCATTCGAACTGCTCGCCGCCCGCCATGAGCTCAATCGTAAGCTCCTCATTCAGGTCATGAGGCGACAGCGCAGCAAGAAGCTGATCTTTGCCTCCCATTTCTTTCGATTTCGTGGCTATCCATCGCTCGAATGGCTTTGGGGTGGCGTTGTCTCGAAATACGTAGCTTGAGATGCGCTGGACGTCCGCTCCAAACGTCTGGAAGGGTGGATGGTGGATTTGCAGACCATCCTCCGCCCAGTGGAAGACGTGAACACAGTCTCGCGGGACTTCTCGTGTAATCAAAGCAGAATGGGTCGCGATCAAAGCTTTGCAGGAATAATTGTCCAAGATCGCTTTAAGCATAGAGATGAGGCTGACTTCCAAGGATGGATGAAGAAATAACTCCGGTTCATCGATGATAATCAGGCTGTTGCGACGGATTGCGCCGAGTATGTTGATCACGATGTAGCTAAAAAGCCTTTGCCCAGAACTCATAGAGACTGGAACCCCGTCCTTGAAGAAGGTTACGCCCTCAGCCCGACGTACATGCTTTTCCAAAGCAACAGTGGAAAGGACAGGTGAGGTCTCCTCGTCTATTCGAACCAATAACTTCTTTCCCTTCTCGTCACGGACCATAGGATCAACGGGATAGAGCGCTTCCTCGGTGAGAAAAGCACCTCCGATCATGCTTGAAGGAACTTCCATAGCGAGGAAGTCGAAATCGATTGCGTGGCCAAGCACCGAATTGAGAATTTTTATTTTCTGAGACCACGCCTTGATCGCCCCGAAGCGTCGATCATCCGCAATACAGGAGATAAGGGACGAGACAGATGCCTGTTTCGCATGCTCAAGGGAAAGGTTTTCACGAGGCGGCCCAGGCGACGTCCTCCCTCGCAAACCAAAATAAGTATAGGCATCGAGGTCAATTCGGTCCAGCTCTGCTATGTCGATCCGCAATCTCTCAAAGGGGCTATAGGAAACAGCTATCAGCCGGGTGAACCCGGGTGGCCCCGAAAAACCCTTCTTCGAAGAAATCGGAGATTCAAGCCAATCTTCGACCATTTGGCGAAGGAACTCAGATTTCCCTGCTCCATTTGGTCCAATCAGCAAGTTTATGTCTCTTGGTAGTACACTATTCTCTTCCGAATACCGTAACGTCACGGCGTGAGCCGTGTTTTCTCGGTCTAAAAATTCGAACTCAATATCCTCGATCGAAATTGCGATTTCTCGAAAAGCTTTCCACCCCTGAGCAAAAGCGATCTGCTCACTTCTCTCTCGCTGTAGCGACGTGCGGAATCCGTCAATTTTAGATAAGTGAAGAGCCGCTTCGTCTTCTAACAGCATGATATGGTAAGAGGCGTCACCGAGCACTCGGGCAACTTCAGCGGCATCTTCAATGCCGACAACACTGATCATCTCTTCATAGAACGTAACCTGCGTTGGATTGGAAATATAATTTCCACCTTGAAGAGGGAAATACCCATCCCATCCGCCGTCTATTAGTTCTACAAGATACTTCGCAGATATTTTATCCTTATCAAAAAGGATTTTTACTTGATCGAATTCTCTCTGAAATCCATGACCATGCAATTCAACATTGAACGTCGTCTTAAATTGGTAATCATCCCATGTGTTTGATCGCAACTCTATGCGATACTCATCAGGACCTAGCTCATCGAGTTTCTTATGATTTTGCCGTGAGCGAAAAAATACCTTGATCAAAATGATGCCCTCGCCGAATCCAATCCCCGCCGAACCTTTATAGGATTAACAACCAGGAGTTAAGCAACAAGGTTTACTCCTCAATGCCATATTCAGAGCATCTCCGGGGAAGGGCAACGATTTGGAACCGCCGAGTTTTGTCGACTTGATAGATTGACTCAAGCCTTTGGCCGAGATGCGGCGGCGCGAGGATTTTGGCAGAGACTCAAGATACGTACGAACTGACGCAAGTAAAGCCCGGGCCTCGCTTCGAATGAGGAACCGCTGACGCCAGCATCAACGAATGTGTCGACCAGATGCCGACCTTCCCGTACGACGAACTCTTTTCCCAGATCGAACTGCGTATCGATCGAGGAAGGATTTTGTTGATCTGTTGAATATCGCGCGTAGAGAACAACTCGTTTGAGGGCATGCATAATCACCGATCTCCCTGTTTTGAATCGCGGTCACCATGGTAGAGGTTGCGTATGGGATTCGGGGTATTCATCCACCGCACAGACTCGATCTACGACGATAGCCCGGCTGAACAGTACCAGTTCCCGGGCCAGTATCTCGGTCGCGTTCAAGCCTGTGCCGGAGATTGGATCGTCTACTATGAGCCTAGAAAGGTCCCGACAACGCGTGGATATTTCGCTGTCGCCAAGGTCGCGCAGGTCATCCCGGATCCCAAAGCGCCGGGCATGTATTTGGCGCTTATCGAACCTGGCAGCTATCTCGATTTCGTAAATCTCGTTCCGTTCAGTGGGCAGGATGGCGTCATTGAGCGAGGTGTGCTGAACGAAGAGGGGCGGATTTCTGGGCGGGCACAGGCTGCGGTCCGATCAATATCGTCTGCCGATTTCAACCGGATTCTGTCGATGGGATTGGCGGAAGACCAACTCGAGTTGCCGCGATCGGGCGAGCCGCTGGAAACGGCACCGCCGAACGGTTTTTCGGACAGCGTCCAGGCTCCCTTCTTATTCGAGCAAGATAGGGAACGGATTACGCAGCTCTCGTCTCGGATTAGCAGAGATCGGCTGTTTCGCCGACTTGTCCTGCAAGCCTATGATAAACGATGCGCGATAACAGGGCTGAAGCTGATCAACGGAGGTGGTCGTGCGGAGGTAGATGCGGCCCATATCCGGCCCGTCGAGGCAAATGGGCCTGATATCCTTTCAAACGGAATTGCTCTGTCCGGAACCGCCCACTGGATGTTTGACCGCGGGCTCATAGGCCTGTCGGATGAATTCGAGATTCTGATCTCACGCCACGCGAACGATCGCGATAGTATCCAAGGGCTGATCAACAAGACTGGAAGAGCGATCGTGCCGACCGGTGTTTACGAACGGCCTCATCCCCAATTCTTAAATTGGCATCGCGAAAATACCTTCAAGCACTGAGGCGAGAGACTGGTCGCGCCGGTGATCCAGGACTTGTTTTGGTAGCTCTACTCTGGAGGAAGTCGTTACGCTACGGCGCGAAATAGCCCCATTAGACCCTCTGTAGCAACGCTCCTGAATGCAGGCTCGGATGATGGAGGCGGTCGCAAGTAATGATGAAAGCAGGCCCCCGCAACCAAATAAACTTGCAAATTCGCCCATTCAAGTCGCTTAACACAAAGCTCCTCCGCGTAAGCGTCGAGGAGCTTTTTTTGTTTCTGCTCCGTGTCGATCTCACCAGCCTCCAGCCTCTCGATGAAATCCGCATGCACTTCGGCAACGAAACGGCGTTCCATCAAGTCGAGAACGTCCATCTGCGCGAGGGTGGAAGTGAACCGCACCGGGTTTGCCAGAGGCTCCAACTTCTGAGAGAGTGGAGCCGATATGAGCAAGACAACGAACAAGTTT
>NZ_JAFLNA010000025.1:0-15561 GCF_017313405.1 Agrobacterium burrii
TTATATTATAATTCAGTGGTAAATTAGATTCTAAAGCAAAATTAAATTAGCAATTTACATAGGCTGCACCTTTAATTTGCTTTGATTGATAGAACGGCTCAAAAGTTATACTGCGACTCGAGACCAAAATATTAATCAGATACATCTATGGTAAATAATTTATTATTCATAAAGCACACAACGATACGACATCGGTAATTAAAGTACATATTGGAAATACACTGATTATCTGCATGCAGGCTACATCATCTTATTATCATTACATAGACTTGACACATTTCGTTACGATCGGACACTGTTGCTTCATTCCCGCTCACACACAGATGTGCGTATTAGACCAAGCGCTTCAACAAGGAGGTGAGAGCCATTGTCCACCCCGCCTTGGGTGCCTTTTTCAGCCCGTTATCCTGAAAGAGAGCTTTGCCGACCGCGACTATTTCAACACAGAAAGGGTCAGCCCGGGATGGCGCCAGGAAGGTATCGCCGCCGATCTTCACGTGCGAGAAACTTGTGTTCTGAAGCGAAGTATTCGGAAGGAAAGCAATATAAGCATCCAAGTCATTTTTTTCATTGTTTGTAATTTGACAGACCTCGTTCTGCCACCACCTCATAGTTTCTTTTGTTAATCCTTGGGCATAGGGTGGAACGGTGGAGATGACCACGCCTTTGCCGGAAAAGCCCTCATAAAATCGCTCGCATGCATACCTTCGCATTTCTTGAAACGAACAATAAACGTACATTAGAGAATCTTTTAGTATAATATTCAGGGGTATACCTGCTGGGCCTGGCAAGCAAGCAACTTCGCAAAAGCGCTTGACCACTTCATCTATAGCTGGATCAATGGGAACATCAGTATTAATGATGGAATTCATCCAGGAACGTCGAACAGGTATGAGATCCTCTTGTGCAAAGCTGCGATAAGCAATCTCTGTGTGACGTAGGACGAGTTTAAGTTGACGCCGATCTTGTATATTCGAGCTACCGATAATGTTGAATATCGGTCGACTGTGATACATATCGAACTAGTTACTTATTTTTGAATGTAAATTTCAGTCACAGTCAATAATTAAACGCGCTTCAGTGCCCCTTATATTGGGTGACTCTATAGCATCAATCACGGGATTGGTTTGAAATTAATTGAGTCGAATCTCAACACCGAAGTATTTCGTCCTTTTACCCTATTAAACTATTTATCTTGATGGAGGATTTTTCAAAAATGGGACCTGCCTTTCGCTGAAAACACCGACAAAGGTGTGATGTGAGGTCGAAAATTTGAAGATTTGCGCAACTAATCGGATAGTGGCCGACAAATTGACGCCGAAAATAACAATGACTGATTATCCGTGGAGTGATTCCAGCTAAGTTATGCCCCACAATAAAATATTAGCTAAAACTGTCAGCATTTGTGCATTATTTAAGTACTCCATTTGGCAATATCTATATACTCCACGACAAATTTTGCTTGTCACTTTTAGATCGAAATCGCTGCAATTCCCGCCGTGCACCCGGCAATTCGCTTTAGCTCGCAAATGGCTGTGAATGTAAGAGTACTTTATATTTTACTCACCATGTCGTTTCGTAACCTCCCGTTTTTTTTGCGCAGGTCCTTTGTCAACGTAAGCCACTCAAGGTGGAAGGAACCGTTTGGCCGGCTTGGACACTCCATTGGGATCTACCAGAAAACGTTACTCCCCCCGAGGTTCTCGCACGCCATTCTGTCCCAAGGCTTCTAGAACGGCTCGAGGAAGACCTGCCCTTACAGGTCATTGAGCACAGAGGAATGTTCAATTTAGGGAAACGAATTCAAGAATGCACCGCGAGCTCATTGTTGGCCGCGCTCGGGCAAGGAGGACGCAATCTGAGCGAGTTGGACGTCTGTTTAACTTCAGATAATGTAGCTATCGTTTCTCATGATCTTAACACTTGGCGAGTGTCTGAAAAGTTGGGAGATAAGCTTTTCAATGAAATTCACTCGTCAAAAATCAAGGATGTACCTGTTATTATCCGAGAGGTATCAAATGGGATAATACAAGACAAGTATCTTGAAACCATTGATCATATTCCTTTGTTAACTGAAATATTCAGCAAGGTATTTTTGGCTAATCCAGATGCCACCATTTTCCTAGACGGTAGGAACTACGATGCTCACGTGATTGTGGCTTGGCTTAGCCACCGGCCGGAATACCATCAAAGAGTTGTTGTACTTTTCTATACATTTGAATACCCACACGGCGGTGCCTTCGTTGATGCAGTTTTAAATGCCCAGCCCGCATCTGCTTGGAGGAAATCAATCTCCCTGATGCCCGCTCTTTTTCCTGAAGAACTGTGCCGACTGGCCCGTCTGCGTCAAGTTACTGAACCCACAGTCGATGATTTGTATTTGGCAGGCAAAGCCTGGTTTGATTCCATGCTAATGCAAGACATGAGGATCGTGGCGGCACATGTTGTTTTCTCCGGGGTGACCAGAAATTTGCTGGGCCAAGTTGTCGATAAAGATGTCTTGTTGGCTTTCGATTCAGATCAAGCCGCAGTGAGACTCGCGTATTACCTCAAGGAGGATACGATGATTAGAGCTAAACGCCCTCACCTGAAGTTTGCTGCGGTCACTAGATGCTATGACTTCGCAGCCCTCCTGGATTCCGGCGAGCGGGGTGAGTTCTCCATCGACATTAAAACAGGCAGGGCCCGACGTCATGAGACAGACGAGCGGAAACACATACGTTGGAGAAAAGGAACACCAGGAAATTCGGCAACAATTGCGGACTGGGTAATCTCAGATCGACCTGAAGATGAAATGGCTATCTGGGAATGGCGAAATCAAGGAATCGATCGTGAAGTTTCTCATCTAAGTCCACACTTGGATCTTAATATAGAAACGTCAAAATAAAAGTCTCGTAATTGAAACAATATGTTTATTAATTTCGATATATCAATGTGTTCACGCGTATTCTATCTTTTTATTCGAGATGTATGTTGTCCATTATAATGAATATGTAATTTTCTACATTTCGAAGATAACTTTAGACGTGTTAAATCTCTGTTATTTCGCGCCAGATTTACAATAATTCTCATTGGTGGCGAGCGCCACTTTGGCATGCATGAGGGTGGTCTCGGTCCACGGAAAATGTTTGTTGAAAATTACCCTGATTGTGAAAAAACTGAACTCTTTTCCGCTCGAGAGGCGGGAGCACTGACTCATGCCCGCCGGTCGAATATTCTTTTCGTTTCTCATGGCGGTGTACTCTCAGTAGTTGCTACACTGCTCGGGGTTGAGCTGACCGCGATGCAAAGATGTAACGCGTGTGTTCTCCACTTCAAATTCGATGGTTCATCTTGGAACGTCCACACTAGAGACAGCGGGGTGTTTCTGGTCACTGGTGCATCTGGAGGCATAGGCAAGGCCATCGTCGACAACCTGATGCGGCGTGGTTTTCGTTTGAGCTTAGGAGCGCGTAGCGTGGAAAAACTGGAAGCCACTTTTGGGTTTCAGAATGAATCTCTTCACTTCGCACGTTTTGAAGCTGAGGACCTCCAAACGATGGAGGAGTGGGTATCGACGGCCATGATAAAATTTGGGAGGATAGATGGCCTTGTTAACAATGCTGGGGATGGAACACGGGTAGCGCTTGCGGAGGGAATTGACTATGAGCAGCTTGAGAGACAGTGGAAGATCAACGCTGGGGCTCCGCTGAGGATGATCATGCTGTGCCTGCCTCAGCTCGCGAAAAGTGGATCTGGCCGGATCGTCAATATCAACTCCATGTCAGGCCAGCGGGTTCTGAACTCGTTCGTTGGTTACAACATGACAAAACACGCCCTCTCAGGTCTCACGAAAACAGCCCAGCATGTTGGGTGGGAGTCCGGCGTTAGAACAATGGAAATATGCCCAGGCTATGTGGCGACAAAAATGAGTGCTTGGACTGATGAGATTGAGGATGATGGTAAGATCCAGCCCGAGCACATAGCTGAACTTGTTCGACAGGCTATCGAGCGTCCTAACAACGCTTTTGTCCCAAAGATTGAGGTGCTGTGTATGAAAGAAGCCACGCGTTAAACGAAATCGGAGGAGATATAGGTTGCGCGGGTCGCGTGCTCTGTTTGATTAACTCTTGATGTTTTCTTTATGTCTGTTCCCGTGTAATTTTAAATATTATGATGAATAAAACCTTTACTCCTCAGTGTTTTTATTGATTTAATCATTTTCCTTTTGTATTGAGACAGTACGGATTTTAGTTAATTAAAATGAAGGCCTCTGGGAAAATCAAAACCCTGATGACCTAAGTTTTGTCTACAGCTTTAACGACTAGAACCTTATGGAAATAATTATTCCGAGGGCCTTTCATAGAAAATCAAACAAGCTAAAATAATGATTGAACAGAGTCACCATCTGCCAAGATGAAAAAGTCAATGGGATTGATCACCAACTATGGGGTACTCGATTGATAATTTCCCCTAGCAGGGTGCCGAATGAAAATTGCAGTGGCATAATTGGAGACCAGATTTCTATTTTTGCGGCACGCCGCACTCGGTGACCCTTGGCCACGTCCATTTGTCTTTACGATTTTTTCAAAAATGCGATAATTTCGGGAAATCACTTCAAACTTAGTCGCTCGGATTCTCGATATTCAATAATTGAACTGCGAAATTATCGGGTTTGTGTTCGACAAATAATACCTGTTAAATACCTATCTGATTACCTGTAGCAAACAACCATGTTCTATCAATATAGCATGATCGCTATTTTAAAATTTTTATTGGTGGCCATATCAGCCAATAAAACATTTGTTTCAACAACATCACAAGGACCGCACTCGAACATAGATAATTATTTAAGCGAAAGCACAACCAGACAGCAAATTAATACAGATTCAGCGATTAAAGTAGAAATGCTTTGAAACAGATCGGAGCTTCTTGAAGAAGCGCTTCCAAGGTCTATGACGTTCATTCGGCACTCGATTTCCCGAAAGCAAGGGTTTGCAAGGATGATCTTGCGTCGGGGTCAGATTTGGAGGCCGCACGGGGTACACGGCGTCGGCTCCTAAAGCCGCTTCGGCCCAATTATCAGTTGTCTCCGCCGTTGGAACGTTGCGTGACAATTCGACACTGGCCCGAACATGATTCAAACGAGAACTCTCCCCGACGCTTTTCCAGTCCCAGGACGAGCCATCAGCTAGTATTTCGCTGAACAACGCTCTACCGAACGCGATGATGTGGCAAGGGAGTTCCAACCCTCCTTCTCGTAGAAAGAATTGGACACTTTCGCCACCCAGGTAAAACCGCGGCCCTCGCCGGAAAGCCGTGGTGGGAAGGAAGGCCACAAAATGACTCAAGTCTTCTTCGCCGGTTCCAGCTTCGACGCGATTTCCATCGTGTAAACGCTTGAACAAACATCGCACCATTTCGATTGTAACTCCGGTTCGGTAAGGAGCTAACGTGCATGCGAGAAGGTTCGCCCTTCCGAATTGGCAAAGATCCTTAGACTGCACATGACTCAGCATAGCTTCCCGGGAACAATAAACATAGATTGGCGCCGCGTCTTTACAGATCACCTCCTGCTCTGCGATGGACTGAAGCGTCGGCGGACGAGGAAATGGGAGACGAAGAAATAACGCGGAAATTTCGTTTTTTAGCGCGCTCTCTGCCAATCGTCCCCGCCAGTATTTCGTCCAAATCTCCTGATAAATCAGGAGATTATCGCGGATATAGATATGATATAGGATGCATGCACTGGTCAAAAATAGATGCATTTCCATTCTGTCATTAATAGATTCAAGAGTAAGCGGAGCGAAGCCTGGACGTGGTGGAACCATCATATCTATTTGCAGAAATGGTCTTCACCTCATCCGCTCAAAAGGCTTTAAATAGACCCTGCATCCAATTACACAGTTCGTCACACACAAGATAACTTTCGCTTACGACTATTTCCCGCTATTCATTGACTTTGTGTGGCATCAAAACGTATATGTCGTTATATGTATTGTATTCTTTTAAAACTATAGGTATCCGAGGCAATTGCCTGGGGATAAGAACTTTGAACAGCATGTTTACTATTTTACGACATATCGCACTGTTCTGTATGAATATTTGTTTCAAAAACACAAACAAACGAGATAATTTATTTCGCTTAGAAAGATGCTACAGTGCTTGAAAACAGAACGTAGTACATACTGGCAATAGCCCACGATCTGCTGCCGATGTGCAACAGCAGATTATCATAACTTAAAAGATATTTCACAATAAACCGGTAAACGGCGATGCGGACCTTCTGGCTTCATTCCAACGCTTAGTTTCTTACAGGCAGGTGTTTGTCTTTCCGGTGAAGCAACAACGCAGAATTCCAAGACCAGAAGGCCTTTTTTTAGCAGCGGGATAGGCCAAACCAACCGCTACGACTTCAAAATGAAAGCGGGATCCTGGGAGCAGCGCAAAGAACTTATGAACATAACGATCATTGTGAACCTCATAAACGCTATATGGCAATTTCAGAAACGACTTGCTCGGGAGAAAGGCGACATAGGCTTCCAAAGCATCCGGAAGGAGGCAAGACCCTGGGGATATCAGGTTATGCCCATAGCGGACCTTCTCACGCGTCACGCCTGCATCGAAGGGTGACATGGAGCACACGACCGAGCCGATCTCTGAATGAAAAGACACAATACGTTCTTTTGCATATTCCTCAAGCTTCCTGCGAGGACAGTAAATGTAGAGCGGATTATCATTCACGGCGATTGTGTCCAACGGCCCCAACCTCGGTCCGTGCAAGCATGCATACCTGCTGAACCATGTCAGGATTCCGGTCACAGCATCACCCGGATCGTCGTAGAGTACGAGTGACTTGACCCAATTTTTTTGGGCATCAGCCAAGGTTTGTTCCACAAAATTGCGATAAACCACGACTGCTCCGATCAGCACGAGCTTGGCCTCTTCGCGGTTCCGGATCCGCAGCAGGCTAATCACCGTGAAAACAGGACGCTGATATACCATCATTAAGCTTTATGCGGGGTGTAAGCATCCGGAGCTCTTTGGAGCCCCAGAGATTGAATCTTGCTTTATAGCTGAAAAACGCATGTGCAGGGAAGGTGATCATGGTAATTTTACGGATTTCTACTGTTGAAATACCTTTTGGAAACAGAATTTCTGTCTGTTAAACTACAAACAGGACCCGTTACTTAACTATTGGATGAGCGTAGGGCCGTTTTTTCGATAATTGACATGTGAATGACATAAAGCAGGTTTCGAGCTTATCGAGGTGATCCTTATCGCCACATTGTCAAAAAGCATCCACCATAGTCCTATAATTGCTGACAGACACGTAGCGTGCCTCCCTGGCTCATCGCAAAATTGAGGCTTGTGCCTTCGCTTGGCTCGTGACGAAGCCAGCTTTCGATGCCCGAAAACGATGGCCCACATTGTCTCACGAATCATTACGATTCTGTCAAAAAAATACGCTGTTTCACCAGGATGAATTTTCAATTTGTGTAAAATCTGTTCAATAAATAATACTTCCTCAAAGATGTTTCAGAAAAGCATCACGGACTTATTTTTATCAAATTATTTTTATCGCATTCTTATCCTTGCATGAAACATGCATCCATATCATTACATGTCTCATCGGGAGATACACAGTGGCACTAGCATGGTTATATTGATCCCATACACTAGGGTTGTTTTCTATCCATGAATAGAAAACAGATTAAGTGCTGATAAGGTTCTGTAGTTCATCGAAGCTGAGATTTGGCAAACCAAATTCCTCGTCCGACTGGGAGAACAGCGTCTTCCCCACTGCGACGATGTCGTATGGGATTATGTCGTTCTCTTCTCTACTGAAAACGACAAAATGCTCCTCCGCGCCACCACGGGTGGTGATTTTGGACATGCTGATCGTGAATTTCTTACTGGGCAAAATGGCCACGAAGCAGCTTACGGCATGCGGCATGCTATAGGCGCCTGGCAAGATACTGTTGAGTACGTTCTTGAGCTCCTCTGCTGGAATATCCGTTCGGTATGGTGGGAGTGATGAAGCCAGCACAAATTTGCGATAGCACCGCAATAGGGTTTTTCCTTCGACGTATTGCGATAATAAATTCAGGGAGGTGTAGATGTAGATTGGTGAGTCATGTTGGCAAATTCTATCTGGCTGGACGGCGCCAGGAATGCTGCAACACGGCGTGAAGACACAGCTTTTGATTGCGCGCAGAGTCTCTTCGTCTAGGCCGGATTCGGAAAGGACTCGGACAACCCACGATTGCTGGAAGGGGAGAATCTTTCGAGTGAGGAAATCCCTATAATTTGCGACCGCCGCGCATAGGCTCTGCTGAAGTTCTTCCAGGGAGGTGTTTGCGAACAAATCAATTGTCGGAAAAACGGGGCGATCATCCCCTGAGGGTATCATATTTTGATTGTAAGACATTAGTGAGGTGTGCATGGCCGAAGGCTAATGGCCCTCTATTATAACACTCACCTGCCCAGTGATTGTCAAACATCGCAATAATGAAAGATTAGGTTACTATTTCGCTCGTGCCGCACTTGTCAAAGTGGGAAGGAGCATATCAACATTTTCAAACGCTTGTTCCCAGAACACCGACGAATTCATTTGACCGTCACCAGAGCTTTGATGCTACTCAGATATTTGGGCACCGCGATGGGACCCGTGAAACAGCCTGGGTCCACTTTTGAATTGCGTTGCTCCTGAACATCATACCAACTGCCACGATAAGGACTTGTTTTTCACACTTTCGTGTAAATCAATAGTCAGCAATCGAACCTGCCGACAAATTTGAAAATCTCTCAACAAGTCTCCCAATGAGGTGAAACTGCTGTGTTCGAAACACGGAAGCAACCATGTTTCGGTTGGGTTGGAGAGGTTTATCTTAGCGACTCTCTTTCAAGAACGCGTCCCATGCCATACAGCCAGTCATTCAGGCAACGTCGCGCAGTTTGTCATTTCGCCCTACAATCACAGCGGCGCTAGAGGAAGCGACAGATTTTCGAATGATAGCTGGCTTTCCGAGAGTCGAGTTAAACTGTTGATGTGGGTTCTGACCTTGCCCCGTTGAAATAATCCATTTTGAAGTAAGCTCTGGCCCATTGAGAGGACCAGGGAATGAAGCGCAACCGTTTTACAGACGAACAGATCATCGGCATTCTGAAGGAGCACGAGGCGGGCACGCCGGTCTCGGAGCTTTGCCGCAAGCACGGTGTCAGTGATGCGAGCATCTACAAGTGGAAGGCCAAGTTCGGCGGCATGGACGTATCCGAAGCCAAGCGGCTGAGGACGCTGGAGGACGAGAACGCGAAGCTGAAGCGGCTTCTTGCGGATGCCATGCTCGACAATGCAGCTTTGAAAGACCTTTTGGGAAAGAAGTGGTGACGCCCGCGGCAAAGCGGCGAGCTGTCGCTCATCTGATGGATCATCACCAGATGAGCGAACGGCGGGCGTGTAAAGCCATCGGCTTTTGCCGGATGACGATCCGTTACGAAACCAGGCGCAGCGATGATCACGACATTCGCGAGCGAATGAAGGCGCTGGCGCATGAACGCCGCCGTTTTGGATATCGACGCCTTCATGTGCTGCTTAGACGCGAGGGCCATCTTGTGAACCACAAGAAACTCTTCCGGCTCTATCGGGAAGAGAAGCTGACGGTACGCAAGCGTGGCGGGCGTAAGCGGGCGATAGGCACCCGAGCGCCGATGTTGATCCCGACGGCTGCCAATGATCGCTGGTCGCTGGACTTCGTGTCAGATCAGCTCACCGATGGCCGCAGGTTCCGGGTGCTTACGATCGTCGATGATTGCACAAGAGAATGCCTGGCTCTCGTCGCCGATACGTCCCTTTCCGGCTTGCGGGTTGCCCATGAGTTGGACCGGATCATCGAGAGACGTGGCAAGCCGAGGATGATTGTCAGTGACAACGGCAGTGAGTTCACCAGTAATGCAATCCTGCAATGGGCGGATCGGACGAAAGTGGAATGGCACTATATAGCGCCTGGCAAACCGATCCAGAACGCCTTTATCGAAAGCTTCAATGGACGGCTACGAGACGAGTTCCTGAATGAGACCCTCTTCTCGTCACTGACCCATGCTCGATCTTCACTTTCAGCCTGGCGAGGAGATTACAACGAACATCGACCACACTCTGGGCTCGGCTGGATGACACCTGCAGAGTTCGCTCAAACCATCAACCCGCGACGTGATGCGGTGCTGCGCAGCCGAAGTGGCTCCGCACCGCAACCCGCCGCTACCGCCCAGAATGCAGCAACCCAAAACCGCTGGAGCGAACTCAAAACTGGATAAAACTTGGGGGCAAGGTCAGTTCTGCGTGCCAGATTGAATATTTCAATTTCATTGATACAGTTAAATATTCCGCGTATATGCCTCCCCTTTCCTTTAACGTTATGAACGTGCTGTTATACCATTCCAAATGGAAAAATACAAATTCGCTGAAATACCAACAATTGAAATTCATTGAATCGCACTTGGCTCTATAATATTACACGATCCGTCGTACAGATTAAGTCATTGGCATCATTATTAGGCGAACGGCACATTTTCTTTTCGAATAGAAAACTCGTTTTCCTTTAAAAAAACAACTGACTATCGTCTAGTCGACGCCGCTGCTTTGACTTATAGGCCAAAACAGGACCGAGACCCACGCGGTGCATTTTTATTCGGTGGATCCGAGCACAATTAATAAAGGAGCTTTTGCATTCCCTGGATGCCTCAAGCTGTGCCAAGTTATCAATGGAGAACCAGAACACTCCGGTTGAGGCGATAGAAAGAAAGCTCAAAAGCAGCTGGCTTCACTCCCTCCATGTCAGAAAAATCCTCCCTTCACCCTTCTTGGGAGGACCTTACTCTTACATCACTGAGGAAACCGATGTCGGCCAAGAAGCAGACTGCATTCGAGGCCATTCCGTCACTCCACTGCCAGAAGATGAAGGCATGGTATCACATCATATGCAGCAGGTCTTTTGTTCAACGCACCAGCCAGCGGCCCATGACCATGTAGATGCGTTTGCTTTAAGAGCAGCACCGGAACCGGCCGTCATTCCTGATGAAGATATTGCCGACAAATCTTATCGTCCATTCGCCAGTTCGGAGAACAGCTTGACGGATATCCTCTTGCGCATGCCCCTATCCACGCGAAACGCTTGGGCCACTCAAGCGCGCAAGGAAAGAGACGACGCCTTTCGAGTTATTCTTGAACTCCCCAGCCTGCCCAAAGAAGTTAAAAAGTACCTGCGTCGCAGCGCGCAATCCATTCAAACGCAAGAAATGAGGTGGCAACTAAAATGCCACCTACCCCTTTCGGAGAGGGGTCTGTTCTGGCTTTGGTTGGTCATAATGCAGTTGGCGGTTGTCCTGCCCGACATAGTATCTGCCTCACTTGGAGCGGAAGTTGCCGTCTTGCGCTCTGGGCCTATTACTCTGCAAACACAGCTTATGGTGCTTGCGATTTTTGATTATCCTTGGGCGGACACGAGGCTCGCCGCTCACCTGGCTTGCGAAGTCTTCCTCGGAGGATTGCCAGTTTTAATTTTTGGCTTATTCGCCATTGCTATGCCCCAACATGAGGGAACCACATTTCACACCGCCAAAGATGTAGCATGGAAGGCGTCACTATGCATTCTGTGGCAAATGCTGATGCAGAACAGGAAGAACATCCGGGATTTATTAAAATACTCTTTCTTGCGGATGAAAAGGATTTCTACAGCTCAGAGTTCCGATTTCACTTCTGAATACACAAGATTGAGGAATTCCAGCACCATCATCTATTCCTGGCTCGACACCTTTGAGGTGAGTAACCGTCTCCGTATTCAGATCGGTTACCACAAACAAGACCATGAAGATGCCCTGAGGGTTCTCCGGTGGGTCGGCCATATTGCCGACGATAAAGACCGCAATCCTCGGGGAGGCAAAGCAGGCATACTAGTAGCAATCCTGACGATGGCTGGCCTGATATGCCTCTCTACGTTTCCAACCGATGCCTATTCAGGCCTTATTGCGGCGGCCAATCTTGTGCCGTTAGCTGCGCGGGCCGCTGTTGACGTTATGGATAATTCGCAAAGCTCGCACGATCTGTTGCGCCTTTTCACCGCAACCGCCGGCGTAAGTTTTCCAAGCACTTTATTCGTGCTGGGCAATTCGAGTTACTGGCTTCTGACGAAAAAATCTTTTCTTGCTGGGTTCGCCAACATTCATTTCTGGATAGCCTTCGTACTGATCTTTTTCCTGAGCCTTTTTCCCAAACTTTGGGGGAGACTATTCATGCACGTTGGCTCGAGACTCCTCAATGATCGTTCAGGAGCTTAATATTTTGTTGGTCCACTTCACCTGGAGGGAGAAAAACGCGTGATCCAAAAAAACCACCGCACAATGTATCTTCACACAAAAGCATCACGGCAGTCATTCACGTTTTAAAAAGATTCTATTATTACTTTACATATACGGAGCTCATTACATCTTCCTCTAAGAGAAACTGTCATTGCATCAGCATAAAAGCGTCTTGTTTATGGGCCGTTGCTCATCTCATTATGATTACATAACGTTATACGCAATACAAAAATCCATATGCAAAAGACATACAATAAAATAAACACCCAGCGTACAGATCATAATACGCAGATTGAAAATCTGACATTACAATTTATTTATAGTGAATCCGCGGGCAAAAAGCCGACCAAGCGTAAGCGCCATTAGATATATTCGGACCTTTTAACTTCACTCCCTTTCAGCCCCAGATATTGGGCCAGTAAACTCATTTGCCATCAAAATAACAGCTTGAGACGGTAATTGAGAAGCTTCAACAAACAATTTCTGAGTTTCTCTTTACGGCTCCTATCTTCAAAAAGAGCCCGCCCCACACAAAGTATTTCGCAGCAAAAGGCATCCGTTTGCGACGGTGCCAAGAAACTATAGATACCATTCTTCGTGTGCCAATAGCTCGACTCCTGAAGCGAACTGGTTGGCAAGAATGCGATGTATGCATCCAAATCGTTCTTCCCGCTGCAGGTATTCACACAGGCCTGATTTTGCCAGACACTCATATCATCTCTCGTTACCCCCTCAGCATAGGGTGGAACTGTGCAAATCACCACGCCGCGATTCGAAATGCCCTCATAGAATCGTTTGGTTGCACAACTTCTCATCTCTTCGAACGAGCAATAAACATACATCGGAGAACCTTTGAGTATCAGGTTCATCGGCTCGAGTGTCGGCCCATGCAAGCAGGGCGCGTCTGCAAAGCGATTCAGCGCGTCATCAATGTCAGAATCTGGAGAGTTAAAAAGATTGGCGACTAAATCAACCCAGGAGCGCTGCGCGGAGGCAACCGTGTTCTGCACGAAATAGCAGTAATCTTCTTCAGCTACGCTCAGGACGGGTTTAAGTACCTCCCGTTCTCTTATCTCCCAGGTATCGACTATGTCGAACACGGGTCGTTCGTAGTACATTCTGCACTTTGGAGGTGCTTCCCAGGTCCCCCTGCCAATCTAGCGACTTTAACTGCAGAGCGCGCGTCCGTAAAGTATGAGGCTTCTATACACTGCCGCAGATAATAAAAATTAGTAATGTCGGCAAAAATACAGGGCCTCTAGAATAATAATTCAACCATAACGCAATAATTTCAAGAAATTTCCTTAGTCATAATAGCCGATATTATAATATTAGTCTCTTCTTTATAGGCATCATCCTTTTATAATTATGCACCTCCATCTGCCGACAGCGAAAACGTGTTTGTACTAACATCAAATGATAAACGTGCTCCTATATAAGAAATACTTTCGGCGGCCTAGATTGAAAGAAGTCAGACCCGTCGAACAGTACGATTTGAAAATTCTGGTATCCACTGCCATTGCGGCCGACACTGACCTTAGCTTTCAAAAAAGGAGCGGGATTCCCGCGCATGCTTATATCATGATGAATTTAAGACGCTATTCCTCAACTTCCAGCTGGCAGTCTTGTCTTATACATTTAAACTGGGCAAACGACCTGTGTAGCGCTTGCTATAACAAACTAAACCGCGCTCTTTCTGTGCGGCTGCGATCATTCGGTACCCTCCTGCTCTAGCCCGAACCGACGTTTCGAACACACGCTTTTCTCGAAATATGGATGTAGGTTCATCTTTTTCTTTCTTTTGATTTCCGGTTCATTCCGAGTTTTTAACCGGTTTTTTTCAGGTACTCTGTCAGCGCAAACCCTTCCCAGTGAAGGATACAGGATGGCCCAGGTGGGAAATCCAGTGGGATCTCCCAGCAGGCGTAACTTCAGACGAGGTGCTTGCTCGTCATTCGGTACCACACCTTCTTGAACGCCTTGAAGAGCAACTGCCCCTTCAAGTCATAGAACACCGGGGCATGTACAACTTGGGGAAGGGCGTACAGGAGTGTACCGAAACCTCATTACTGACTGCCCTCGGAGGGATGGAACGGCGAAATCTTTCTGAATTGGATACGACACTAACTTCTGACAATTTGCCCGTTGTGTCTCACGACTTCAATACCTGGCGGATTTCCACGTTACCGGATAGACTGATCCGAGAACTCCATTCAGCAGATGTTAAGAATATACCGGTGATCATTCGAGAGGTTTCAAATGGTGAGATCACAGAATCATACACCGTAACAAACGACATCATCCCTTTTCTTGAGCCTCTTTTGGATAAGGTTTTCGACGTCAATCCAGGCGCAACCTTCTTTTTAGATGGTCGCGACTTTGAAGCCCACATTATCACTGCTTGGCTAAGCCGCCGTCCGAAATACCGTCAACGTGTGGTCCTTCTCTTTTACACCTTCGAGTACTCCAGCGGCGAAGCGTTCTTTGACGCGGTCAAACAGGTTAGCCCTGAGCCTGATTGGAGGGAAACCGTCGCGCTCATGCCGGTGATTTTTCCTCAAGAACTTCCGAGGTTGGCAAAACTGATCGATCTTAGCGACATCGCCGTCGAGGACCTTTATGAAGGCGGCAAAATCTGGATCGATTCGATGCTCAGGCAGCCGATGAGAGTGGTCGCAGTTCACATTGTGATGGCCAGGGTAAAACCTGAGCAGCTGGGCCTCTGTGACAAACCGGAAATCGTTAGAGCCTTCAACGCAGATTACGCCGCAGTACGCCTTGCCTATTATGTGAAGGACAATCCAGAAGTGCGAAAGATGCGTCCACACCTTAAGCTGGCAACTGCAACAAGATGCTACGATTTCTCCGCTCAACTGGAAAATGGCGAGAAAGCAGAATTTTCAATTAACATCAGGACAGGGAGACCGATGCCACGCGAGACAGATGAACGAAAGTACATTCGCCGTGGCTATGGAATACCCGGCAATGCAGCAGCGATTGCCGACTGGGTTATATCAGACCGATCTGAGGATGAGATGTCATTCTGGGAATGGCGTAACAAAGGCGTTCCCCGCAGGGTTGATCACCACTGCCCCCATCTCGACGTTATAGAGCAAGATGGAAAATCTGTACCGTGATATTATTATAGAATCCCGTATATCAGACATAGGAAGTAAATTATGTTATCTATCTATTCTCTGTAATATTGAATTACTTATATAATTTTCA
>NZ_JAFLNA010000026.1:0-14036 GCF_017313405.1 Agrobacterium burrii
GTGATGCTGGACCGACATTTGCGACACGAATTGAGCGCGATGTCAGCCGCATTTTTCCATTGAAAAGTCAGGAGATTCGCGGCAATTTAATCGCCCTGGTTTCTCTGCGCTCGATAGCCGTGCGACGTTGGGAGCGGCATGAAAAGCCATTATGGTTATATGAGGTCTTGAAAAAGATACGTTCACTGCAGAGAACGGGGGAGTATTTGGGGGGCGGCATCGGGTATGGGATGGGCCTCGATGTCAGCGATTAGCTTCTCCATCTCGCCAATTTCTTTCACCTGGGCATCTATGATTCCGTCGGCCAACTTCCGGACGCGCGGGTCGCGGATATGCGCTCTCTCGCTAGTCATGATGGCGATAGAATGATGAGGAATCATCGCTTTCATGTAAGAAACATCGCTGACGGTTTCTTGACTACGCACGAGCCACAACGAACCCGCGAAAACAACGACGCTGCATATAAAAATTGCGGCGTTGACCTGTTTGCGGTCATACATTTTCAACATGAACGCAAGCATGATGAAGGCCATCACCGCGCCCATCATCAGGGCCATCCACGCCCGCGTCTGGCTGAACCAAATGTGGTCAGCGGCATAGGTGTTCAAATACATCAAGCCGAACATAACGAGGGTCGATGTCGCTATCATTGCTGCAAAGCGGCTATAGCTCATTTTGGTATCCTTACTTGTCGTGGCTAGACATTTGCACTGCGCCTAAGGCGCGCGTGGCGAGCCGCAAGTCTGTGCTACGGAAAGCTAACGTCGGGGCATCATATCGGGAGAGGGCAGTTGACCCTCCCCCGCTTCAATCATGCCGCCATTTGTGCGCAGCTTTCCGCGCACTTGCGGCACGCGGCAACGCATGCTTCCATGTCGCCAACTCGTTCGCAATCGTCCGCGCATTGTTTGCAGATTTCCGCACATTCCCGGCACACATGCCGGTGATGTTCGGAACCAATCAGCATGAAATGGGCCGACGTACGGCACATCTCTGCGCAGGCCATCATCAGCTTGAAGTGCTTCGGCTCTGTGTGTTGGCCACCAATTTCCAAGCAGTGGCCATCGCCATCGACAGGCACTCGGTATAGCAGGCCAAGCAGTTGTCGATGCAGGTCTTCATTTCCGGAGACATGTGGTGCATCACTTGACCTCCTTGTCGACCCAGGCGGTCAGTTCCTTGATTTCTTTCGACTGGTCGTCGATGATCTTCTGGGCTTTGGCCTTGGCTTCGACATTGTCACCATGCTTAAGCTCGACCTGGGCCATGCTGATTGCACCCATATGATGAGCGATCATTCCGCAGACGAAGGCAACATCCGCGTCCTTCTTCATCATGCCCTGCATCATGTTCATATTCATGGCCTTCATGCCATCCATCGCCTCCATCTGGTGGGCTTCCATTCCCGCCATCTGATTGCCCTGCATGGCCATGTCGCCACCAGAAAACATTTCAGACTTGCATTTGTCGGGATAGGCCATGGGGTCGGCGGCAACTGCTGCCGAAGCAAGAGTGAACGTAAGGGAACTGGCTAATGCCAGCGTAAGGGTAAAAGTTTTCATGTTGATTCTCCTTGGTTGGATGGGGGTTATTTCATGCCCATCCGCGTCGAGGAGGCGGGTCGATCGCGCGTACCAGCAGCAGAGCTGTATCGACCTCGACAGTGGCGTGAGGTCTTCTCTCCGGCGCTGGCGGCAACACCGGCGTCATCAGTGTTGGGAGAAGGGGGCAGCACGAGGCTACCGAGCAACAGACGGACGTGCCATGACTGTCCGGATGAGGGCGGTTAGAATGGTCGGAGGATTGCATGGCGGGACAGCCGGTGTGACCATGAGCTGACGCGGAGGACATCTCGATCAGGTTCAACACCATGAGCAAGCTCATGATGGCCAACATTAAGCGGGCAATTTTCCAGGTCAGTTGCATCCTCGCGTCTCCTTCGAGGAAACATGTCCGGCAGGGAATAGGTTCCAAAACTTCTGTTCTTGGGTGGAACGCTTATCAGGGCTTGACCTTCCCCCATGGGAAGCCTCACAAATTACCAAAGCGTATCCAGTCAGCCGCAAGGCGCGTTGGATATTCTTAATTCCGCCGTACGAATCAGCAACTGACATCGCGCTACCGATGGTAGTTTTTGGAGAATGGACCTGGTGTTTCGCAACCTGTTGGGCAGGATCGTGATTTTGTTCAGACTGGCGATCATTATATCGCTGGTCGGCTACACGTTGCCGAATGCGAACGCCGCAATGCATGGTCCGTCGGTTCTCCAGACGGAAGCCACGATCACAGACGACCACGGACACGGGTCTCACGGGCATGACGAACTTGCGTCGCCTAATCATGACGCGGATCAAGCGCAGTCCGGTCACCACGTTGGCGACGACGACATGGATAAGTCCGGCAAGCAGAACTGCTGCCAGGACTTCTGCATGAGCATGGCTCTTCTCGACTGCCATCAGGCTGAAACACACCTGGCCGCAAGCTCGATCCGGTATTTTATCGACGATAGCAAGAACGTCGGCCAGATCACCCTCTTGAACAGACCCCCGAATATCTGAACAGGCGCTGCCCGCCTTAGGGCGCTGACCGCGCGCTGACGGCTGCAAGCCGCCGCGCCGTTACATCTCCTGTTTGGATATTTTCCATGAATCCTTTCTACGTCGTGGTCGCACTGCCCCTTCTGCTGGGCGGTTGCGCAGCCACATCCACCGACGTCACCACCTATGACGACTCGGCCGATCCTGCCTACGGGGTCAAGCCGGTGAGCTACACCACACCAGTGACCGGTTACGTCCACCGCATTCCCGTCGATCCCAGACCGTGGCGCGGCCAGAATGACGCGCAGGCTCCGAAAGGAGGCACATCATGAGGGGCCGAACAATTAAGGCCGCAGCCACACTTGCGGTTCCCCTCATCCTTAGCGGGTGCGTTTCTATCACAGAGTATTCCGCAACGGGCGCGGGGTTCACCTCCGTATCGCTGAAAACGTCGGAGGCCACCGGCAAGCAGACCGTGTGGGTGCAGAACGGCCAGGAGGCGCAGGCGGTGAAAGCGCGCGTCAAGGCAATGATGTCCAAAAAGACCATCGATGTCGAAACCGCGGTTCAGGTGGCGCTGCTCAACAACAAGGGTCTTCAGGCCGCCTACGCTGATCTGGGCGATTCTGCAGCGGACGCCTGGCAGTCGACCATGCTCACCAATCCGACGGTGGGTATTGGCCTCACTGGCATCGGCACGCCGGGGCTTGAAGCATATAAAGCGATCGAAGGCGTCATTGCGACCAATATTCTTGCTCTGGCAACCCACAGCCGCAACGTGGCGATCGCAGATGCCGGGTTCCGCAAGGCCCAGCTTGCGGCGGCGCTGCGCACGCTGCAGCTTGCAGCCGAGACACGCAGAGCCTGGATAACAGCAGTGGCCGCCTGGGAGAACGTAACCCAGCTTGCCCAGGCTCAGACCGCAGCGGACGCGGCATCCGAGCTTGCCAAGAAACTTGGCGAGGCCGGATCCTTGCCCAAGGGCGGCCAGGCACGCGAGCACGTCTTCTATGCCGAGCTGACTGGACAGGTCGCTAAAGCGCGGCTGGAAGCGCGTCTTGCCAAGGAAGAGCTGACCCGTCTTATGGGTCTTTGGGGGGCGGATATCGATTACCAAATCCCCAACCGCCTGCCTCAGCTGCCGAAGACCATCCTCAAGCGTGACCTGATCGAGGCGGAGGCTCTGCAGCGTCGCGTCGACCTGCAGATGGCGAAACTTGATCTCGCAACCACGGCGAAATCTTCGGATCTCACCAAAGCAACCCGTTTCGTGACCGATCTGGAAATCCTGACCGGGTTTGAAACCGAGCGCGAGCTTGAGGACGGTGAAAAGATCAAGAGGACCACCGGCAACGTGGAGCTGGAGTTCGTCATCCCCATCTTTGACTCGGGTCAAGCCCGGCTGCGCAAGGCTGAACTCGCCTATATGCGGGCGGCGAATCTGCTCGCCGAAAAGGCGGTCAACGTTCGGTCGGAAGCCCGGTCCGCTTACCAAGCCTACCGCTCGAACTACGACATCGCGCGGCATTACCGCAACAGCGTCGTGCCACTGCGAACAAAGATCGAGGAGGAGTCCCTCCTCACCTACAACGGCATGATCACCAACACCTTCGAGCTCCTCGCTGACAGCCGGGAGAAGGTCAATTCGGTCGTACTGTCGGTCAACGCCAAACGCGACTTCTGGCTCGCTGAAGCCAACCTCGCGCCTGCGATCTACGGCGGCGGCGCGGGAGCAGCTGCAGCAGAAACCCAGGTCGCATCGGCTGAAGCCGCCGGCCGCGGTCACTGAGAAAGGGAACCAGACATGTTCAATCGCAGACAGCTACTGGGGGTCGGCGCAGGCGCCGCCCTCGTCTCATCCCAGACCTGGGCACAGACCTCCAACATGGGCCTGCCGGAGGCGGCGCTGATGGATTCGGCGGCGACCCAGACGCCGGTAAAGCCCACCACCGGCCCGGACTACACTCCCGTCGTTACCCTCAACGGCTGGACCCTTCCTTTCCGCATGAACGATGGCGTCAAGGAGTTCCACCTCGTTGCCGAACCGGTCGAGCGCGAGATGGCCGAAGGCATGACCGCGCATCTCTGGGGCTACAACGGGCAGTCTCCGGGACCGACCATCGAGGCGGTTGAAGGCGACCGCGTGCGCATCTTTGTCACCAACAAGCTGCCCGAACATACCACCGTCCACTGGCACGGCATGATCCTGCCATCAGGCATGGACGGCGTCGGCGGACTTTCACAGCCGCATATCCCAGTCGGAAAGACCTTCGTCTACGAGTTCGACCTCGTGAAATCCGGGACCTTCATGTACCACCCCCACTCGGATGAAATGGTCCAGATGGCCATGGGCATGATGGGGTTTTTCGTCATTCACCCCAAAGATCCGACGTTTATGCCTGTGGACCGGGATTTCGTGTTCCTGCTCAGCGGCTATGACATCGATCCGGGCACCTATGTGCCGCGGGTCATGGAGATGACCGACTTCAATCTCTGGACCTGGAACAGCCGCGTGTTCCCGGGCATCGATCCGCTGGTGGTGTCCAAGGACGACCGGGTGCGGGTACGTGTCGGCAACCTGACGATGACCAACCATCCGATCCACATGCACGGCTACGACTTCGAAGTGACCTGTACGGATGGCGGCTGGGTGCGTCCGGAGGCGCGCTGGCCGGAGGTGAGCATCGACATTCCCGTGGGGGCCATGCGCGCCTACGAGTTCGATGCGAAGTATCCGGGTGACTGGGCCATTCATTGCCACAAGTCGCATCACACCATGAACGCGATGGGCCATGACGTCCCGACTTTCATCGGCGTCGACAAGAAGACCGTCGCCGAGAAGATCCGCAAGATACGCCCGGAATACATGCCGATGGGAACTGCCGGCATGGCCGACATGGGCGAGATGTCGATGGAAATCCCTGAGAACACTGTGCCGATGATGACCGGCTGGGGCAAGCACGGTCCAATCGAGATGGGCGGCATGTTCTCGGTGGTGAAGGTCCGCGAGGGCATCTCGGCGGGCGATTACAACGATCCGGGCTGGTACGAAAACCCGCCGGGTACCCAGGCCTGGGAGTGGACCGGTGCCCTGCCGGACGCACCGAAAGCCAAGGACGCAAAGACCACGATCACTCCCAACCATGCCGACCACGGCTGAAAATCACTTACCAACTGAGGACAACCCCATGAAAATCACACTACTTGCCGTACTGCTCGCCACACTCGCCACCCCTGCCCTGGCATCGGGATCGCACGCCGGTGGACACGGCGAAGCGATGGCCGTCGGGGAGCCGGGCAAAAAAACCCAGGCGACCCAGACCATCCGCATCAGCATGAAGGAAACGTCGGACGGCAAGATGGTCTTCACGCCGAACAGCTTCAAGGTCCGCAAGGGCCAGACGGTCGTGTTCGCTGTCAAGAACGCGGGAGAGCTGGATCACGAATTCGTCCTCGACCGGGAGGACAAGGTCATGGAGCACAAGGCTGTCATGGAGAAGTTCCCGGAGATGGAACATGACGATCCGAACGCTATCCGGCTCGCGCCCGGCAAGAGCGGCGAGATCGTCTGGAAGTTCACCAATGACGGCGTCTTCAAGGTCGCCTGTCTCATCCCCGGTCATTACGACGCCGGCATGCACGGCGACGTCAACGTCGCCGCCAAGTAACCTCAAAACGAAAAGGAACTATCATGAAGAACATCGTTACGATCACCCTCGCCACAGCCCTCGGTCTGTCATTCGCAGCCGGTTCCTTCGCTCAGGAGTTCACCAACGGCACGGTCAAAAAGGTCGACGCGAAGACCAAGAAGGTCACTCTCATCCATGAGGAGCTGAAAAGCCTGGAAATGCCGGCCATGACCATGGTCTTCACTGTGGATGACGCGGCCATGCTGGCCAAGCTCAAGGAAGGTGCGAAGGTGCAATTCGTCGCCGAGCGCAAGAACGGAAAGCTCACCGTCACCCAGATCAAGTGATCGAACTGCCGTCTCCGGCAATCCTGCCGGAGACGGCTCAAGCAACGGAGGATACTGAAAATGAGGCGCAGGCAGTTCATCTTCCTTTCGGCTGCAGCCGTAGTGGCTCCAGCAGGCGCCATGGCGCAAAAAGCCGCGATGACAGTCCACAAGGATCCCTATTGCGGATGCTGCGGCGCGTGGGCGAAAGCATTTGGCGTGGCAGGCTACCGGGTAGAGACGCGGGACGAGGATGACATGGACGCATTCAAGGCTCGCCTCAAGGTGCCGGACGAGGTTCGCGGTTGTCACACCGCGATGATGGAGGGCTATTACCTCGAAGGCCACGTCCCGCTTGAGGCGGCCGAAAGGCTCCTGAAGGAGCGTCCGGCTTTAGCCGGGCTTGCGGTGGCGGGCATGCCCAAGGGATCGATGGGAATGGGAACGGACCCCGCGGCTTCATATGATGTCATGGCGGTACCCCGTGACGGCTCAAACCCGTACGTCTATATGGCGGTGAGGCCGAGCTGAAGCGTGCGCTGGTGACACCGGTCATACGCCGAAGGAATGCAGGATTGGACAGGGTCCAGTCTTGCCTGATGCACACTCCGCGACGAGCGTGTTGAGGGACTCGCGGGCAGCTTGCAACTCTGCGATCTTCACATCCAGGGCGTCCAGACGAGACCTCGCCAGGCTTCTCGCGGCAGCACGGTCGTCTCCGGCATCGAGTTCGAGCAGGCGCTTGATCTCTTCCAGCGTGAAACCGGCGGTCTGCGCCTGGCGGATAAACTTGAGGCGGCGCACATCGTCACGCGTGTACCTGCGCACCCCTTCATGTCCCTGTGGCGTCGGCAGAAGGCCACGGCGTTGGTAGAAGCGGATGGTTTCGACACTTACCTCGCCTGCGGCGGCAAATTTTCCAATTGTCTTGTCCATGGGCTGTTGACTCCGTACCACAGTACGGAATGTATAGTCATGCCAACGATTTCACAAGACGCAAGGAGACGTCAAAATGTTGGACAGAACAAGCACGGGCGACAATGAAAAGAAGGCAGTCCTCTACCGGATGGTTATGGCTGCACATACCTGCCCCTACGGATTGAAGGCAAAGGACCTCCTCAAGCGGTCCGGCTACAAGGTAGAAGATCACCATCTGACGACGCGCGACGAGGTCGACACCTTCAAGGCACAGCATGGAGTGCAGACAACGCCTCAGGTGTTCATTGATGGCAATCGGGTCGGCGGCTACGATGACACCAGGAGGTTCCTCGGAAAAAAGGTGCCCGATCCCAAGGCGACTACCTATCGGCCTGTCGCAGTGCTCTTCGCAATGACGGCTCTCACCGCGATGGCTGGCAGCTACGCCGTCAGCGGCGACGCTTTGACGCTGCGAGCGGCTGAATGGTTCATCGCCTTCTCCATGGTAGTGTTGTCAATGCTCAAGCTCCAGAACGTGGAAGCATTCGCGACCATGTTCCTCAACTACGATCTTCTAGCGAAACGGTGGGTGCCGTACAGCTACATCTATCCCTATGCCGAGGGAGCGGCGGGCATCCTGATGGTAGCCGGCGCGCTGAATTGGGTTTCTGTTCCAGTGGCGCTGTTCATTGGAACGATCGGCGCGGTTTCCGTCTTCAAGGCGGTCTACATCGACAGGCGCGAGCTCAAATGCGCATGCGTTGGAGGATCGAGCAACGTGCCGCTTGGGTTCATCTCGCTGACCGAGAATCTGATGATGATCGCTATGGCGGTCTGGATGGCGGCCGTGTCGTTAGGGTTTGTCACCCGTCATGCCATGTAAGGGTGTCGTGTCGCGAAACTCCCACAGACCGTCTAAAAACTCAGATGATCCGTGCTCAGTGGAGCGATTCAGTAGGTGCCGTCGGGAAGCCAAGCAGAATGAAAATTTTGCTCTTCCTCGACGCAGACGCGCACGGCCGATCCGGAGGCGATCCTGCGCCGCTTCGCGCGGGCTGAAGTGATGCACCCAACCTACAAGGCGCTGAGCGAACTCGGCCGTGCGGTCAAGACGATCTTTCTATGCCGCTACCTGCGGGCCGGATAGATTTCGGCAAAATTGCCGCATGAGCAGCGGCGCGAAAATGCCAATTGCAAAACTCAGGCAATAAATTCTAACTTTTGTTGGGATTATTGCGACAGCCAACGCTAGTCACTGATTGACAATTGCCACAAGCTGCCGCTACCGATGCTCCTGGTAATGGATTCTGCCGGGCATTAAGCCGAACCGCTCCCCAGATGGGGCTGATGACTCCTACTCAACGCGCAACACGCGAAGGAGTAGAGTCGTGCCAAAATTCCAGTACCCTTATTCTGAGATGAATTGTGAACCTGCGGGAGCGTCCATCTGATGGCGCTCTCGGCATTTTTTGGTCTTCGCGTCACCCAGGTCCGAAGCCTCGCAAAATGGATCGTGATCGTCGTGCCGATGGCGATGGCCGTTGGCTCACTTGTCGCCCTGTTCCTCTGGAGCCTCGACAGGGCAACCGAATTGCGCTTCGAGTTTCCATGGCTGATCTTCTTCATGCCGGTAGCAGGCTTTGCCATGGTCTGGGCATACGGAAAGTTCGGAAAGTCTGCCGAAGGCGGCAATAATCTCATTGTCGATGAAATCCATGAACCGGGCGGCGGCCTGCCGCTGCGCATGGCTCCGTTTATCTTGGTGACGACAGTTCTGACCCACCTGGTTGGCGGATCGGCGGGACGCGAGGGAACGGCCGTCCAGCTCGGGGGCAGTCTGGCGAGTGCGTTCGGCAAAGTGTTCAAACTCACGCCATCCGATTTTCGAATTCTATTGATGACTGGAATCGCGGCTGGGTTCGGCGCGGTTTTCGGCACTCCGATTGCAGGTGCGATCTTCGCGCTGGAAGTGCTCACCATTGGCCGTATGCAATACGAGGCGCTGCTGCCAGCTCTTCTGGCGGCCGTCGTTGCTGACTGGACCTGCCATGCCTGGAGCATCGGTCACGTCCAGTATTCCATTTCCTATCTCGGCGGGATCGGCGAAGGCATCGGGTTCCATCTCGACGCGCTTCTGATGCTCAAGGTAGTGATCGCAGGGGTCGCCTTTGGGCTGGCTGCGCACTTCTTCGCGGAACTCTCTCACCTGGCTTCATCTACCTATAAGGCTCTTCTGCCTTATGCGCCTCTGCGGCCCGTGCTGGCGAGCGCCATCCTGATCGGCCTCGTCCATGTGCTGGGAACACGCGAGTATCTCGGCCTCGGCGTCTGGTCACCAAACCCGGAGGACGCGACCATCATCGGCTTCTTCCGGCCCGACCATGTCGACTACTGGAGCTGGGCCTGGAAAGGGCTGTTTACCATCGTCACCCTGAGCGCGGGCTTTAAAGGCGGTGAGGTCACACCACTTTTCTTCATCGGGGCTGCGCTTGGAAGTGCGCTCGCCGGGGTCCTGGGCGCACCGCCGGACCTGTTTGCGGCTCTCGGGTTCGTAGCCGTCTTCGCGGGCGCGACCAACACGCCGCTCGCCTGCATGATCATGGGCATCGAACTGTTCGGGGCAACGCATTCCGTCTACATCGCGGTCGCCTGTTTCGTCGCCTATCTCTGCAGCGGCCATTCCAGCATCTATCTCTCCCAGCGTGTCGGCGTGCCGAAGACGGCCGCCGCTAACGATATCCCTCCGGATATTTCCGTCCGCCACATGCGCGACATGAACGCCCAGACCCTTGGTGATCTGGTCGGCACGGTTCGCTTCCGGTCGCTTGCAACGCGCGCAACGCTCAACGAAAGGCCCATCATCGTGACCCAACATACACTGCACTACAAGGAAATCGGCATGGTGCGCATCTATATGAAGCCGCGCGAGAAGACGCCGGGTAAGGGTGGCTGGTTCGGATCGAAGCCGCTCTATCGTGAGCTGGTCCTGCAGGCGAAAGCCGCTGGCATCATGAATGCGGTGGCTCACCACACCCATTTCGGGTACTCCAATAGCGGAAAGGTACAGGACGAGGGCTTCGAGATCCCTAATCCGGATCTGACCATGTGCGTGGAACTGATAGCAGCACGGGACAAGCTTGAAGACTTCTGCCGGACCCATGGCACCCTCCTTAAGAACAAGATGATCGTCTACAAGCATCTTGAGCACTGGGACGTGCTGGGCCATGAGATCGCGGCAGAAGAAGGCCTGAAAGCCAGTGCATCCTGACGGAGTTGATCATGGCATATTTGATCGTCTTTCTTGGTGCAGGCATCGGCGGCGTTTTCCGGCATAGCGTCAATATTGGTGCCGCGCGAATGCATGGCTTCGGTTTTCCGTATGGCACGCTGGCCGTCAATATTCTTGGCTCTGTCCTGATGGGCGTCCTGACCGAACTCTCCGTCGTCCGTTCTGGCCTGCCACAGGAATTGCGTCTCTTTCTGACGACTGGCCTACTCGGCGGCTTCACGACGTTTTCGACATTCTCGCTCGACGCGGTGACGCTTTGGGAGCGTGGCCAATGGGGCCTTGCCGCCGGATACATCACCCTCTCGCTTGTTCTCTCCATGGCGGGGTTGTTTGCAGGACTGATGCTCATGCGTTTCACAGGCCAGGGACAAGCAACATGAAAAACCTCCTCACAAGCTGGCCGATCTGGGCACTGATGTCTGCGGGCTTCGCGGCATTGACGGCGATCTTTGCCAAGATCGGCGTCGAGAACGTCAATTCCGACTTCGCCACCTTCATTCGCACCATCGTCATCCTGCTGGCTGCCGGTACGATGGTTTACATCACTGGAAACTGGCAGGAGCCGTCTTCGGTCTCGACAAGGAGCTGGCTGTTCCTTGTGCTTTCCGGCTTTGCGACCGGCGCCTCCTGGATCTGCTATTTTCGGGCGCTGAAGCTGGGTGATGCCGCGCGCGTCGCGCCGATCGACAAGCTCTCTGTCGTCTTCGTGTCAGTCTTTGCCGTGCTGTTCCTTGGCGAGCGCCTGACGCTCCCAAACTGGCTCGGTGTCGTGATGATCGCGGGAGGAGCCGTACTCGTCGCCTACAGGGCTTGAGACCATCAAAGAACTTCAAGGGGGGAGGAACGCACGATGTTGAATGAAGAGTGCCTATGGCGTGAGTGGTATGCCTGGTTTCCAGTCATACCGGTGGATGATCACGTGTTCTGGCTGGAGGAGGTCTGGCGACGGCGAAACCCACAATCTGGACGGTGGGAATACCGGTCGTTCCGATCAGACCGAGAAAGAGAAATCGAAGATGCCAATCGCCCGATCTAGGCGACAGCCGGTTCATCAAAAGAACGGCCTACACCCGACAGCAGGAGTCACATCCATGAAGACCCTTATCGAAAACATCACCGCCTTGGAAATCCTCGATTCCCGTGGGAATCCGACCCTTCGCGTCAGCGTACATCTCGACAATGGGATTGTGGGCACCTCGTCCGTTCCCTCGGGAGCATCGACCGGGGCCAATGAGGCGGTAGAACTACGTGACGGAGACTCCAGCCGATACGGCGGCAAGGGTGTTCGCAAGGCCGTCGACAACGTCAACCTGCGGATCGCCCCTTTTTTGAAAGGACACGATCCTTCGCATCAGGCGGCACTCGACGCAGCCATGATCGAACTCGATGGCTCGCCTAATAAATCTGAGCTTGGCGCCAACGCAATTCTGGGAGTCTCCCAGGCGCTTTGTCGCGCCGCCGCCCAAAGCCACGGCCTGCCGCTCTACGCGTATCTGGGTGGCGTCGGTGCCCTGCATCTGCCCATTCCCATGATGAATGTTCTCAATGGCGGCAAGCACGCGGATTCCGGCATGGATTTCCAGGAGTTCATGCTTTACCCGCACGGCGCACCGACGTTTTCTGAGGCCCTCCGCTATGGGGCCGAGACGTTCCATGCCCTGAAATCCATCCTGTCAAAGCGCGGCCTCAGCACCAGTGTCGGCGACGAGGGTGGATTTGCGCCAAAGCTCAAGAGCAATGAGGAGGCGTGCGAGGTCATTGTCGACGCGATCGAGGCGGCAGGCTATCGGCCAGGCGAAGATATCGCCATTGCGCTCGATCCCGCCGCCAGCTCATTTTACGAAGACGGGCTCTATCGCCTGAAGCGCAGCGGACAAGGCAATAAGACATCGCAGGAGATGGTCAGCCTGTTCGAGACCTGGGTCGAGAAATTCCCGATCGTCTCCATCGAGGACAGCCATGACGAAAATGATTGGGAGGGATACAAAGCTATCACCAAGGCTCTTGGCAATCGGATCCAGATCGTCGGCGACGACAATCTCGTCACCAATACCCACTTCATCGCAAAGGGCATCGAGGAGAAAGCGTGCAATGCGGCCCTCATCAAGCTTAACCAGATCGGGACCGTGACGGAGACGGCCAGCGCCATCCAGCTCTGCCGAAAAGCGGGGTGGAACTACGTCATCTCGCACCGCTCCGGTGAAACCGAAGACAGCTTCATCGCCGATTTCGCCGTGGCCATGGGTGGAGGACAGATCAAGACAGGCTCGGCTTCCCGCTCCGACCGGATCTCGAAATACAATAGGCTTCTGGAAATCGAGGCGGAGCTCGGTGGCGCTGCCCGGTTCGGGGCATGACGGGAGACGATACCATGAGAATTCTGGCTGTGCTGACTAAAGGCGATACGGTCGCCGGAACCCTGGATGCGGCGGTTATGGCAGCGGCCTCCGTGACCTGCTCATCGATCGAAGCGCTGAATGTCATGGTAGACCCGATGCATCTTGTTTCTGCCCCTGAGGAAATCGACATTCAGGAGCTTCGCGAACATGATGAAGGCTCTGCGCAACAGCGCGCGGAGGCTATCGAAACTGCTTTTGGCGAATGGAACACAGTCCTGCGGCCAGGAGCATCCCCTATAGAGTTGCGCACGATCACAGGCGCGGAGGCGGAAACTGTCATGCGGGAGACGACCGAGGATATCGGGCTTGTCGTCCTTTCGCACAACAGGAACATGGATGCTTCCGACGCTTTCCACAGCGCGCTCTTTACCGCCCGCCGGCCAGTTCTGCTGGTTCCGCCGGGCTGGCGATCTGGAGACCGCGTGCGGTTTTCGCATATCGCCGTTGGCCTCACAGACAGCGAACTGACCCACCGCGCAATCAAATCGGCCGTGCCATGGTTGGCAGCGACGGATCGTGTCAGCGCCCTTTGCGTCACAGACGAAAGCAATGCCCTAGATGCGCTCCGCGCTGTGATACAAAGCTCCGGGGTCGAACCCGACGTGAAGATTCTAGCGCGTTCCAACGAAACAATTGGCGCACAGCTTGTGCATGCAGCGGACAGCCTGAAGGCGGACGTTCTGGTCACGGGTGCGTTCAGCCATAGCGAGTGGTCAGAATGGCTCATGGGCCATGAAACTCGGGAGATCTTGGCAGCGGCCGATCTGCCGCTGTTTCTGATGCACTGATCAATTGTGATTTGGAGGGCAGTAAAAGTCCTGACTTTTCATCGGAAGCATCGCGAACTGAAATCACTCCCAAATTCATGTCGCAAAAATCGAACGCAAAAGTCCGCCTCTTAAGGGGGATTTTTGCGACCGTGTTTTGCGCGGTGTCAT
>NZ_JAFLNA010000027.1:0-9260 GCF_017313405.1 Agrobacterium burrii
ATATAATGCTTATTCTAAGCTGTGAGAAGGATTAACTAAAAATTTTATATATCGATTTTTATTATATCAAGCAGATGTTTCGATCTTGGTGGCGACACAGACGCGCTGAGTATTCTATGAATTTCAAGAATAATTATAAATGAAGCGCAGATTTATTAGACAATAATTGGCGTGGTAAACAGCTAGTTCGGCACATCTGAGAAAGAACGAAAATTTATGGCTTTTTCTAATGCTGCCCCGATTGCTAACAGACGGTGGTCTGAACCCGCTAATCCATCAATTTCCATTCCAACAGGCAAGCGATCAGGTGTAAGGCCAACAGGAAGGCTCAACCCAGGTAGGCCTGCGTTGCTGCTTGGATCCACGTTTCGCACGTAGATCTTGAAAGTGTTCACCATTGAGCCATTGTGGATGACTGAGGAATCCTGACCTATGGCTTTGGCCGCCAAGGGTGCAGTTGGGAAGAGAATTGCATCTAACCGATAGAGTCTGAAGTAGTTGCGATAAGCGGCTTGGAGCCTTGGCCTGAAGGAGTGACGCGCCAGTTCATATTCAGCGTTGGAAATTTGATGTCCCTCAATTTGTGCGTTGACAATGTCCGCTACATCGGGACTACGAATTTCTTTGATAACGTCAGAAAAAGAAACTGTTCCCACAAACTCGTCGAGATACTGTTTTAGAGCGTGTGGAAATTCATAAAGTGCAATTGGCAAGCTGGCCCCGTTGTTCAGATCCTCCAGGTGGGGAATATTGGCTTCAACGAAGGTTACGCCTCTGTTGGCTAGCAAGCGAATCGTCGTTTCAGCTGCCAAGGCCACATCAGCATCAAGGTCACCGTAAAAGTAGGTAGTGGGGAGGCCGATCCGAAGCCCCTTCAGTGGCACGGGCGGAATTCTCGCCGGCCTTCGGGATATCACCTGGTCGAGAATTACAACATCGGCTACGCACTGCGCTATGATTCCGGCGGTGTCTCGGGTCGGACTAACCGGTATTATCCGATCTCCCGGATATCGACCAAGTGTCGGTCGAAATCCTACTACGCCACACAGGGCTGCGGGTAGGCGAACAGATGCACCGGTATCGGTGCCTATGCCGCCCAACATCAATCGGCTTGCCACCGCAGCAGCCACACCACCGCTTGAGCCTCCTGGTATCAGACCTGGATTCCACGGGTTCCGCACCGCCCCGGTGGCATAGTTGTTGCTCGTAATTCCAAACGATAACTCATGCATGTTTCCCGAAGCACCCGGCAGGGCTCCAGCTGAAAAAAGTCTTTCTGCGACGCGGGATGGTATCTTTGGCAAGTGGTTTATCAGTGCCGGCGTAGCAGCGCTGGTAGGAAATATGCCGGTCGCGATGTTCGCCTTAAAACAGAGTGGAATGCCGCAAAGACCTACTCCGGCGTTTCCATGGCGATCAATTTTTTTGGCGCTTCGCCGCAAGCCATCCCAGTCTGTAGCCAGAAGGGCATTCAATGCTTTTGCAGCTTCACAACGCGCGATTAGAGTTTCTACTAGTTCTAAGCATGAGTAGTCTTTCCGTCTTAGGCGTTCTAGGGTTTGTGCTAACGAGGTAATGGGCACCATCTTTCTGGATTGGGGATTTTAAGCCCATTTCAGATCAAATAAATATACCGCGCTTGGGCCCAAATTGCGCGATTATTGGAGGGAATTTCCCAATCACGGCGTATGATCCGAATTATTGGAGGTATTAAGGGCACTTTTTCAAACGGAAACAGTATTGTATCAATCAATATTCAACCTGATTGAGCGGCGAGTTGGACCCGCGTGAATATTCTATTGAAAAACGCCAAAATTGTCGCTTTCCATTGGGATGTCAATGCACAGTATGTTCCCCGATTTTCAACTTAAATAGAAACGGTTGATGTCTTTAGTTATCTACACAAAGACCAATCTTCCCTAGCAATGTCAGCCTCATCTCTTTTTGATAAACAATGCGATCATTTCTCTACCAAAATTGTGGATCTGATAATGGTCGACAAGCCTGATGAATTGGACCGCCGCGTTGCCGCAGCCTTCTCAGAACGAGAAGCTTCGAGGGAAAGAAGAATTACTCAAATTTCCGGCGAGTGCCGCGCTGGGTTAGCTTGCAAAAGGCTGGCCGACGGTCGCTTTCCGGAGATCTCAGCCGGTCAGAGGGTCGCAGTCCTCTCCGCTTACATCTATGTTGGCGAGGAAATTCTGAGGTGGATACTCGAACCAGAAGCTTCGGTGCGAACAAGAGTGAGTGGTCTCGTTGCCATCGACCTTGCACCATCTTGCATGGATATCTCCAGAGCTCAACTTCTCCAAACCATGAATTTGCTGAGTGGTAAAAGATGTGCACCCAGCGACCTTAGTCATTTCGTGGCCATTTCAATCTCTGAGACTGCCCGCTCCCGAACCCTGCAAATGGCGCCGTACGAAGAAGGCTCGTTGAAAAGCGTTACCGGGTTTACCGTAATCATTGAAGAGGCAGTACCATTTGACATGGTAGCTTATGGTCGAAACCTGATGCTGAAGGCTTCGGCAGGGTCCTTTCCAACGATCGACTTGCTCTACGACTACAGATTGTTTCTCGACAAATGTTCAGATAGTGGGCGGATCGGCTTCTTTCCAGAAGATGTTCCCAGGCCAAAAGTAGCGGTCATTGGGGCTGGCATTTCCGGGCTCGTGGTGGCAAGCGAACTGCTTCATGCTGGCGTAGACGATGTTACAATATATGAAGCAGGTGATCGGGTTGGAGGCAAGCTTTGGTCACATGCTTTCAAGGACGCTCCGAGCGTCGTGGCCGAAATGGGGGCGATGCGATTTCCTCCTGCTGCATCGTGCTTGTTTTTCTTCCTCGAGCGGTACGGTCTGTCTTCGATGAGGCCGTTCCCAAATCCCGGCACAGTCGACACTGACTTGGTCTACGAGGGTTGCCGATACATGTGGAAAGCCGGGCAGCAGCCACCGAAGTTGTTCCATCGCGTTTATAGCGGGTGGCATGCGTTCTTGAAGGACGGTTTCCTTGAGGGAGATATTGTGTTGGCTTCGCCTGATGCTATCACTGAGGCCTTGAAATTAGGGGACATTAGGCGGGCTCATGACGCCTGGCAAATTTGGCTGAACCGTTTCGGGAGGGAGTCGTTCTCTTCAGCGATAGAGAGGATCTTTCTGGGCACGCATCCTCCCGGTGGTGAAACATGGAGTTTCCCTCATGATTGGGACCTATTCAAGCTAATGGGAATAGGATCTGGCGGGTTTGGTCCAGTTTTTGAAAGCGGGTTTATTGAGATCCTTCGCTTGGTCATAAACGGATATGAAGAAAATCAGCGGATGTGCTCTGAAGGAATCTCAGAACTTCCACGTCGGATCGCCTCTCAAGTGGTTAATGGCGTGTCTGTAAGCCAGCGTATACGCCATGTTCAAGTCAGGGCGGTTGAGAAGGAAAAGACAAAAATAAAGATAAGGCTTAAGAGCGGGATATCTGAACTTTATGATAAGGTGGTGGTTACATCTGGACTCGCAAATATCCAACTCAGGCATCGTCTGACATCCGATACCACCATTTTTCGTGCACCAGTGAACCAAGCCGTTGATAACAGCCACATGACGGGCTCTTCAAAATTGTTCCTGCTGACTGAACGTAAATTTTGGTTTGACCATATGCTCCCGTCCTGTGTCCTCATGGACGGGGTCGCAAAAGCAGTGTATTGTCTGGACTATGAGCCGCAGGATCCGAACGGTAAAGGTGTGGTGCTCATCAGTTATACATGGGAGGACGACTCCCACAAGCTATTGGCGATCCCCGACAAAAAAGAGCGATTATGTCTGCTACGGGACGCAATTTCGAAATCGTTCCCGGCGTTTGCCCGGCATTTAGTTCCCGCTTGCGCTGATTACGACCAAAATGTTGTTCAACATGATTGGCTTACAGACGAGAATGCCGGCGGAGCTTTCAAACTCAACCGGCGTGGCGAGGATTTTTATTCTGAAGAACTTTTCTTTCAAGCGCTGGACATGACTAATGATACTGGAGTTTACTTGGCGGGTTGCAGTTGTTCCTTTACCGGTGGATGGGTGGAGGGCGCTATTCAGACCGCGTGTAATGCCGTCTGTGCAATTATCCACAATTGTGGAGGTGTTTTAGCAAAGGACAATCCTCTCGAACACTCTTGGAGGAGATATAACTACCGCAATAGAAATTAATCTGCGTATCCTGTTACAAGTATTGCACGTTTTATAAATTGCTATTAATGAATATTGATGTTTAACAACGAATATGATGGTGTAAATAAAATTTCTGTAATTCTATTAACCTCCATTATGTTGAGGTGCGCAGTAATATGTTGAGGTATAGTTAAAATATCAACTGTCGCGTTTATTGAATGGTAATATTATTCCAACGGTAGAATATCTTTGATTTTGTCACAATGACAACGACTGCAAGAAGTAAATAATAGACACCGTTGTTAAGGAATTGCTATCACATGTGCCTAACAATATGGACATATTTAAGTCAAATATGAAATAGTCGCCCTTATTTTGACGTCTCACCTAATCAACTATTACAAACGATTTCACTCTCTCGCCAGCAATGATGATAATCAGCGCAGACAAGTGGCAGTAAAGCGCGGAAAAACGTCCTCAAGTGGCATGAATAGCTGCCTCTATAGTGCTGATTTAGTCAGCCTTATTTTGACTTAAAGGCGCCTTCGTTGGTGACAAATTGCTTTCAAGGAAACAGCCGTGCCCCACACTTTGTTGAAAAACAAGTTGCCCTTTGGAGAGACGCTAAAGCCATTTGCTCTTCAATAAGGAATCTCGAGGAAGACAATATAACAGCCTGTGATGATACACTTCTCGAACCCAAAAAATATCAATTTGTATTCAAGATATCGCAAAACACTTATGGATCTCCGTCTAATTTTCGGTCCAACTTGTACAGGAAAGACATCGACCGCGATAGCTCTTGCCCAGCAAACCGGGCAGCCAGTCCTTTCTCTCGACCGGGTCCAATGCTGTCCTCAACTGTCAACCGGAAGCGGACGACCAACAGTGGAAGAACTGAAGGGCACGACCCGTCTATACCTTGATGAACAGCCTCTTGTGAAGGGTATCATCTCAGCCAAGCAAGCTCACGAGAGGCTGATCGCGGAGGTTTATAATAATGAGGCTCACGGTGGGCTTATTCTTGAGGGAGGATCTATCTCGTTGCTCAAGTGCATGGTGCAGAGCAGTTATTGGAGCAACGATTTTCGTTGGCGTATTATTCGCCACAAGTTAGCAGACGAGGAGACCTTCATGAAAGCGGCCAAGGCCAGAGTTAAGCAGATGTTGCACCCCGCTGCAGGCCTTTCTATCATCGAAGAGTTGGTTCATCTTTGGAATCAGCCTCAGCTGAGGCCCATACTGGAAGGGATTGATGGGTATCGATACGCCATGTTGTTTGCTAGCCAAAACCAGATCACACCCGATATGCTATTGCAGCTTGGCGCAGACATGGAGGATAAGTTGGCTCATGGGATCGCTCAGGAGTATCTCATCCATGCGCGCCGACAGGAACAGGAATTCCCTTCAATTAACGCAGTCGCTTTCGAAGGATTCGAGGGTCATCCGTTCGGAATGTAATAGGATCTCCTGGCGCCCTGGGGATTCGCTATGTTTGCGATTGGCAACGACGAACAGCCCTATCCGATGAAGACAAAAATCGCAGGACGAGTTGGTGGAAGGTATAGCCCAGGAGTATCTCAGCTATGCTCGCCTGCAGCATCGCCGCTACGCAATGCCAAAGATAGATCTATCTTTGCATAATAAAATACGATTAAGTATATTATGGAATGTTCGATTGGTATTTGTAGATGTTTTATTTTTCATGGGCGTGTTTCATTTTGTATTGTATTTTCATAGTTTTGAAACGAGACGTTTCATAAATAAAATTACGCACGACTAATAATAGTAATAATAATATGTGTTTGGGCCACAATTGCTGTATTTAGACCATATTAATTGCATTGCGAGAGACGAAAATGACGAATTTTATTTCGGTACTGGATGATATTAGAAACATGAAAAATAACAAGATTCAAAGCACGCGTTGATAGATCAAGTTTTCTGGTAACCGCGACACCTAACGTGTGAGATGGCACGATCCCAATGCGACAATGGGATAATGAATGAGATCGGATAATTGGAACTCTCTCGTTTCCTCTTCCTCTTCCTCTTCCTCGTTTTCGATACCTTCGTTATCCTCTCCTTCCTCAACATAATTACCTAGCCTGGCGTACCAACCATAACCTTGACCGCGGATTACATCAGTCCTGATCCGTATGAACAACTGGCTCATCAGGATCGCCAAAAAAAAGCTGTTTGTACTCGGACCGTGGTGGTAATTAACGAAGCCTCCTTGACCGCAACTCTGTTGCAAGATTGCGTTCATTTCTTGTGGATCCAATAGCCATGGGGGCATTGCGGTAGCTACTGTCCCGAAGGCCGGAGAGTTGGACGGTAATAGGCGATTGAGACCACACAATTGCGCTGTTACTTCATCGACGTAAACATAGGTGAGCCTCTGGTCTGAAAGGAGATACTCGTCATCGTACGCATTTGGGTTAACAACGGAGCGGTTAAAGATCGTGTCCACGGGAGTGGTGTAGCTGACGGCTGATGGCCGTGCTTTCCGACATGGGTCGGAGCGGATATCAGCGAGCCACAGCGGGCAGACTGATTTGGGGATCATCGCTCATTTGGGCCATGGTCTCAAGCGTCATATACCTGGCGCGTTGGACGGCCCACTCGTCGTTCTGTTCGAGCAGCAGTGCGCCAACGAGACGGACGATCGCTTCGTCGTTCGGAAAGATGCCGACGACCTCGGTGCGTCGCTTGATTTCGCCGTTGAGACGCTCAATTGGATTCGTCGAGTGCAGTTTTGCCCGGTGCTCTTTCGGGAAGGTCATGTAGGCGAGCACATCCTCTTCAGCATCGTCCATGATGGTGGCGAGCTTCGGCACTTTCGGTCTGATCTGATCGGCGACGCTGCGCCATTGAGCGCTTGCTGCCTCCGGCGTCTCCTGAGCAAATGCCGTTGCGATAAAGGCGGAGACGACCCGCCTGCCGCTCTTTCCAGCATGCGCGAGCACGTTCCTCATGAAGTGAACCCGGCACCTTTGCCAGGTGGCGTTGAGAACCTTGGTGACGGCCGCCTTGAGACCTTCATGGGCATCGGAGACGACGAGCTTGACGCCACGCAATCCTCGACGTGTCAGCCTGCGCAGAAACTCCGTCCAGATCGGTTCTGCCTCCGATGTACCGACCTCCATACCCAGGACCTCGCGCCGCCCGTCGTTGTTGACGCCGACAGCAATGATGACGGCGACGGAGACGATGCGACCGCCACGGCGGACTTTGAGATAGGTCGCATCCACCCAGACGTACGGCCACTCGCCCTCAATCGGCCTGTCGAGAAACGCCTTTACCTTGACGTCGATTTCTTCGCACAGCCGCGACACCTGGCTCTTGGAGATGCCCGACATGCCCATGGCTTTGACCAGATCGTCGACAGAACGGGTCGAGATTCCCTGGATATACGCTTCCTGGATAACCGCCGTCAGGGCCTTCTCTGCCATACGGCGCGGCTCGAGAAAGCTCGGAAAATAGCTTCCCTTGCGCAGCTTTGGAATGCGGAGTTCAACGGTTCCGGCCCGTGTCTCCCAATCGCGGTCACGGTAGCCGTTGCGTTGAGCAAGGCGCATCGGGTTCTTCTCGCCGAAGTCAGCACCGGTGGCTGAGCCGACCTCCAGCTCCATCAGCCGCTCGGCTGCAAAACCGATCATCTCGCGCAATAAATCTGCATCGGCGCTCTTCTCAACAAGCGAGCGCACGTTCATCATGTCATTGGTCATCGGTGGTCTTTCCGTCAGGTTGGTCTTCAACAACCCGACCCTAGCGGAAAACACTGATGGCCGCCCGCAAACCCAATCACCCGCTACAGCGCTATGAAAAGCGCGCGGCTGCTCGGCTTTGCTACCTCCCGCCACCTACACCACGTGCCGGGACACGATCCCGATTTGCCGAGGGGCTGTGACAGAAATGGAGTGATGGTTCGTGTTCTTATAGTGAATGGGCAAGCGATTGTGGCCGACTCGATAGCATTTTCGTGAGTGCACTTGGTAGCCTCGTCAGGCAATCAGCGCGCAACAGTCGCCGCATGTGGAAATATTTCTCCAATCAGGAGCATTTTTCGCTAAATGTGTCATATTTTTTGTCTTTTTTGTCCCAAAAGTCGTGGATTGGGTAATTAGATCGCAGAATGTGGCAATTCTGCGCCGAACTGCTTTTTGACATTTACGCCCCAACTTTTTCTTCGGTGGGCCACCGTCGGCACGAATTTTTGTCTTTTTTAAAGAGCGCTTGGTGCAAATTTCAGATTTCAGAGAAGATATCTGTTCCGTCTGAGGCAAGTTTCTACTTCTCAATTACAAGTTGGAAATGGAATACAATCGTCCAATGTTCCGACCGAGATACGTCAAATTTGTATCTGATTCATCGTTGGGAGATTTCCGTCTTAGGGAATCTAGGGACGCATATGTAGGGTTTATCAATAGTACATTAGCTAGTGCTCAGAAAGTGTTGGAGGAATCAATTCTAAAAACTAAGGTTTGCGCAGCCGACGGGAGGTTAGCGCATTTTTCTGAAGCGCCGTGTCTGCGGGGTCCTTCTTTTGACACCTTGTATTCAGTGCTTCCCGGCACTGATTTGTGGTACGTCTACGGTAGTTCCGACGAAATTCATCGGTTTGTGGAGTGCGGAAAATTTTTGTGCACTACGGCTTCCAGATTTGTCGCCTGTACTGAATCGCCTTACACCGACGGAGTGACATCCCAGACGATATGGAAATGGCACAACCAGATCTCACCTGGCTCTCGGCTTTCCCTGAAGGATGTGGAGGCGTTTTTCGCTTTCCTGCCGAATGTATCGTTTTTCAAGACGAACTATTCACTTCTCGAAATCCATGGCATGCATCAGCGCAAGTTTCTTGCCCCAATCCCAAGTTCACGGTTTAGATGCGAAGTTGTCGCGTTTGGTGAGGCCTTTCCGCCGTCGCCTAAGCTCGTACCAGATGCGAAGATTGTCAGCGTTGAGAGGCTTTCTAAGTGGTCCTACGGTAGTTGTTTCCGGTGTTAGATTAGCGCAGAGTGTTGATTGTGGATGTGTATTGCTTTTCAAATATTAATGTTAACTGAATCTTGAGTGTGTTTTTAACGTTATATTATATCA
>NZ_JAFLNA010000028.1:0-2500 GCF_017313405.1 Agrobacterium burrii
CCCTTTGTATCGGCTGGGCCGAAGTTTGTGAATGAGAAGATTGATTGTTGCGTTTTGCAGACCTGGCAGCGACCTACTCTCCCGCGTCTTGAGACGGAGTACCATTGGCGCTGGGGCGTTTCACGGCCGTGTTCGGAATGGGAACGGGTGCAGCCGCCCCGCGATAACCACCAGGTCGGCAAAACGCAACATGCTCCATGTTTTCACATGGAAACTGTTGTTTCGAGAAGCTGGAGAGCTCAAGGCTCTATTTAATTTACACGTCGTTCTGTGACTGATCCGTTTGCCTGCCTTGCTCGATGTTGAGTTTGGCAGCCATACAGGACGCTAATCCGTCGCCAATCGTTTGGCGCGCCGTCTGCAGCGTAGTGGCCGAAGGCCACGTCAGCGTGAAGACAGAACAGATATCATCAAGCTTCGCTTGATGAACATAATCAATGGGAACGAAGAAGTCGATCGAGCTATTAGTAACGGTAAGCTTCACATGTTGCCATGCTTCCACACCCGTCCTATCAACGTGGTCGTCTTCCACGGCTCTGATAGGGAACACTCGTTTTCAGGTTGGTTTCCCGCTTAGATGCCTTCAGCGGTTATCCATTCCGTATATAGCTACTCTGCTATGCCCTTGGCAGGACAACAGATCCACCAGAGATACGTCCATCCCGGTCCTCTCGTACTAGGGACAGATCCTGTCAATATTCCTACACCCACGGCAGATAGGGACCGAACTGTCTCACGACGTTCTGAACCCAACTCACGTACCGCTTTAAATGGCGAACAGCCATACCCTTGGGACCTGCTCCAGCCCCAGGATGCGATGAGTCGACATCGAGGTGCCAAACAACCCCGTCGATATGGACTCTTGGGGGTCATCAGCCTGTTATCCCCGGCGTACCTTTTATCCGTTGAGCGATGGCCCTTCCACACGGGACCACCGGATCACTATGACCGACTTTCGTCTCTGCTCGACTTGTCAGTCTCGCAGTCAGGCGGGCTTATGCCATTGCACTCGACGACCGATTTCCGACCGGTCTGAGCCCACCATCGCGCGCCTCCGTTACTCTTTCGGAGGCGACCGCCCCAGTCAAACTACCCACCATACACTGTCCCGGATCCGGATAACGGACCGCGGTTAGACATCCACGAAGATAAGGGTGGTATTTCAAGGATGGCTCCACAAAGACTGGCGTCCCTGCTTCAAAGCCTACCACCTATCCTACACATGCCTTGGCGAATGCCAGTGTAAAGCTATAGTAAAGGTGCACGGGGTCTTTCCGTCTGACCGCAGGAACCCCGCATCTTCACGGGGAATTCAATTTCACTGAGTCTATGTTGGAGACAGCGGGGAAGTCGTTACGCCATTCGTGCAGGTCGGAACTTACCCGACAAGGAATTTCGCTACCTTAGGACCGTTATAGTTACGGCCGCCGTTTACTGGGGCTTCAGTTCAGAGCTTGCACCCCTCCCTTTAACCTTCCAGCACCGGGCAGGCGTCAGACCCTATACGTCGTATTGCTACTTCGCAGAGCCCTGTGTTTTTGATAAACAGTCGCTACCCCCTGGTCTGTGCCACCCCATCATACTTGCGTAAAATGGGGTCACGCTTCTTCCGAAGTTACGCGTGCAATTTGCCGAGTTCCTTCAACATAGTTCTCTCAAGCGCCTTGGTATACTCTACCTGACCACCTGTGTCGGTTTCGGGTACGGTCTATACGGTGGAGCTATTTCCTGGAACCTCTTCGCTGCACATCCAATCCAATAAGAATGTACAACACACGAGATCCGTCACTACCACCAGGCCCACGAATATTAACGTGGTTCCCATCGACTACGCGTGTCCGCCTCGTCTTAGGGGCCGGCTAACCCTGCTCAGATTAACTTTAAGCAGGAACCCTTGGTCTTTCGGCGAGGGAGTCTCTCACTCCCTTTATCGTTACTCATGTCAACATTCGCACTTCCGATATCTCCAGCAGCCCTCACGGGTCCGCCTTCACAGACTTACGGAACGCTCCGCTACCACATGCCTTACGGCATATCCTCAGCTTCGGTGCATGGCTTTAGCCCCGTTACATTTTCGGCGCAAAGACCCTTATTTAGACCAGTGAGCTGTTACGCTTTCTTTAAATGATGGCTGCTTCTAAGCCAACATCCTGGTTGTTTTGGGATCCTCACATCCTTTCCCACTTAGCCATGACTTGGGGACCTTAGCTGGAGGTCAGGGTTGTTGCCCTTTTCACGACGGACGTTAGCACCCGCCGTGTGTCTGCCGACTAGTACTCCTCGGTATTCGGAGTTTGGTTAGGATCAGTAAGACGGTGAGTCCCCATAGCCCATCCAGTGCTCTACCCCCGAGGGTATTCGGTCGACGCTCTACCTAAATAGATTTCGCGGAGAACCAGCTATTTCCGAGTTTGATTGGCCTTTCACCCCTAGCCACAAGTCATCCCAATCTATTGCAACAGATACGGGTTCGGCCCTCCAGTTGGTGTTACCCAACCTT
>NZ_JAFLNA010000029.1:0-2397 GCF_017313405.1 Agrobacterium burrii
CCCCCTGTCATCGAACCTGTGGACCTTCGTCTCATCCGGCGTGATGAAGACGGTATCGCCATGCCTGCATTCGAACTCGCCGTCAGTTCTGGCGGTGATCGGGCCGATGCCGTCGACCTCGAGATGCAGGAAGGTATCCGATCCGAGATGTTCGGCAACGGTGACCTTGCCCTGCCACAGCCCGCTTTCCTTCGACAGCAGCAGATGCTCCGGCCGCACACCGGCGGTGGTCGCACCCTTGCTCCGGGCAAAGTCGCCGGTGATCAGGTTCATGCGCGGCGAGCCGATGAAGCCGGCGACGAAGAGGTTGCGCGGTGTTTTGTAAAGCTCCATCGGCGAGCCGACCTGCTCGATATTGCCGCGGTTCAAGACGACGATCTTGTCGGCCATGGTCATGGCTTCCACCTGGTCGTGGGTGACGTAGATCATCGTCGTCTTCAGCGTGTTGTGCAGCTCGGAGATTTCCAGCCGCATGGTGCCGCGCAAGGCCGCATCGAGGTTGGAAAGCGGCTCGTCGAACAGGAAGGCTTTCGGTTCGCGCACGATGGCGCGGCCGATGGCGACACGCTGGCGCTGGCCGCCCGACAGCTGCGAGGGCCGGCGTTCGAGATAATCGGTGAGGTTCAGCACCCGGGCGGCATCTTCCACCTTTTTGTCGATGATCGCCTTGTCGAGCTTGGCCATCTTCAGCGGAAAGGCGATGTTGTTGCGCACACTCATATGCGGATAAAGCGCATAGGACTGGAACACCATGGCAAGGCCGCGCTCGGCCGGGGCCTTGTCGGTGGCGTCGTTGCCGTCGATGACGATCTTTCCGCCGGAGACGTCTTCCAGCCCGGCGATCAGCCGCAGAAGCGTCGACTTGCCGCAGCCGGACGGGCCGACGAAGACGACGAACTCGCCGTCGTTGATATCAAGATCGATCGACGGAATGACTTTCGCCTCACCGAAGAGCTTGGACACGTTCTGAAGGGAAATGCTGCCCATGTTTGTCGTTCCTTATTTCACGGCGCCAAAGGTGAGGCCACGCACGAGTTGTTTCTGCGAGAACCAGCCGATGACGAGAATGGGGGCGATCGCCATCATCGAGGCGGCCGAGAGTTTTGCCCAGAACAGCCCCTGCGGTGAGGAGAAGGAGGCGATGAAGGCGGTCAGCGGCGCGGCATTGGTGGTCGTCAGCCTGATGGTCCAGAAGGATTCGTTCCAGGCGAGGATGACGTTCAGAAGCAGCGTCGAGGCGATGCCCGGCACCGCCATCGGGGTCAGCACATGGACGATCTCGTTCCAGAGCGAGGCACCATCCATGCGGGCGGCCTCGAGGATCTCGCCGGGGATTTCCCGGAAGTAGGTGTAAAGCATCCACACCACGATCGGCAGGTTGATGAAGGTGAGCATGATGGTGAGCCCGATGCGGCTATCGAGCAGGCCGGCATTGCGGAAGATCAGGTAGATCGGCACCAAGACGGCCACCGCCGGCATCATCTTGGTGGAGAGCATCCACATCAAAATGTCCTTGGTGCGCTTGGTCGGCGAGAACGCCATGGCCCAGGCGGCGGGAATGGCGATGATCAGCGCGATGATCGTTGAGCCGAGCGACAGCACCACCGAGTTCATGAACGGCTTGAAGTAATCGCGCTGGGTCTGCACGGTGATGTAGTTTTCCAGCGTGCCTGATGGAATGAGGCTGAAGCCCGATATCGCTTCCGGCTCGGTCTTGATCGAGGTGAGGAAGGCGTAAAGGATCGGGAAGAACAGCAGGAGCGCCACGGCCCAGGCCGCGATGGAAAAGCCGATCTTTGCACGTGTGGTTGTCTTGCGGGCCATGATGTTTCCCCTTTACCGGTCGAGGTTCTTGCCGACGGCGCGCATCAGGAAGATGGCGACGATATTGGCGAGCACGACGGCGATGATGCCGCCGGCCGAAGCGCCGCCGACGTCGTAGCCTAAAAGTGCGGTGCGATAGATGAGGAAGGCAAGGTTGGTGGAGGCATAACCCGGTCCGCCATTGGTGGTGACGAGGATTTCCGCGTAGACGCCGAGCAGGAAGATCGTCTGGATCAGAATGACGACGGTGATGGCGCGCGACAGATGCGGCAGGGTCAGATAGATGAAGCGGTTGACGAAGTTGGCGCCATCCATCTCGGCCGCTTCCCTCTGCTCGCCATCGAGCGATTGCAGCGCCGTCAAAAGGATCAGTGTGGCAAACGGCAGCCATTGCCAGGCGACGATGATGATGATCGACAGCAGCGGAAACTGCGCAAACCAGTCGACCGGCTGGAAACCGAAGAAGCGTGAGAGATCGGCAAGCACGCCGTAACCCGGATGCATGATCATGTTCTTCCACACCAAAGCTGCGACAGGCGGCATGACGAAGAAGGGCGAGATGATCATGATGCG